>JACQVX010000102.1 GCA_016209495.1 Planctomycetota bacterium
GACATCAGGCCCTTAGTCGCCGTAAAACAATAACTGACTACATTCGGCCGGCTGCGGCGGCGCGATGCGTCGTCGCTCGTCGTCGGAAAAGCGCTCCGTTGCTAATGCTCCTCCTCGCTACTATCCTCGCGCCGCCTCGCTCGGCCTCGGTGTTTCACGCATTTATTGTTTTACGACTCCTTAGTCCAGGTCGCGGAACGAGAACTCCCATTCCACCTCGACCGGCTCGCCATCCGCCTCGGCATGGGGGTAGACGAAGAAGTTGATGGGCTCCCCCTTCTGGGGCGGGTCCAGGATCACGTCCCGTCCGGTGGTGAAGGTGACCCGGTCCTCGGTGAGGGAGCCGAAGTAGTACTCGCGCATCTCGGGGTGCCGGGAGGCCTCGCTGGCGTCCACCGGGAGCCAGCCGGTCCCCGGGACGTAGAACGACGACCAGCAGTGGTAGCCGGCCACGGCCCCTTCCCCGCGCTCGGGGGGGAGGGGGAAGCCGCATTCGAAGCGGGCGGGGATCCCCTGGGAACGGGCCAGCGAGATGAAGAGGGCGTGGAAGTCGGTGCAGTTGCCGTAGCGCGCCGAACAGGCCCAGACCGTGTCCCCCTGGCCCCACCCCTCGCCCGCCTTGGAGTACTTCATGGTCCGGCAGACGTGGTCGTAGATGGCGCGGGCGGTATTGAGGGCGTTCCCCGGCCCCGGCAGCGCGGCCTCGCGCAGCGCGGCCTCCACCACCGTCCCCTCCACCGGGACCCGCGAGTCCGCCGCCAGGAGCCGCGCGTGGCGCGTCCGTTCCGCCTCCGTGAGGGCCTGCGACCCGGCCCCCCGGAGGCTGGGACGCAGGCCCTCCCGCCGGACCACCTCGTAGACCGCCTGGACCTCCACCGGCCCCGTGGGGTCCTCGACCCGCAAGTGGATGATGCGGTTGTGGTAGACCGGGTCTTCGGTGAGCCCGTGGCCCGGGGCGCCGCTCACCGAGAGGGTCTTCACGTCCTGCAGCTCGTCGCTGGAGGGGCAGGGGAGCCAGAGGTCCAGCCCCCGGGCCCCCGCCGCCGCGGCCGCGCCCACCCGGGCCAGGTAGCGGAACTCGAAGTGGCGCCGCGCCGGCCCGGCCGCCGCGGGGGGGGTAGCCGGCGGGGGGTGGTGGCGCTGCGAGAGGGAGCAGGCCGAGGCCGCGAGGCAGAGGGCTAGGGCGAGGGGCCTGGACACGGGGAGATCCTCCAGCCTGGACCCGATAGATTACCCTGCCCCTTGGGACGTGGCTAGCCCCGCGGGCGCCCCCCGGCGTCGCGTCTCTGGTAGGGCTGGAGCGTGACCCAGCGCCAGAGCCTCCGGAGCCGCCAGCCCGTCCAGCCCAGGGCGAAGGGGATGGCGGTCGCCGGGAGGAGATAGGGATTCCGGGTTCCCCCCACCTGGGCCAGGTAGAGGGTCTGCTCCGCCACGGAGACCGGGCAGCCGCGCACGCGGACGTGGGGGTCCTTGCGGCTCCGGAAGAGGTTCCAGAGGACGCCTCCCATCTTCAGGAAGACATCGGTGACGCGGGCGTGGCAAGGGTCCTTGTGGTGACGTTCCACGTAGAGGTCCTGGACGTCCACCTCGCGCCCGTCCAGCCGGCCTTTCCAACGCGCGCAGTCCCCCATGAAGATGACCCGCTCGCCGGGCCGCGGCTCCAGGGGCCCCTCGTAGGCCCCGAAGACCACGGTGAGGGGGCGCATGCGCCGGTCGGTGGTCTGGTCGAGCTGCCGGATGATCTCGATGGCCTCCTCCATGGCCCCGGGGCAGCCCCCCCAGCAGTAGTCCGTCAGCTCCTGGGCAGGCGGAGGACCCGCGTGGGCCCGGATGCGGCTGCCCTCGAAGTAGCGTTCGACCCGGACCAGGCCCACCTGGAAGCCCTTGGCCCGCGCCGCGGCCTCGTCGAGGCCCACGTCCCCGCCGAGGCGGGCGTCGGCGGCGTCCAGGGAGCCGTAGCCCCGTCCCGCGCACAGGGCGATGTGGGGGACGGCCGTCGGGTCCACGCCGATGATCCGGCAGCAGGCGGCGTCCACCGCCACCTGGTTGTCGCCCAGGATCACGAGCTGGAGGTCGAAGGGCCGGGGCGTCAGCATCCGCCCCTCGCCCGCCACGATGGCGTCGATGGCCACGAACCGGGGCTGGACCACCTCCTGGAGGTCCGCCACCTTCCGGTCCAGTCCGAAGTCGTGGTCGATGAGCCGGTGGCGGTCGTCCTGGATGCCGATGTAGTTCTTGAGGCAGAAGGTCACGGTGGTCCACGGGTGGGCCTTGAACTTCGGGCAATTGACGAAGAAGTCGGCCCGGGCCACCGGCTCGGGGGTGTAGAGGTAGTCCCGCAGGCGGTCCGGGTGCCGCAGGGGCACCTCCACCTGGGTGACCTCATCGAAGAAATACCTGCGGGCGCGGTGCCGCCGGACCACCGCGGGGTAGCCTGCCTGTTTCCAGGCCATGCGGGTGGGGATGGTGATCCCGCAGCGCTCCCCCACCGCCAGCTCCTCCACGGTCCCGGGCTCCTCCCGGTCCCGCAGGGCCCCCAGCACGCCGTCGATGAACTCGGGCCGGGTGTAGGCATGGGGGAACATCTGCCGGTGGGCGATGACGATGTTGGGCTTGACCAGGACCCGGCCGCGGGGCCGGAGGTCCAGCTCCTCCAGGCCCTCGCGGACGATGGCGCGGATGCGGTCCGGGTCGTAGGTCGGGCAGTGCCGGATGATGACGCGGTGGGGTGCCAGGGGCGGATCCTCCCTCGTGGTCCCGCGGCACCCTACCACGCTCGGCGCCGAGATGTAGCTATAATGCTCCCCCCTCGGGAGGGGGGGCCATGGACCAGGGACCGGGGCCGCTGGTGCTCTACCACGCCGAGTGCCTGGACGGCTTCGGCGCGGCCTACGCCGCGTGGCGCCGCCTGGGCGACCGGGCCGAATACCGGGCCGTGCGCCACGGGGCGCCCCCGCCCGGGGACGTGGACGGCCGGGCCGTCTACCTCCTGGATTTCGCCTACCCCCGACAAGTCCTGGAGGGGTGGCGTCCCCGCGTGGCCTCGCTGGAGGTCCACGACCACCACCTCTCGGCCCGGGACGACCTGGAGGGCCTCCCGGGGGCCCATTTCGACATGGAACGCAGCGGCTGCGCCCTGGCCTGGGGACGCTTCCACCCGGACGCGGCGGTCCCGCCCCTGCTCGCCCACATCGAGGACAAGGACCTCTGGCGCTTCCGCGTCGCCGGGACCCGCGAGGTCATCGCGGCGCTCCGCTCCCACCCGCAGGACTTCCACACCTGGCACCGCTTCGCGGAGGAGCCCGGGGCCGTGGCGCTCCTGCGCCAGGAGGGCGAGGCCATCCTGCGCTACGAGGGCCGCACGGTGCAGGAGATCGTCGACACCACCACCACCTTCGTCGAGCTGGCGGGCCACCGGGTGCCCGCGGCCAACACCTCGGTCCTGGCGTCCGAGGTGGCCAACCGCCTCCTCCAGGTCCACCCGCAGGCCTCCTTCGCCGCCGTCTGGTGCGTCAATGCCAGGGGCGAGGAGAAGTGGTCCTTGCGCTCCGAGGGGGCCTTCGACGTGTCCGCCATCGCCCGCGGCTTCGGCGGCGGCGGGCACCGGAACGCGGCCGGCTTCGTCCGGGAACGCTCGGCCTGACCGTGGGACACGTCCGTCGCGAGCAGCTCTACCCCCTCTTCCACGTCCTGGTCCTCCACCGGCAAGGGAGGGCCCCGCTCGATGGCCTGGACCTGGACCCGGACCTGGCGCGCGTCCTGCGGAAGGTCCCCGAGGAGGCCTTCGCCACGCCCCCGGACCCCGGCCGGGCCCTGTCGGGCGACCGGGTGCGGGAGGTCCTGGACCACGCCCGCGCGTGCAAGGAGTGCCAGATCCTGGTCTACGAGGAGGGCCCCTACGCCCGGCGTCCCAAGACGGCCCGGGAGCTGGCCGAGGAGCGGGAGGCCTGGGAGCGGGAGAAGAGGCGCATGAGGCGGCGCTTCTTCCTTTCCGCCGGCTACGGCACCGCTGCCTTCGTGGGGGCCAACCTGGCCATCACCGAGTACCGGAACCTGCAGCTCGCCGCCCGGAAGGTGGAGGGACCGGTGCTCCGGCAGCTCGACGAGCCGGCCTTCCAGCTCCACCCCCTGCAGATCCTCTTCGGGGCCCTGATCCTCGTGGCGGCTTGGGGGCTGGCGGAGGCCTGGCGCATCGCCAACGTCCTCTGGCTGGACTTCACCCGGTTCAAGGCCGCGGTCCCCTTCATCGGGCAGCGGTGGGCGGAGCGCAGCCGCCGCGAGCGCGAGCGCTGGGGGCCGCCGGGGGCCGGCCCCGGGGGGGCGTAGCCCGCCGCGCCATCGTGGGTCCGAGCGCCGGCTGGCTCGTCATCCTGGTCGCCTCGCCGCCCCTCCTCACGGCGGCCTGCGGGGCGCTGGCGCTCTCGCGCGGGACCGAGAGGCGGTGGCGCCGCCTCTCGGGCTGGGCCCTGATCCTGGGCTACGTCGGGCTGACCATCTCGTGCCTGCCGGAGGACCCGGCCGCCCGCTTCGGAATCCTGGTCCTGGGGGCCGGCACGGTCCTGGGAAACCTGACGGCCCTCGAGCACCGCCTCCGCCACGGCCGCGATGGATGGGGCCCGTACCTCGTGGACGAGCTGACCCTCTCCTCGCGCCGGCTCACGGCCCACCTGCGACCCGTGGCCCCGGGCCCCGCCCTCGCCCTGGCGCGCGGCCTGGCCTTCGGAGGCGTGGCCTCGTCCTCGGTGCTCCTCCTCGGGCCCCTGGCCCCCGAGGCGCTCCCCTACTGGCTGTGGATCTACCTCAAGATGATCTCCTTCGCGTGCGGGGCCCAGGCCCTCTCGGACCTGCTCGTCGCCGCCTGCCTGGGGAGGGTCGTCCCGCTGGTGCGGATGCCGATCCTCGCGACCTCCTACGAGGACTTCTGGGGGCGCCGCTACAACCTCTGGGTCCACGGCTTCCTTCGCTGGGCCGCGCGGGACGCCCTGGGCCTGGGCCGGCGTCCCGTGACCGCGGTCGTGGCGGCCTTCGCATTGAGCGGGGCCCTACACGAGCTCCTGAGCACCCTGGTGCTGCGGGAGCTGAAGGGCTACTGGTCGGCCTTCTGGGCGGTGCAGCTTGCGCTCACGCTGGGGGGGATGAGGCTGAGGCGGCTGCGCCGGAGGGCCCTCCCGACCCCTCTGGCCGTGGCCCTGATGCACGCCACCATGCTCCCCTCGGCGCCGCTCTTCTTCGCGGTCCTCGACCGCTGCTGGAACCCCTTCGGGGTCCCGGCGGTGCCGTGGTGACCACGGCCTGAGGATGGCCCAGCGGCCCTGCCTCGCCTGCGCCGCGGAGTGCCGGGCAGCGTCGAGGGGGTCGTGGAACGGGGAATCCGAGCGAGTGGACCTCATACCACCGCGGCGCGCGAGGCGGCCCGCCCGCCCTCCGAGCCGCCCGCCGCCTCAGCGCCCGCCTGGGGGGACGACGGGGCCGTCCAGGAATCCGCGGGCCTCCCAGGTGCCGCGCCCCTCGTCCCAGGCCAGGCTCAGGGCGCCCTGCCCCTGGGTGGAGAGGACCTCGACCCCGTGGGCCGCCAGGAGCCCCAGGGTGCCGGGAGCGGCCCCGTGGCTGCCGCCGTCGGTGAGGGCGAGCCTCGGCCGGACCCGGTCCAGGAGGCCCCGCAGGGCGGGCTCGGCCCTGCCGTGGTGGGGGACCTGGAGGACCGCGGCCCGGAGGTCCCAGCCGGAGGCGAGGAGCTGGCCGATGCCCTCCCGCTGGAGGTCCCCGGTGAGGAGCAGCCGGGAGCCACGCCAGTCCAGCAAGGCGACGAGGGAGCCGTCGTTGTCGGCCGGGCAGGCCGCCCCCGGCGCGCCCGCGGGGGCCAGGGTCCGGAGCGGGCCGAGGCGGGGGCCGGCGCCGCGCACCACCAGGACGGGGACCCGGCGCGCCCGCAGACCCTCCACGACCCGCAGGCCCTCCGGGCCCAGGCCGAAGCCCCACGGGATGAGCACCCTCCCCACCCTGAATCGGTCCAGGACCTCCTCCAGGCCGCCCACGTGGTCGAGGTCGGAATGGGAGAGGAGCACGGCGTCCAGGCCACGGACGCCGCGGCTCCAGAGGTAGGGGGCGATGCGTCTCTCGCCGGCGAGCGGGGGCCCCACGTCGTAGAGCAGGTGCCCGGCGCCGGGAAGCTCCAGGTGGATGGCGGTCCCCCGTCCCACGTCGAGGACCGTGAGCCGAGCCTCCCGCGGCGGCGCCGTCCACGGCCAGGCCAGGAGGACGAGGAGCGAGACCAGCCCCGACAGGGCCGCCACGACCACCCCGCGGCGCAGCCTCTCCGGACCGGAGGCCGTCCCGACGCCTCCCGGCGTGGCCAGGGCCGCGGCCGCCAGGAGCAGGTACCAGACGAGGGTCCACCAGCCGGGGGGTGGCGGCACCGGGAGCCAGGAGCCGGGCAGCGACTCGGCCAGCCGGCCCAACCCCTGGAGGTAGCGGGCCGCGCCTTCGCAGGGCCAGGCCAGGGCGGCGGCCAGCCCCGGGCAGGGGACGGCCAGGACCGTCGTCGCGGCGCCCAGCGCCAGGAGGATGCTCACCGCGGGGGCCGCCAGGAGGTTGGCGGGCACGACCACCAGGGATACCAGGTGGAAGTGCCGCGCCACCAGCGGCGTCGTGGCCAGCGCGGCGCACAGGCTGACGCCGACGGCCCCGCGCAGGGCGGGCGCCAGACGCCAGAGGCCCCAGGGCGTGTGGGCGTCGGCCAGGCGCTCCGCGAGGCCGCCCCGCCCGCCCCGGAGGGAGCCCAGGGGAGCCATGAGCAGGAGGATCCCCAGGACCGCGACGTAGGAGAGCTGGAATCCCGGCTCGAAGACCTGGGAGGGGTCGCCCAGGATGGTCAGCGTCGCCGCGAGGGCAAGGGCCGAGAGGGGGTCGCCCCGCCGGCCCACGGCCTCCCCGGCCACCATGCAGCCCACCATGACGCCGGCGCGGAAGGTGGAGGCCCGGAGCCCCGCCAGGCCCGCGTAGAGCGCCACCACCGCCAGGACCCCGGCGGAGGCGAGTCGCCGGGGGATGCCGAGCCTCGCAAGGAGCCACCAGGCCGCCCCGGCGGCGGCCGCGACGTGCAGGCCGCTGATGGCCAGGTAGTGGGCGATGCCCGCGCGCTGCCAGGCCCGCGCCGTCTCCGCGTCCAGTCCCGAGCGTTCCCCCAGGATCAGCGTCTTGATGAGGGAGCGGCCGGGCTCCCGGGCCACGCGGTCCAGGCCGCGCGCCAGTCCGGCGCGCAGCACGGCCAGGCCCCGGACCGGTCCATGCCGCGGCGGTCCGTGGCGAACGAGTCCCTCCGGTTCGTCCACATCGATGAGGCAGCGGACGCCCCGTCGCCGGAGGGTCGCCGAGATGTCGCCCTGGCCCGGGTTCGTGGCCACGGGGAGCGGTCGTCTCCTCCCCACGAGCTCGAGGCGATCCCCCGGGAACACCCCGTCGGCCACGCCGCCGGCGATCACGCGCGCCAGGCCGGCGGCCGGGCCCCATCCCTCGGGGCCCAGGGCCGCGCACAGCCGGAGGTCGAAGGCCGTGCGGGCCCGCCCGTGGCGCAGGTCCTGCGAGGGGAGGCCGGCGACCTCGCCCCGGACGCGGACGAGGAGCCCGGCCGCCGGGCCTGCATGAGCCTGGACCCCGTCGGTCCGACCCGTCACGCGGCCATGGTAGGCCAGGGCGCCCACCCCCAGGGCGGCCAGGGTCAGGGAGGCCAGGACCGGGCCCCCGCGTGCGCGGCCACAGGGTTCGCCGGGGGGCGCCACTCGCCACGGGCCGGCACGCAGCCCCAGGAGGGCGGCCGGCAGGCCCACCAGCAGGGCCAGGAGGGCCGGCCCGCGCGGGACCCAGTCCGAGTCCGCCGCCAGGACGCCCGCGACGAGGCCCAGGGATACGAGGACGAGGGGACGGCGAGCACACGCTCCACCCATGGAATCACCCATCCCGACGCCCTGGCCGAAGCGTGGCGACCGCCGGGCGCGCGACGCGGCCCTCCATCGGCCGCCGGGGCCACCTCCGTCGCAACCCCGCCCGGCCTCACGGTCTGGGCCGACAGGAAATCCTGAAGAAAATCCTCGCGGGGGCTGGACGCCCGCCCGTGGCGCGCTAGCGGGTCCCGGCGGGCCCGGAGGCGGGGCGGGGGAGGCTCTGTAGAGGGACGCTCGGGTGGAGCGCGCTTGCGGCCCGCGGCGGCGGGGGTAGACTGCGCCGCCTCCCCCCGGAGGTGCCTCTCTGCCGGGCAGACTGATCATCGGGACACGCGGCAGCCGTCTGGCCCTGGCCCAGGCGGCATGGGTGAGAGACCGGCTCCTCTCGCTCCACCCGGGGCTGTCCGTCTCCCTCGAGGTGGTCCACACCTCGGGGGACCGGCTCTCGGATCGGCCCCTGCCCGAGATAGGGGGCAAGGGGCTCTTCACCGCGGAGCTGGAGGAGGCGCTGCGGGGCGGGGGGATCCACGTGGCGGTGCACAGCCTGAAGGACCTGCCGACCGGGCCCACGGAGGGGCTCTGTCTCGCGGCCGTCCCTCTCCGGGAGGACCCCAGGGACTGCCTGGTGAGCCGCGGTGGCCTGGGGCTGGACGACCTCCCCCGGGGGGCCCGGGTGGGGACCTCCAGCCTCCGGCGGGCCGCCCTCTTGCGTTCTGTCCGGCCGGACCTGGAGGTGCTGCCCCTGCGCGGGAACGTGGACACTCGGCTCGCGCGGGTGGACTCGGACGAGCTGGACGCAAGCGTCCTGGCGGTGGCGGGTCTGCGGCGGCTGGGACTGGGGGCCCGCGCGGCGCGACCCCTGGATCCCGAGGCCTTCCCGGGGGCCCCTGGCCAGGGCGCCCTGGCCCTCCAGACCCGGCCCGAGGGCGATGCCCGCCGGCTCGCGTCCGCCCTGCACCACGTCCCCACGGCCCGCGCGGTGGAGGCGGAACGCGCGCTCCTCGCCACCCTGGAGGCGGGCTGCCAGGCCCCGGTGGGGGCCCTCGCCCTGGAGACAGGCGAGGGGCGGCTCCGGCTCGTCGCGGCGGTGGTCTCCCCGGACGGGCGCCGCAGCGTGCGCGGGGTCGAGGAGGGGCCGGCCTCGGAGGCCGCGGCCCTGGGGAACGGGCTCGCACGGCGCCTCCTGGACGGGGGGGCGGCGGAGGTGGTCGCGAGCGCCCGCGGCGGGGCCGCGGGGGAAAGGCGGTGAGGCGGTGGGGGTCCTGACCCGGGACGAGATCATCCAGGAGGTGCACGCGGGGCGCATAGGCATCGACCCCTTCCAGGAGGCCCTGGTGGGGCCTGCCTCCGTGGACCTGCACCTGGGGGACAAGTTCTACGTCTTCCGCAAGGTGCACCAGGTTTTCCACGTCACCGAGGAGGCGGACTACCACCAGATCACGGACCAGGTGGTGGTACGGCCGGGGGACGAGATCCTGATCATGCCCCAGGAGACCATCCTGGGCATCACCCGCGAACGCATCACCCTGCCCGAGGACCTTTGCGGGTGGCTCCAGGGGCGAAGCCGTTTCGCGCGCCTGGGGCTCCTGGTCCACATCGCCGCCCCGTTCATGCACCCCGGGATCTCGAACCACCAGTGCCTGGAGATGTCCAACTGCGGGCCCGTCCCCCTGGCGGTGAAGCCGGACCTGCCGATCTGCCAGTTCGTCTTCCAGCGCACGGTGGGCCGCGCGCGCTACGACGGCCGGTTCCGGGACCAGACCCAGGCTAGCTACTAGGGGCTCGTTGACTCGCGGCGTGGGCGGGGATAGGTTTCGGAGGCGACCAGCGAGATGCGGGAGTGGCGGAACTGGCAGACGCGCAGGATTTAGGTTCCTGTGGGGCAACCCGTGGGGGTTCGAGTCCCCCCTTCCGCACCAGGAGAGGACGCGTCGGTGGGGTGAGGAGCGGCGCGGAGTGGAGGGGTGGGTGGGGGAGGGGACTCGAACGGGTTGCCGCCGCCGCCCGGGGGCCCCAGCGGGGCCCCCGGCGGGGAAGCGAGCCAGGAGGGCGAGCGACGGCGGCAACCCCGGCCCCGGAGCGGGCGAGCAGGAGGCGAGCCCGCGGAGGGGTCGAGTCCCCCCTTCCGCACCAGGAGAGGACGCGTCGGTGGGGTAGAGTCCCCCCTTCCGCACCAAGAGAGGACGCGTGAGCCAGGAAGACCACAAGGCGAGAGCGCCGGCGGGCTGCCGCTGCGCGGTCGTCACCGTGAGCGATACCCGTACCCCTGCGACGGACACCAGCGGGGACAGGGTCGCGGCCCACCTGGAGTTCGCGGGCCATGGCGTCCATGCCCGCCTCCTCGTCCCCGACGAGCCGGACCGCGTGGCCGCGGTCCTGCACCGCTGCCTGGCCGACCCTGGGGTGGACGCCATCATCCTGAACGGTGGGACCGGGCTGTCGCGACGGGACGGGACCCACGAGGTGGTGAGCGCCCACCTGGACAAGCGCATCGACGGTTTCGGGGAGATCTTCCGCCACCTCTCCTACCAGCAGATCGGCCCGGCGGCCATGCTCTCCCGTGCCGTGGCCGGCTCGGCGCGTGGCAAGGTCCTCATCAGCCTGCCCGGCTCGCCCGGGGCCGTGGACCTGGCCATGGCGAAGCTGGTGATCCCGGAGCTGCCGCACATGGTGGAGGAGTTGCGCCGGTAGCGCCCGCCCCGGGTCGCCGTGCCTACCGCCACCAGCGGAAGTAGACCTGCGTGAGGGCACCCCCCTCCTCCCAGGCCACCAGCGGCCGCCCCTGGGCGTCCACGGCCAGGCTGGGGATCTGGGACGAACCGGAGGTGCCGGCGCTGAGGCCGCCCCCCGTGGCGGAGCCGCCGACCTCTACCCACGCGCCCCCGTCCCAGCGGCGGAGGTAGGTCTCCCAGCCGCTCGAAGGACCCGAGGTGTCGGACCACACGACGACCGGGTTGGCGGTCGCCGCGTCTACCGCCAGGTCGGCGAAGCGCGAGGCCCCGGGGGTGGCACTGAGGCCGGGCCCGGACCCCGAACCCGCCAGCTCCACCCATGCGGTCCCATCGAAGCGGCGCAGGTAGACCTGCCAGGCCCCCGTGGGGTCCAGGTTCGACCAGGCCACCGCCGGCCGGTCCGCTGCGTCCAGGGCCAGGGCGGGGCGATAGTCCTCGCCGGTGGGGCCCAGGCTCAACCCTCCCGGGCCCGAGGAGCCGCCAAGCCCGGTCCAGGCGCGCCCATCCCATCGGGCCAGGCGGACCTCGCGGCTTCGCGGGTCACCCTCCAGCCAGGCGACGACGGGCCTGCCCAGGGAGTCCACCACCACCGAGGGCATCTGGGACTGCCCCGGCGTGGCGCTCACGCCCCCTCCCGTCGCCGAGCCGCCCAGCTCCTCCCACGCGGAGCCGGTCCAACGCCGCAGGTAGACCTGGCGGTATCGGGGCCAGCTACCCGGGATGGTCTGCTCCCATGCCACCACCGGGTTCCCCGTGGCGTCCAGGGCCAGGGTGACGGCCTCGGCGTGGTCGGACGTCCGGCTGAGACCGCCCACGGAGGCGGAGCCGCCGAGTGCGTCCCACGCCGTGCCGCTCCAGCGCCGGAGGTAGACCTGCAGGGTACGGCTGCCGGTCTCCAGCTCGTTCCACGCCACCACCGCGCGCCCCATGGAGTCCACGGCGACGCGGGGTCTCAGGGCATGGCCGGTGGTACCACTCAGGCCGCCGCCGGTAGCGGAGCCGCCGAGCTCGATCCAGCGCTGACCGTCCCAGACGCGCAGGTATACACGCCAGCTCCCCGCCACCTCTTGCTGCCAGGCGATGACCGGCAGCCCGCGCGGGTCCAGCGCCAGGTCCGGACCGACGGCGGTGGAGGAGGTCATGCTCAGGCCGCCGCCGGTATCCGACCCCCCGAGCGGCAACCAACCGGCCACGGTGGACGCGCCGCC
>JACQVX010000113.1 GCA_016209495.1 Planctomycetota bacterium
GCGGGTGAAGCCGCCCACCACCACATCGGTCTTGTGGCCCACGTCGCGCAGCAGTGCGTAGACGTCATCGAAGTGACGGTCCATGGCCTCGAAGCGCCGGTCCATGGCCTCGAAGCGCCGGTCCATGGCCTCGAAGCGCCGGTCCATGGCCTCGAAGCGCCGGCTGGCTTCCTCGCGCAGGTCACGGATCTCCTCCAGGACCCTCGCCATCTCCTCCCGCGGCGGGAAGCGTTCGGCGATGATCTCGAAGATCCCATGTCGCAGCTCGGGGGTCTGCCTCAGCACCTCCGGCAGTTTCTCGAGGATGGCCCGGGCCTCGTCCGTCATGGCGAGCCCAGTCTATGCCGCCTCACGGAGAGAGTCCACCGATTGCAGGTGATCGTGGACGTGAGCGTGGGCGTGGACGTGAGCGTGGGCGTGGACGTGAGCGTGAGCGTCGGCGTCGGTGGGTGTGACGGCACATGTGTCGTCACTCGGGAACAGGTGTCGCCGAATGGAAACGATCCTGGGGTCCCGAGGAGGCCTCCAGGAGCCCTCCGATCGGCCTAACACCCTGTGGGATAGGATGTGTTCCCCACTCACCCCAGCCTGGACGAGGGGCACGAAGTGTGATACTTCTCCAGGGCGACGGCGTACCGTCGAATGGTCTTAGAGGAGGGTAGGGACATGAGTGGCAAGTGGATTGGAATCGCGCTGGCGCTGGTCATCGTCGCGCTCCCGGTGGCCGCCTGGGCCTGCGGGCAGCATGGCAACATCGCCGCGGGCATGGTCAAGGACTACCTGATGGGGAAGTTCAACGCCGCCAACGGCGTCACGGGCGGCAGCATGTCCGGGACGGGGATCAAGGACGCCTCGACCTTCGAGAGCGCCACCCGGTTCACGTTCAACTGGACGGACCGGAGCGGGCAGAAGAGGTCTCTCGATATCCGCGGCTGGGACACGCCCTCGCCGTACAACCACTACTGGGTCGGCGTGACCATGCCCGATGGCAGCTACTACCAGTGGGACACGGCCTTCATCGGCGGGTGGCAGGTGGAGAAGGGGCTCTCCGACGCCGCCCTGTTCAACAGTGGAACGTACTATTCCCAGCTCACGGGCTCGAAGGGTAGCACGGCCATCGAGCAGTGGTTCGCCAAGAACGCCACCAGTGTCAGCGTGGACGGTGGACACGACTCGAGCCTGGACCGCAACATCGACGCGGGCAACGCCGCAGCGAAGGACGATTTCACCGGCTAGGTGAACCGGCAAAGTCCGTGATGTCCTTCGCCTTGCTCGGGACATCACTCTTACCTTCCTCCAATAGCCGGCCGCCGCCGCCCCGACCGGGGTGGCGGCGGCTGGTGGTGTTTCCCGACCCGGGAGGGATTTCGATGGGCAGGTACAGGAGAGTCGTTGCGGCGCGGGCCGGCACCCGAGACCGGGGCGTGACCTACATCTTCGTCCTCGGGGTCCTCTCGATGCTGATGCTCTACGCGGCGGTCCTGGTGACCGTGACCCGGGTGGAGAGCATGGTCACGCGGGACTACTTC
Source organism: Planctomycetota bacterium (assembly GCA_016209495.1). Lineage (GTDB taxonomy): Bacteria > Planctomycetota > JACQVX01 > JACQVX01 > JACQVX01 > JACQVX01. The sequence goes on from JACQVX010000113.1 coordinate 1,530, forward strand.
GACGGCCTCCACGCCCAGACGGCGGCCCGGACGGGCATCGAGATGGCCCTGGCCGATCTCCGGCGCTGGGCGGAGCGGAACTCCATCGACCCGGCGAACGCGCCCTGGGCCTATAAGGCGGGCCCCATGAAGCCCCTGGCGGAGGTGACGGATGCGACCCAGGCCTCCTACTACGGGACCAGCGCCACCACCAGCGAGTACACCGCCGACTACCGGGTCAAGGTCGTGGACTGCGCGAGCCAGATCAACCTGAACGGCCCCCAGGTCTCGCTGGGCTACATGCTCGAGATCCTGGGGGACGAGATTTCCCGGACCTACGGGCCCGCCAACCCCATCCCCTCGGGCTTCGGCGCGAGCATCGTCAGCTTCCGTCTCGGTCTGCCCGGAAGGCGATTCCGCAGCGAGCGGCAGCTCCTGGACCTCATGGCCTCGGACGAGTACTCGCGGGTGACGGGGGTCTCGAATGTCGAGGAGAAGGAGCGGGTGGCCCGGGAGCGCGCCCTGGCCCGCTGGAACGTCCTCCGCGATTTCGTGACGGTGCAGGGGTGGGCCGACGGGACCGCCCTGAAGCCCTCCCTGGGGACCGAGTTCCCCGGGGACCTGCGCGCCCTGGAGACCCAGGCCCGCTACCCCATAAACGTCAACGGCGCCCCCAAGCCCGTCCTGGTGGCGGCCCTGGCCGGACTGACGGGCTACAAGCTTACCCAGCGGGCCCTGAGCGCCACCGAGGAACAGTCCCTGGGCCTCCAGACGATCACGGGCAACAAGCTCGTGAGGCTGGAGCGGGTGGCGCTCGATCCCATCACCATCGTCCAGGCCCGCTTCCTGGCCGACAGGCTCATCGCGGCGCGGCCCTTCCGGACCTGGGCCGCCTTCGAGGCCGCCGTGGCGAGCGCGGTGGCGAACGCGGGCTTCGCCCTCTCCACCGCCCAGCAGACCGCCCTGGACGCGCACAACAACCAGACGGCCCTCATCGAGGGCCCCTTCCGGACCATCGGGGCCGCCGAGTTCAAGGGCTACTACGGGTCCATGGTCCTCGCCAGCGCCAACCCCAATGCCCGCCTCAACGCCCTCGCACCGGACCCCTGCGCCTCCCTGGCGGTGGACAAGGCCAGCCTGCGCTACCAGCCCCAGTCCACCGGCACCACCACCGGGGGGACGAGCACCCAGGCCCTCCTCTCGGGGACCACGGAGTTCTGCTTCTCGTCCATGGGCTGGTACGAGCTGGAGGCCCTGGGCCGGCTCGTCTCCCGCCTGGACGGCACCGTGTCCTCGACCTACGCCGAGTCGGCCGCCGCGAAGGTATTCGACGTCTTCCGCCACACGACCCAGCGGGACTTCGAGCAGAGCCGCGTGAGTGCGCTCCGCATGGCGAGCGGCCCCGAACAGGTGCGCTATGCCTCGGGGGTGGACGGCTACCAGACCCTGGGCACGGAATGGCAGGCCGCTCAGAGCCCCTTCTCCGCCCTCTTCGGCGGCGGCCTCGCGGCGAACACGGCCGATGGCGGTGGGGCGCCCCTGGCCGGCTCGCCCGCCCCGCAGAAGCAGGCCGACCGGGGGCTGACCGAGGTCCTGGAGGCCGGGGGCCTGGGGGCCTACGGCGTCCTCTCCCTGCTCGGGACCCCGGCCTCCGCGGGGAACACGGCCTCCAGCGCCCTGGTCTACAAGGGCGCGGGCAACATCCCCATGGTGAGCACGCCCTACGGCAGCCTGGAGTTCTGGGTCAAGTTCCTGAGCCCCACCCTGGAGGGCACCCAGGAGCTCCTCGCCTACTTCATGCTGCCGGACACGCTCAATCCCTACCACGAGAACGGCCAGCGCCTGGGCATCACCTACCGGATCGAGCGGCTGGGGAGGACCATCCGCGTCACCGGCCTCTACTGGCACTTCCTGAACGAGTCGGAGTACAACGCCTACAAGGCCTTCCTGGCGGGCAGCGGGACCGACCCCCGCAAGCCCGAATGGCGCTCGCGCTGGACCTGGTGCTTCGCCATGAGCGAGTACAACATGCCCACCACGGTGGCGCCGTTCCAGTGGCACCAGGTGGGCCTGCGCTGGGGCTATAGCGCGGGGTCGGAGGCCAACAATCCTTTCAAGCACCATATCTTCTTCGACGGAGTCAAGGCCCCGTGGACGTGGGCTCCCACGTCCGGAGGCACGAACCCTCTCCTCACGGACAAGGACGGCTCCGGGGGGACCCAGGTCTACAAGCAGAAGGGGCAGACGAAGACCACGACCACGACCTCGGGAGACTTCTTCGGCGCCACAAAGACTACGACGACCACCTATGGAGAGGACACCGGGATCCAGCAGGTCTGGAACCTCATCCGGCTGGCGAGCGCCGTCCCCTCCGGCGACACGGTCGGTACCTTCGGCCTGGCGGGCTACCAGTTCACCAAGCCCTACGACGAGGACAAGGCCCTCTACAACATGGAACTCCGGATCCGCGTGGGCTCGGTCCAGCGCTTCGCCAACGTCATGATCGACAACGTCCGCTTGGGCACCCAGAACCCGAACACCGCGGGCAACGACACCCAGACCAGCAGGCCGGACCGCTACTATCTGGTGACCTCCACCAATCCGGCGTCGATGACCCACACCATGGTGAGCGCCCGCCCCGGCGGGGCCGCCCGGCTGGGGACCATCTCCTGCACCCTCGGCGTCCCCCCGGGGAGCTCCCTCTCCACCTTTTCCCCCTCCATCTCCGTGGCGGGGGCCACGCTCCAGGGGGCGGACGGCGACTCGGGCGTGAGCCAGGACGGCCGCGGGTTGCGCCTGGCCGCGGGGAGCGGGACCGGCGCGAAGAACCTCGACGTCACGGGGCCCGTGCAATACACTCTGCAATTCGGCGCCTCGGCCAATCCTTCGCTCGTGACCCCCGTGGTGGACGACGTCACGGTGACGGTGGTCGGAACGAGCCAGGTGATCTGGGACTAGCATGATGCGAATCGCCCGCCTCCTCGCCCTCGCCGTCCTCGCGGTCGCCGCCCCGGCGGCGGCCCAGGAGGCCGGCCCCGGTCGCGAAGCCCCGGCCGGCCTGGCCATCGTCTCGGTGGACCGCGCCGAAGGCCCCGGGGGCGAGGTCCGCTTCGCCGTCTCGGGCACGGCCGAGCTGCCCGATGGGGCCTGGGTCCGCGTCCTCCTGACCTACCGGGAGCAGCTCGCCCTCTACGCCACGGTCCAGGTGGCCTCGGGCCGCATCGAGGTGCACCTGGGATCGACGGAGAGCCGGCTCCTCCCCGGGGAGTACACCGTCACGGTGGCCTACGACCCTGCCGATCAGGAGGCGGCCACCCTGGAGGAGGTCCCGGCGGGGCGCGCCCCGGTCCCGGCCCAGGCCACCTTCGCCGTGGGCGCCCCGGAGGCGTGGGACGCGGAGCACGAGGCGGTCCGCGCGCGCCTGGTCACCGTCTACGAGAACCTGCAGCGGCTCTACGAGCAGATGGGCCAGTGGTCGAGCTTCGCCATCAGCTCGGCCATCCTCCTGCCCTTCGAGCACGAGGGGCGCCCTCCGGAGCCGGCGGCCCGCCGCGTCCTGAACGGATACCTCCGTTTCGCGCGGGAGCAGTGGGAGCCTTCCTACGCCACCGTCAAGTTCGACTACGAGGCCTTCCGCCGGGGCATTTTCCTGACGCCCTACCCGGCCGCGGACGAGGCCCTGGGGACCATCTTCCAGCAGATGGACCTCTGGAATTCGGCGACGGTCGTGGAGATCTGCAAGGGCCTGGGACTGGAGGTCCCCTCCGGGGTGAGGGACCCCGGGCCCTTCACCGCGAACCAGGTCCGGGAGAAGGTCCAGGACCTGGCCGAGGTGGCGGCCCTGGGCCTGGCCCTGGAGGGGGAGCCCTGGAAGCTCATCGACGAGAACCTGATCGAGAAGGGGCTCATCGAGGGAGACCACTATCGCAGCCTGAGCGCCAAGTTCGAGGTGACGAAGCCCCCGACCTGGGAATTCGCCCGCGCCCAGTTCGACCCGACGGTGCGCCTGCGGATCCTGCCCCCGACGAAGGCGGAGGACGTCCAGGTGGCCGCGGCCATGGGGGTGGAGCTGGAGGACTTCCCCACCGCGGACCACTTCGAGGACCTGGCCATCCAGCTCAAGGCCCGGATTTCCCAGCGCTGGCCGGGCTACAAGAAGGTGAGGCAGCGGGACCTCCAGGTGGACGACCCGAGCATCGACGCGGAGTTCGCCGCGGCGAACGGCCTCACCGAGGGCAAGCGGCCCGGCGTGGACACGGTCTTCGACACCACTGGGGAGGAGGGGACCTACCGGATCCGGCACTACGCCCTCTTCTGCCGGTGGCACAAGCGGGCGTATTCGCTCCTCTGCATGGCCCCCAAGGACGCGTTCAAGACATACGAGGAGAAGGAATTCCAGGAGACCCCGGCGTCGTTCCATGTCCTGGACGACCCGAAGATGCACGAAGGGGACTGAGCCCTCTGGCTAAGGCACCGGGCGTAGTCACCACCCTAGCGTTCCTCCTGTCGCTGGCCTCAGGCCCCGCCGGGGCGGCTGCCGATGGGTGGGTCGGTCTGCGCTTCGGCGAGGCGGCCGGGGCCGGGAAGGGCGTCCTGGTCAAGGCCGTGGTGGCCGCCTCACCGGCGGAGGCGGCCGGGTTCAAGCCCGGCGACGTCATCACGGGCCTGAACGGCGCACCCATGGTCGAGCCCGCCCAGCTCGCCGGGGCGCTGAAGTTCTTCCCTCCGGGCATGGAGCTGCATTTCCGGGTGGCCCGCGGCGCGGAGGCCCTGGAACTGGCCCTCGTGGTGGGCACCCTGGACCTCCGTGCCTCGGCCCGGGTCGCGCTGGCCCGCGCGGCGGACTCCCTGGTGGCTCGCCAGCTCGCCGGGGGGGCCTGGCCCGACTTCCAGCACGTGGAGCCCACCGCGAGCGCCCCGTGCACGGCGCTGGCCCTGGCCGCCCTGGCCACGGCCTCGCGCGTCCCCGGCGTCGCCACCCCGGAGGCGTGGTCCGGAGCCGCGGCGCGGGCGGTGGCCTTCCTGGCCGGGTGCCAGGTGGACGACGGCTCGGTGCGGGACCCGGGGGAGGCCGTGGGGTTCCGCAACTACGCCACGGCACTCACCGCCACGGCCCTGGCCCGCCTGGACCCGGAGGCCCACGCCGACGCCCTGGGCAGGTGCCGCGACTACCTGGTGGCTCGACAGCTCACGGGCGAGTTCGGCTACACCGAGTACCACTGGCAACATGGCGCCTGGGACTACTACGACGAGAACAAGGAGGGGATGCTCAGGGCCGACATCTCGGTCACCTCCTCGGTCCTGGAGGGACTGCGCTCGGCGGGGCTGCGGGCCGAAGCGCCCACCTGGGGCCGCGCCCTGAAGTTCCTCCGCCAGGCCCAGAACCTTTCCCCCAGGGCCTCGGACCCGGAGCCCCTGCGGGACGGCGGCTTCCCCTTCAGCCCGCGGGAGTCCAAGGCCGGCATGGTCCGCCTGGGGGGCGGGGCCATCGGGTTCCGCTCCTACGGGAGCGCGACCGCCGACGGCCTGCGCGGCCTCCTCTACTGCGGCCTCCCCGCCGATCACCCGGCGGTGAGGTCCGCCCTGGGGTGGATAGGCGCCCACTACGGCGTGGACGTCAATCCGGGCTTCGACGACGGGGCGCGGGTGCCCTACGATCGGGGCATCCGCTACTACTACCTCGCGTCGCTGGCCAAGGCCCTCCACGCCGCCGGGGTGAGGCAGCTCGAGACCCCGGAGGGGCCTCGGTCCTGGCCGGAGGACGTCCTGGACTACCTCCTGCACCGGCAGGCGGAAGACGGCTCCTTCGCCAGCGAGTCGAACGTCATGCACGAGGACGACCCGGTGCTCTCCACCTCCTTCGCCCTGGAGGCCATGGCCCGCGCCGTGGCCTCCATGGAGTGAGGCGCGGGGGGGGGTGGTGAGGGGCGCCCTGCTACAGGTCGCCACCCTCGCCGCCGCCGCCTCCCTGCTCTCCGGCTTCTACGCCCGGGTGCCCCTGCCTCCGCCTCCGCGGTGGCTCGTCGAGGAGAAGTACCAGTGCACCTCCTGCCACAGCCTGGGCGGTTACGGCGGGATGAACGGCCCTCCCCTCGACGCCGCGGGAGAGAAGTATAGACGACTCAAGGGCTCGGCCCGGGCAGCCCGGGCATGGTTCCTCCAGCACCTGGAGGACCCAAGGACCTGGCCCGGCGTGGGCAACGAGCGGTACTCCCATGTCGAGATGCCGATCTACCGCTTCGACCCCGGCGACAGGGAGGCCATCGCGGACTACCTCCTGACCCTGAGGCAGGCACCTCGTTGATCTCCCCCGGCGCCACCGATAGCATTCCCCGCTCCCATCCCCCCTGGAGAACACTCCCATGAGCGACACCGGCACCCCTACAGTGGGCCTGGCCGATCTGCGGCAGGCCCTGGCGGCGGGTCGCTACGACCGGGTCGAGGAGCTCTGGCTCGCGGCCTGCGAGCACCTGGACGGGGAGGCCGGACCCTACCTGGAGGTGGCGCGCGCCCTCGCGGCCGCCGGGGAGCGAGAGCGCGCGGTGGCCCTGCTCCTCACCCTGGCGCCGCCCTTGCGGGAGGCGGGCCGGACCTCGGACGCCCTGGAGGCCCTGCGCGAGGCGCTCCGGGTAGCGCCCCGGGACAAGACCCTGCGAGAGGAGATGCGCACCGCCCTCCGTGCCCACTACCAGGGCCGCGAGGGGCTGGAGATCTTCCTGGAGCGAGCCGGCCTGCCCGGGGACCGGGTCCCCACGGCGCAGGCGGTGGAGGCCTTCGAGCGCTACATGACCTTCCAGGCCGGGGACTATGCATTCCATGCCAGCGGCTGGGGTGTGGGCCGGGTGAGGGGCGTGGACGCCACCCTGGACCAGGTGCGCATCGACTTCGAGGGACGCCGGGGCCACCTCATGACGGTGGAGGGGGCGGTCACCAGTCTCCAGCGCCTGCCGCTGGGGCACCTCTGGGTGCGCCAGCGGGAGGACCGCGAGGCCCTCCTGGCCCTGGCCACCGAGTCCCCCGTGGAGGTGGTGCGGTTGACCCTGCAGAGCCTCGCCCGTCCCATGGCCCTCCGCGAGCTGCGCGCCGAGATCGCCGGGCCGGTGGTGGAGGCGAAGGCCTGGAGCGCCTTCTGGGGGAAGGCCCGCGAGGCCATCAAGCACGACCGCTTCATCGAGATGAAGGGCCCCCCCACCAACCCCACCCTCAGCCTCCGGACCCGTCCCGTCGAGTTCGAGGAAGGCGCCCGGGCGCGGATGGCGGCCGCGCGGATGCGCAGCCTGGAGGACGAGCTCTCCCACGTCGAGGGCCTGCTGAAGGAGGGCGCCACTGCCCTGGTCCTGGAGGCCGCGCTCCAGATCGAGGCGGGGCGCGACCGGCCGGCGGTCCGCCTGTTGACCGCGAAACTCCTCGGCGCGGCGGCCGGGGACGACGCGGCGGTGGGCGCGGCGGACGCGCTCCTGAGGGCGGCCCCGGACCCGGGACGGGTCATAGGCGAGCTGCCCGGGGAGGCGATCCAGGTCCGCGCCCTGACCCGGCTCCGCGCCCTCGCCGGCGAGTCCTGGCGGGACGTCCTGGGGGCCGCCTTCCTCCAGGTGGCCCCGGGCGCCCCCATGGCCGCGCTGGCGGAGGCCCTGGAGGGGGACGGTGCCCCGGAGACCTTGCGAGGCGCGCTGGAGAAGGTCCTCGCCCTGGGTGCAGCGGACCCGGACCGCTATCTCTGGGTGCTCCGGGCCGTCTTCGCGGGCCGTTACTCGCGCGCGGTGGACGGGACCGGGCGCCCCTCGAGGCCCCCGCTGAACCGCTTCGACCTCCTGGTGCGCTTCCTCCAGCAGCTCGACGGCCTGGCGCGCGAGGAGGGCGAGGGGGCGGACCGGAAGGCCGTGGGGCGCATGCGCACGGCGTTCGGGGCGGGGGACTTCGCGTGGATGCGCCAGGTCCTGGACGGGGCGAACCTGGACGACGCTCGGCGGCTCTTCCAGCTCTCCCTCTACAACAAGGGGATCACCGAGAAGGGTGTGGAGGGGGTGAGGCTCCTCATCTTCCACTCTCACCCGGAGGCCATCTCCTCCGAGGCCTCCAGCCGGGGCGAGGCCGAGGAGGAAGTCATCCTGGTGAGCCGGCGGGGGCTCGCCGCGAGACAGGCCGAGTTCGACCACGTGATGCACGTGGACATCCCGGAGAACCAGGCGGACATCGGCCGCGCCGCGGGCTTCGGCGACCTCTCGGAGAACGCCGAGTACACGGCCGCCCTGGAACGCCAGCGGTTCCTCACGACCCGGGCCAACGAGATGCGGCAGTCCCTGGAGCGAGCCCGCGTCCTCGAGGCGGAGGGCCTGGACTTCAGCCGGGCAGGCCCAGGCACCGAGGTGAGTTGCCTCAACCTGGGGACAGGGGCTCGGGAGGTCTATCACATCCTGGGCCCCTGGGACGTCGACCAGGGACACGGGGTGATCTCCTACCAGGCGCCCCTGGCCCGCGGCCTGAGGGGACGTCTCCCTGGCGAAGAGACGGACGTCGAGTTGCCGGGGGGCACCGTTCGGCTGCGCGTCGAGGGGGTACGGCGCTCGGACAGACTATAGCGCACCCCGCCTCCCTTGTGCCGCGAGGCCGCGACGCTATCATGGGCCGAAGGGCTGCTACCGTGCAATCCTCCATACGCGCTGACCCTTCCCGCAACCTGCCGCTCCTGCAGCCGTCGTCGGTAGACGACGGAGGACCGCAGACCGAGCCTCGCGAGGCCGGGGCCCTCGCCCTCGCCCCCGTCCCCGTCAAGACGAGCGCGACCTTGGAGGCGACGCTTCCGGACGACTATGCCCTGGCCCCGGAGGAAGACCTCCTCGCGCGCGCCGCTCGCGCCCGGCGGAGCCTGGGGGACGACGCCCTCGTCCTGGCCCACCACTACCAGTGCGACGAGGTCGTCGCGTTTGCCGACGCCACCGGCGATTCCTTCAAGCTCGCGCGCCACGCGGCCCGGAGCCGCTCGCCTTTCATCGTCTTCTGTGGCGTCCATTTCATGGCCGAGACCGCCGACATCCTCACGCGGCCGGACCAGGCGGTCATCCTCCCGGACCTGGCCGCGGGCTGCTCCATGGCCGACATGGCCCACGTGCGCCAGGTGGAGGATTGCTGGGAGGCCCTGCGGGAGGCGGGCGGCGGGGCCACCGTCCCCATCACCTACATGAACTCCTCGGCGGCCATCAAGGCCTTCTGCGGACGCCACGGCGGCGCGGTCTGCACCTCCTCCAACGCCCGCCGCCTGATCGAGTGGGCCCTGGGCCGGGGCGAGCGGGTCCTCTTCCTCCCGGACCAGCACCTGGGGCGGAACACGGCCCACGCCATGGGCCATCCCCTCGAGTCCATGGTGGTCTGGGATCCGGCACTGTCCATGGGTGGCCTGACCCCGGGCGCCCTCCGGGCGGCCCGGTTCGTCCTCTGGAAGGGACACTGCTCGGTGCACACCCGCTTCACCCTGGAGGACGTGCACCGCTTCCGCGCGGCCCACCCGGAGGGGCGGGTCCTGGTCCACCCGGAGTGCACCTTCGACGTGGTGCAGGCCGCCGATTGCTGGGGCTCCACCGAGTACATCCGGCGCGTCCTGGACGAGGCGGAGCCGGGCTCCACCTGGGCCATCGGGACGGAGATCCACCTGACGAACCGCCTGGCGAGCGAGCACCCCGACAAGTCCGTGCGGAGCCTCTCGCCGGTCATGTGCCTCTGCGCCACCATGTATCGCATCGACCCCCCGCACCTCTGCTGGGCCCTGGAGTCCCTGGTCCGCGGGGAGGTGGTCCACCGCGTCAGCGTCCCGACCGAGGTGGCCGCCGAGGCGGTGGTCGCCCTGGAGCGGATGCTCGAGATCGCCTGAGCGTTCATCCATGGGTGAGAGACCGGAGGTTGCGAACGAGTATTGACCGACCCCGTGCGCGTACGCTTCGCCCCCAGCCCCACCGGGCACCTCCACATCGGGGGGGCCCGCACCGCCCTCTTCAACTGGCTCTTCGCCCGGCGCCACGGCGGCCGGTTCCTCCTGCGTATCGAGGACACGGACCGGGAGCGCTCGCGAAGCGAGTACGAGGAGGGGATCCTGGAGGCCCTGCGGTGGCTGGGCCTGGACTGGGACGAGGGACCCTTCCGCCAGAGCGAGCGTGGCGGGCTCTACGGGCGCGCCCTGGCCCGTCTGGTGGCCGCCGGGGCCGTCTACCGCTGCTTCTGCAGCGAGGAACGCCTCGCGGCCATGCGCGCCGAACAGGAGGCGGCGGGGCGGCCCCCCCGCTACGACCGCGGCTGCCTGGGGCTGGCCCCGCGTAGCGCCGAGGCGCGCGCTGCCGCTGGCGAGCGCCACACCTGGCGCTTCCGGGTCCCGGAGGGGGAGACGGCCGTCCTGGATCGGGTGAAGGGCGAGGTGCGGGTGCAGAACGAGGAGGTGGACGACTTCATCGTCGCGCGCTCCGATGGCAACCCCACCTACAACTTCGTGGTGGTGGCGGACGACCTGGACCTGGGCATCACCCACGTCATCCGCGGCGACGACCACATGACCAACACCTTCAAGCAGGTCCTCCTCATGGAGGCCCTCGGGGCGAGCCAGCCGGAGTTCTGCCACGTCCCGCTCATCTTCGGCATGGACCGAAAGAAGCTCTCCAAGCGCCACGGGGCCACCGCGGTGGTGGAGTACCGGGAGGCCGGCTACCCGGCCCAGGCCCTGCGGAACTTCCTCGCCCTCCTGGGCTGGTCCCCGGGGGACAACCGGGAGGTCCTGGCCCTGGACGAGATGGTGCAGGCATTCTCCCTGGAGCGGCTGGGTCGGACCCCCTCGGTCTTCGACACGGACAAGCTCGCCTGGATGTGCGGGGTCTACATCCGGGAGCGCCTCCCGGCGGAGGAGGTGCTTGCGCGCTGCCTGGAATTCCTGACGCGCTCCGGCCTGGTGGAGGGCGAACCCACGGGCGAGCGGCGGGAGTGGCTCGCGCGGGTGGTGGCGGCGGAGCGGGATCGACTGCGCACCTATGGCGAGCTGCCCGATCGGGTCCGCCACCTCTTCGGCGACCAGGTCGGTTACGACGACGGCGCGGTGAAGAACCTCCGCAAGGACCCGGAGGTCCCGGCCCTGCTCGAGTCCTACGCCCACCGGATCGCGGAGGCGCCCTTCGCGGAGGCCCCGGCCCTGGAGGCTGGCGCACGCGCCTTCGCCGCCGAGCATGGCCTCTCGTTCGGGAAGCTGGTCCACCCGGTGCGGGCGGCCCTCACCGGGCGCACGGCCGGTCCCGGGCTCTTCGAGGTGGCGGTGCTCCTGGGCCGGGAACGCTCCCTGGCGCGGCTCCGGCGCGCGGCGGGGCTCCTGCGATCCGGCGAGCTAGGGGGTCCCGCCGAGAGGGAACCAGGCCCCATGCCCATGTCCTGAACCGCTGCCCGTCGGGTGTCCGTAGCCCCGTGGATGGGCCTCGAAGATTGTCAGGACTCCGCGATGGCGGGCGCGGGGCTGCGGCGGCGCGATGCGTCGTCGCTCGTCGTCGGGTCAGTCCAGCAGCGCGGCCGACCAGGGCAGGTAGACGTCCAGGAACCAGCGGGCGATGGCCTCGCCGTGGAAGTAGACGGCCGCCGCCGACGCCGCCAGGAAGGGTCCGAAGGGGATGTAGGAGGTGCGGCGGACGAGCTTGATGAGGACCCCCACGACGGCCCCGCCCACGCAGGCCAGGAACAGGACGGCCCCCACCGCCTTCCAGCCCAGGACGCCCCCGATGAGGCCCAGGAACTTCACGTCTCCGAAGCCCATGGCCTCCTTCCGGAAGGCCGCCGTGCCCAGGACACCGATGGCCCAGAGCAGCCCCGACCCGAAGCAGATCCCCACCAGGGACGCGGCGGCCGAGCGAGCGCGCGGGTCGGCCGCCAGTCCGGGGAAGGCCCCCAGGGCCGCGAGGCCGCCCAGCGCCGCCGCCGCCCCCAGGGCGTGGTAGAGCCCGTCCGCCAGGGCCCAGCCCGGCTCCCGGCCCGGCCCCCGGAACCACGAGCGCGCGAGGAAGAGGGCGGCGGTCCCGCCCGCCACGGCCAGGGCCGCGATCAGGACGGAGCGGGCCGCGCCCCCGTCGCCCGCGGGCCAGGGGAGGGCGAGGCGCGCCGCAAGGGGCCTCAGGTCCGGGGGCTCGTGGAGGGCGGAGCCGGACACGAGGTGGAGCCCGGGGACCAACCACGAGACCACGGGGGCCAGGACCATCCCCCGCAGGGTGATCTCGTCGGGGATGATCCGCCACTCGCCGTCGATCCACGTGGCCGCCAGGAGGGCGGCGCCGAAGACCATGCCCACCGCGGCCACCGGCCAGCCCCGCGGGCCGGCACAGGTGCCGGCGGCGTGCAGGAAGAGGGCCGCGGTCAGGAGCTCCACCGCCGGATAGCGCAGGGCGATGCGGCCCTCGCAGCGACGGCAGCGGGCCCCCAGGAGGAGCCAGGAGAGGACGGGGATGTTGTCGTACCAGGCGATGGCGGCGCGGCAGGAGGGGCAGGACGAATAGAGGGGGCGCCAGAGGCGCAGGCAGCGTCTCGGGAGGCGCCAGATGGCCACGTTGAGGAAGGAACCCACGCAGAGGCCGAGGGCCAGGACGAAGGCCGCCACCAGCCAGGCGGGTAGGGCGGCGGGGATCACCCTGGCCCGTCCCGTCCGCCTTCGCGGCCCCGTGGCCCGGCCCGCCCCGCCTCCGCTCGGGCCGCCACCCGGCGCGCGATGTCGAAGGCGGCGCGGGGGCGCGCCGCCGCGCGGGCCGCCGCGGCCATCCGTGCGAGGCGCTCCGGGTCGCCCAGGAGGAGCCCCAGCTTGTAGGCCAGGGAGGCGGGGCTGTGCACCTTGACCGCCGCGCCGGCCTCCAGGAAGTGGTCCGAGTTGCGCTCCTCCTGGCCGGGGATGGGGTCCAGGATGGCCATGGGCAGGCCCATGGCCGCGGCCTCGCTGGTGGTGAGGCCGCCGGACTTGGTGACCACCATGTCCGCCGCCGCCATGAGGCGCTCCATGTCCGTCACGAAGCCGTGGGCCTGGATCCGGACGCCCGGGGGCATCTCCAGTCCCCGGAGGCGCGCCTCCATGGAGGCGTTGCGCCCCGCGACCGCGAGGATGGCCAGGGGACCGCCGAGCCCGGCGATGGCCCGCGCCGTCGCCGCCAGGTCCCCGACCCCCTCCCCCCCGGCGAGGACGAGCACCACGGGGACCCGCGGGTCCAGCCCCAGGCCGGCGCGCGCCGCGTCACGGTCCGGCGGTCCGGCGAAGGCCGGCACCACCGGGATCCCCGTGGCCACCACCCGGTCGATGGGGACCCCCTTCGAGGCGAGCTCGTGGCGGAGCAGCTCCGTGGCCACGTAGTAGGTCTCCACGTGGCGCGCGACCCAGAAGGCGTGGACGTCGTAGTCGGTGACCACCACGGAGAAGGGGACGTCGAAGAGGCGGCGGCGGCGCAGCCTCGAGAAGACCTCCGCCGGGAGGAAATGGGTGCAGAGGATGTGGTCGGGGGCCTCCTGGTCCACCCGCTCCACCAGGGCCCGGGAGTTCACGGAGTCCACGACGGCCATGACCTTGCGGGTCTTGGAGTCCAGGCCCTTGCGGCCCGACTGCTGGTAGAGGTAGCCCCACAGGGCCGGGATCCGGTTCACCATGCCCAGGTAGGTCCGTGCGTAGAGGCCCTTGAAGGTCGGGCTGGTGTAGTCCAGGGCGTCCAGGTGGGTGGCCTGGATCGAGGGGGCCTCCAGGGCCAGGGCGGCGCGCACGGCCTCCGCCGCGCGCGTGTGGCCCGCGCCCGCCGAGGCGCTGAAGATCAGGACCCGGGCGCTCATCGCTCGCTCGCAAGCTCCGCTCGCCCGCTCATCGAGGTCCCTCCGGCGCCACGAGGGCGCGCACCGCCGCCTCCGGGTCCGCCGCCCTCATGAGGTGCTCCCCCACCAGGACCGCGTGGACGCCCAGCCCGGCGAGGCGCGCCAGGTCGGCGCGGCCCCGGAGCCCGCTCTCGCTCACCCGCGTCACCCCGGCGGGGACCCCCGGGGCGAGCCGCTCGGTGGTGAGCGGGTCCACGGCCAGACTGCGTAGGTCCCGGTGGTTGATGCCCACCAGGGTGGCGCCCGCCTCGAGGGCCCGGTCCAGGTCCGCCTCGTCGTGCACCTCCACCAGGGCCTCCACCCCCGCCGAACGCGCGGCCTCCATCATGGCCCCCAGGGCCCCGTGGCCCAGGAGCGCCACGATGAGCAGCACCGCGTCCGCCCCGGCGGCGCGGGCCTCCAGGACCTGGTAGGGGTCCACGAGGAAGTCCTTCCGGAGGAGCGGGAGGGTGGACGCGGCGCGTGCCTCCTCCAGGTGGGCGAGGGACCCCTGGAAGTGGCGGCCCTCGGTCAGGACGCTCATGGCCGCTGCCCCCCCCGCCTGGTAGGCCCGCGCGGTCCGCCCGCAGGGGAGGTCCAGCCGGATGGGGCCCGCCGAGGGGGAGGCCCTCTTGTACTCGGCGATCAGGGCCACGGGGCCATGGGCCAGGAGCCGCGCGGCGAAGGGGCGCGGCGGCGGACCCGCTCGGATGGCCGCCTCCAGCTCCAGCGCGGGGCGGTGGAGGCGGGCGGCGGCCGCGCGGTCCCGGGACTCCCGCGCCCAGCGTCCCAGCCGGCCCGGGGCCTCAACCATCCTGGAGCAGCGCCCCGGCGATGGAGAAGTAGATGGTGAGAGTCGTGATGTCGTTGATGGTGGTCAAGAGCGGTCCCGCCGCCAGGGCCGGGTCCGCCCCCGCGCGGCGCAGGGCCAGGGGGAGGACGCTGGCCAGGAACGTGGCCGTGGTGACCCCGCTCACCATGGCGATCCCCACCACCAGGCCGATGCCCCGCGGGACGTCCATGGCGGTGGCCGCCAGGGCGGCCACGGCCCCGCAGATCGTGCCGATGAGGGCGCCCACCCCTACCTGCCCCGCCACCACGCGGGAGAGGCGCGTGGTGCCCAGCTCGCCCGTGGCCATGGCCCTCACCAGGGTGGTGGAGGTCTGGAGACCCACGTTGCCTCCCATCCCCGCCAGGAAGGGCATGAAGAAGGCGATCTCCACCTGTCGGTGGATCATGGCCTCGTTCCGGTCGAGGATCAGCGACAGGACGACGCCCCCGGCCATGGTCGTGAGGAGCCAGGGCAGCCGCTTCCCCGCCTGCCGCAGCACGGGTTCGCGGGTGGGCGAAGTGGGGGCCGTGCCCGCCAGGCGCAGGAGGTCCTCCTCCGCCTCCTCCTGGACCACGTCCAGGATGTCGTCGTGGGTGATGACCCCCTGGAGGCGGTGGTGGTCGTCCACCACAGGGATGGCGGCGACGTTGTAGCGGTCCGCCAGGCGGGCCACCTCCTCCTGGTCCATCCCGGTGGAGCAGAAGACCACGTCCCGGCTCATGAAGTCGCGCACTGGCCTCTCGGGCGGCGCGGTGATGAGGTCCCGGAGGGACACGACCCCCTTGAGGACCCCGTCCGCGTCCACCACGTAGAGGGAGTTCACCATCTCCGCGTCCACGGCCCCCTGGATGGCCCCGATGGCCTCCCGGGCGGTGTGCTGCTCGCCGAGGCGGACGAACTCGGTCGTCATCTGCCCGCCGGCGGTGTCGGGGTCGAAGGCCTGCAGGCGGCGGATGGCGGCCGCCTGGTCGTCCTCCACGCGGGCCAGGACCTGCGCCGCGTCCCGCTCGGGGAGCAACTCGATGATGTCGGCGCCCTCGTCCGGGCCCATCTCGTCCAGGGCCCGGGCCAGGGTCTCCGGCCGGAGGACGTCCAGCATCCCCAGGCGCGTGGCGTCGTCCGCCTCCTCCAGGACGACGCCCGTCTCCTCGGGTCCCAGGTGGGCGAGGATCCGGTCCCGCTCCGGCGGGGGGAATCCGGCCATGACCGCGGCCACGTCCTCGGGTCGATGGCGGCCGAGGAGGTCGATGAGGTCCAGGGACCGGATCTCGTCGGAGGCGAGGATCTCCTCGAGGCGACGGTGGAGCTGCGGCCGCGGGTCCTGCACGGGGGGGCATTCTAGTGAGCCCGGGCCGGGCTCACCCAACAAGAAAGGGAGGGCATACACCCTCCCTCTCGCGGTCGCGCCACTCCGGTGCTACAGGTCCTCGGGCAGGAAGTCCGGGATGTCGAGGGCGTCGAGTGGACGGTAGGCGTCCAGGTCGATGGGCAGGTAGTAGTCCTTGTTCAGGTCCTCGACCTTCTTCAGCAGCTTGTGGTAGTTGATCGAGTCGTTGACGAGCTTTCGGTAGAAGTCCTTGTTGATGACCATCTCGTTCTCATCGATGCGCACGTATCCGCCGAACCACCGCCTGAAGAGCTTTCGGAGCATCCCACCCACCCTTTGACGGCCTCACCC
>JACQVX010000100.1 GCA_016209495.1 Planctomycetota bacterium
ACACCGAGGCCGAGCGAGGCGGCGCGAGGCTAGGAGCGAGGAGGAGCAATAGCAACGGAGCGCTATTCCGACGACGAGCGACGACGCATCGCGCCGCCGCAGCCGGCCGAATGTAGTCAGTTATTGTTTTACGGCGACTTAGCTAGGGCGTCTCACCGCGGACCAGGTCCTCGTAGGTCTCGCGGCGGCGGACCACGCGGTGCTGGCCACCTTCGACCAGGACTTCGGGGGGGCGAACCCGCGCGTTGTAGTTGGAGGCCATGACGTGCCCGTAGGCCCCGGCCCCGAAGATGGCCAAGAGGTCGCCCGGGCGCACGCCCGGCAGCCGGCGCTCCTTGGCCAGGAAATCGCCCGTCTCGCACACCGGCCCCACCACGTCCACCAGGTCCCACGCCCCTGCCCCCGCCGCGGGGGTCTCGCCGGCGGCCGGTTCCTGGGCCTCCGTCGCCACCGGCCACACCCGGTGGTGGGAGCCGTAGAGGGCCGGGCGCACCAGGTCGTTCATCCCCGCGTCCACGATGACGTAGCGCCGGTCGCCGGCCTCCTTCCGGTAGAGGACCCGGGTGACCAGGATGCCGGCGTTGGCCACGATGAACCGGCCCGGTTCCATGAGGAGCCGGCAGCCAGCCGACGCCACCAGGGGGAGGATGGCCCTGGCGTGGTCCGCGGCGAGTGGTGCCGACCGGTCCTGGTACCACACCCCGAAACCCCCGCCGATGTTGATCGTGTCCAGCTCCGCCCCCCGGGAGCGCGCCCCGGCCACGAAGTCCACGACCCGTTCCAGGGCGGCCCGGTAGGGGTCCACGGAGGTGATCTGGGAGCCGATGTGCATGTGCACGCCACGCACCCGCACGCCGCGCAGGTCGGCCACCTCGTCCAGGAGCGACGCGGCGGCCTGCATGTCCAGCCCGAACTTGCTCCCCCGCTTCCCGGTGGCGACGTACTGGTGGGTCCGCGGGTCCACGTCCGGATTGACCCGGAGGGCCACCGGGGCCACCCGGGAGCGGGAGAGGGCCACCTCGTTCAGGGTCCAGAGCTCGCCCGCCGACTCCACGTTGAAGAGGTGGACCCCCTGGTCCAGGGCGAAGGCCATCTCGTCGGGGGTCTTGCCCACGCCTGCGAAGACCGCACGGGCCGGGTCACCCCCCGCGCGGAGGACGCGGAACAGCTCCCCGGCGCTCACCACGTCGAAGCCGCTCCCCTCGTCGGCCAGGACCCGCAGGACCCCCAGGTTGGCGTTGGCCTTCACCGAGTAGCAGATCATGGGGGCCGCCGGGGCGAAGGCCTCCGCCAGCCGGCGGTAGTGGTCGCAGATGGTCTGACGGCTATAGAGGTAGAGGGGCGTGCCCCGCTCGGCGGCGACGTCCGCCACCCGCAACCCCTCGCACCATAGCTCGCCGCCGCGGTAGGCGAAGTGGTCCATCAGCGAGCAGCAGCCGCCACCGGCGGCCTGCTAGAAATCGAGGAACCAGGCGAGCCGCGTGTTCCGGGTCAGCTCCTCGGCGATGGGGGCCACGTCGGCGCGGCCGCGCTCCAGGGTGGCGGCGTCCACCCGGGCGTGGGGGCCGAAGCCCCGCGGGCGCAGGAGGTATGCGACGCGGTTGCGGTCCACCGTCACGTCCAGGCCCCAGGGGAGGCGCGCCTTCCGGCAGGCCAGGTCCAGGGCCAGGACGAGGCGCTCGAGGCTCCGCACCGTGGGGTCGTCGATGCGGAAGTAGACGTAGGGCAGGGTCCCGTGGGTCGCGTGGCCCTCGCAGGAGGAGTAGGTCTCCACCGCGTCGATGGCGCGCAGGGCCTTCACCAGGGGCCAGATGCCGTCCTCCACGCCCAGGGACTGCCGTTCCTCCAGCTCCCGGTGGCGGTCCACGGCCGTGGGGGAGGAACGGTCCGCCTCCACCTCGCCGCAGAGCTGGCACTCCAGGGCCAGGAAGCCGTCTACCTCCCGCTCCCGGAAGCTGCGCGAACCGCAGGTCTCGCAGATCATCGAGTGCACGATCTCCGTGAACCGAAGGGGCGGACTATAGCGGTGGCCCGCCGTGGTGTCAAAGGGAAAGGACTCAGTCCGAGCCCACGGACGCCCCCCCGGACGGCACCACGCCCTGGCTGGCGGCCGGGGTCGTCCGGTGGCGCGCGGGGAGTCCGGCCACCCCGAGCCCCACCAGGAGTCCCACGGCCACCACGCAGGCCCGCACCTGGCGCTCCAGGCGCTCCGCCGCGGCCGGCTCGCGCTCGGCAAGCCCCAGGAAGGCGAGCCGGCGCGGGACGCTCGGGTGGCGCCACGCCCAGCGGCGAGGCCCGTCGGTACCCCCGGCGGTGAGGCGGCGCAGAGCCCCGGCCAGGGGGGCGGCGGTGCCCAGGAACCGCAGGGCGTAGAGGTCCGCCTGCTGTTCCAGCCTCCGCGAGAGCGCCCCGAAGAGGGCCAGGAAGGCCAGGGCCACGAGGACGCTCGCCCCGGCGACCATGGCGTCCGAGGCGTCCGCCGGGAGCAGGCCCTCGAGCCAGTCCATGGCCGAGAGGAAGCCGAGGGCGAGGAGCAGGTAGGTGAGGAAGTGCCGGTGGACCGCGTGGCCCAGTTCGTGGGCGAAGACCGCCTCCACCTCCTCCGGGGCGAGCCCCCGCACCAGCGCGTCGGTGAGGAAGACGCGGCGAAGCCCCGGGAAGAGGCCGGCGACGCAGGCGTTGGTGAGGCCGCTCCCCCCGGTGTCCCAGAGGTGGATGTCCCGGAGCCGCACCCCCGCGCGCTCGGCCGCCGCCTCCAGGCGAGTCCTGAGCGGCCCCGCCGGGAGCGGTCCGCCCGGCCAGAGGTGGCGCACCAGGACCGGGGCCAGGGTGAAGACCAGCACCAGGAAGGCGGCCACCGCCAGGGGCTCCAGGAGGGGCGCGGCCCGGAGGAGTCGGTCCAGGGCGGGCAGCGTCCCGGGCAGGTCGCCCAGGGCCTGGAAGGCCAGGAAGGGGACCAGGGGGATGAGGGCGGCCCGGAGCTGCCGCCCCAGGTGGCGTCCCAGGCCCTCGCCGCTGGGGGTCCATGCCGCCTCGATGCGGTGGAAGATGCACCAGGCCGCCACGGCCAGGGCCAGGAGCGGCGCCAGGTGCACCGGGCGGTTCAGGGGGGCGAGGTCCAGGAGCCCCAGGCCCCGGTCCACGAACAGGGTCCAGTGCGCACCGTGGACCAGGGCCCCGTAGGCGGCCAGGGCGGCCAGTCCGTAGACCACGCGTCCGCGCCGGTAGGCGCGGACGGCCCCCTCGCGCAGGGCGGGCTCGCGGCCCAGGCGGCGGGAGGCCGAGGCCGCGATCAGCCGGGCCAGGGCGGCCCCGGCCGCCAGGCCGAGCGCCACGAGGGCCAGGGTGGGAGCGGCGCCGGGTGGGGCGAGACCCGCCGGGGCCCGATAGACTGCCGCCATCGCCACGCCCACGGCGAGGAACAGGAACGGGGAGATCACCGGACCGGGCCCCGATCGGGGGGAGGGACGGCCCGATTGGACCACGCGATGATGAGCTTCTGGATGAGGGCGAAGCGACGGAACTCGTCCGCGGTGGTGAAGGAGGTCTGCACCACCGCGAAACGCCGTCCCCCGGCGTCCACCACGACCCCGTGCACCTCCCTGGGGGGCAGATCCGGGGCGGGCTCCAGGGCAGGCAGGGCGTAGAGGCCCACCTCGTCCAGCCGGGCCACCAAACCCCCCAGGTCCTCCGGCGCCACCAGGCCCCCGACGGCCGCTCCCGCCCCCGCGCCGGCCCCGCGGTCGAGGCGCATCCCGGAGCGGGCCAGCGAGAGACGGACCAGCTCCAGGTGGGGCGAGGCCGGGTCCGTGGCGAGGACCACCAGGGTGTCCCCGCCCCGGGCGGCGTTGCGATAGAGGACCTCCCCGTGCGCCGGCGCCGGCCGCGGGGGCCCCGGCGCTACCGCGCGGCAGGCCAGGGCCATGGCCAGGACCGAGAAGGCCGCCGCGCCGGCGATGCCCCTCACGCCGTTCCCTCCGGTCGCGGCGCGAGGGGGTCCTGGATGGGGGGGGTGCACTGCGCGCACCCCCCCGACCCCCCTGTTCGGGGCTCGCTACGCTCGTCCCTCACTCCAGGACGTCCTCGTCCTGGCGCGGTCCCAGGACGTGGCGGGCGATGTTCAGGACGTGGAGGTTGATCCTGAGCAGGTTCCCGAGGACGTCCAGGTGGATGGCGCTGGTGTCCAGGCTGGCCTGCAGGCCCCCGGCCAGCCGCTCGATGTGCTTGCGCCGGAGCCGGTCCTCCTCCAGGAGCAGGTCCAGGCGGCGGGGGGCCAGCTCCCGGCGGGTCTCCGGGTCGTCGTCCCTCTCGAGGAGCCCCACTACCGCGCGGAAGTTCGCCAGGACCCGGGCGTGGAAGCGCACCAGCTCCTCCAGTCCCTCGGGGGAGAACTCCAGCCGGAGCTGGGCCTTCTTCGCGGCGTTCTCCATCAGGTTCTTCACCACCACGTCGCCGATGCCCTCCAGGTCGTGAACGACGTTGAGGAGCGTCACCACGCGCTCCGAGGGCTCGGCCCCCAGGGAGCGGCGAGAGACCAGTGTCAGGTAGCGGGTGACCTCCACCTGGAGGAGGTCCACCCGGTCGTCCCGGCGCCTCACCCGGTCCCGGAGGGCCTCGTCCGTGTGGGTGAAGACGTCGATGGCGTCGCGGAGCATCAGCTCCACCACCTCCGCCATGCGCAGGGTCTCGCGGTGGGCGTTGGCGATGGCCACCTCCGGCGTGTCCAGGACGCGCTCGTCCAGGAACCGCGGCCGGAAGTAGGCCTCCTGCTCCGGTCGGGTGGGGACGGCCCAGGCCACCAGGCGGGCCAGGGGGCCGATGGCCGGGAGGAAGAGGATCGTGTTGGCCAGGTTGAAGAGCAGGTGGGCATTGGCTATGGCCCGGGGCGTGGCCCGCGCGTCCGCCAGGGCCAGGTCCAGGCGGGTCACCCCCAAGGTGGCGGCCTGGGTCGCGGCCGCCAGCCAGCCCAGACAGGCCATGGCCGCCAGCGAACCCACGAGCTTGAAGGCAAGCTGGGCGAGGGCGATCTGCTTCCCCTCCCGCGGGGACCCGAGGCTGGCCAGGATCGCGGTGATGCAGGTCCCCACGTTGGCTCCCAGGACGTAGGCGATGGACGCCTGGAGACTGAGGTCCCCGTGGCCCGCCAGGGCGATGAGCAGGCCCACGGAGGCCCCGCTGGCCTGGATGATCGCCGTGAAGACCAGCCCCACCAGAGCGGCCAGCCAGGGCCGCTCCTGGAACTGCCGGAGCACGTCCAGGAATCCGGCGTCGTCCCGGAGGGGCGCCACCGCGTCGCGCATGAGCCCCATGCCCAGGAAGATGAACCCGAAGGCCATGGCCAAATGACCCGCGGCCGCAAGGGCCGCGCGGCCCTTCAGACTGCTCAGGACGAAACCCCCGGCGACCATCCACAGGGCGTGGTCCGAGAGGTTGAAGGCGATGAGCTGCACGGTGAAGGCCGTGCCGATGGAGGCCCCCATGACCACGGGGATGGCCTGGGCCACGGTGATGAGGCCCGCCCCCGCGAAGCCCACGAGGATGACGCTGGTGGCGGAGGAGGAGTTGGTGATGAGGGTGACCACCGTCCCGACGCCGACCCCGAGGACGCGGTTGCCCGTGAGTCGCGCCAGGACCTGGCGCAGGCGCCGGCCGGCGGTCCTCTGGAGGTACTCCCCCCCCAGGCCCATCCCGTAGAGGAAGACCGCGAGGCCCCCGAGAAGGACCATGACGACCTGGGCAGGGCCGTCGGGCTTCACCCCTAGTAGGGCCCACGCCGGCCGCCGCCCTCGGCCTCACCGAGGGCGCGCCGGAGGCGCTTGAGCCGCCGAGACCCCGGGAAGGCCTCCTCGGCCTCCGTCAGCCGTGACCGGGCGCGGTCCAGTTCCCCCAGGGCGAGGTGGGTCTCCACTAGGCCCGCCAGCAAGGCCTCCCGTTCGGTCCCGCCCAGGACGAGGCCCGCCTCGTACTCCCGCACCGCCTCCGTCAGGCGCCCCAGCCCCCGGAGGGCGTCGCCGAGGGGCAGGTGGATCCGGGGCTCGGCGGGGTCGATGGTGTTGGCCTCGGCCAGCACCCGGGCCAGGGCCTCCCGTTCCCCGGCCACCCGGTAGTGATCCGCCAGGACGAGCCGGGCCTCGAGGTCGTCCGAGTCGATGGCCACGTAGGCCTCCATGGCGCGCAGGGCCGCCGCCTCGTCACCCAGGGCCTGGTAGTGGCCCGCCAGCTCCTTGTAGATGGAGGGGTCCCGCCCGAAGAGGGCCCGGGCCGACTCCAGGGCGTCCACCGCCCCGCGCCGGTCGCCCAGGGCCGCCTTGCACGCCGCCACGGCGCGCCACGCCCTCCAGGCGTCCCGGGTCCCGCCGGCCAGGGCGGCCTCCAGGTGGCCCAGGGCCCCGGCGTGATCCTCCCGGGCGAGCCGCACCAGGCCGAGGACCGCCCGGCCGTCCGCCTCCGCGCCCCCCAGGGCCAGGGCCTTCCTCGCGTGGAGCTCCGCGTCCACGGGCCGCCCGGCCTCGATGTAGGCCCGCGCCAGCTCGGCGCGCGCCCGCGCGTCGGTGGGGGACTCCTCCACCTCCCTCTTCAGCCGCTCCAGCCCCTCGGGCCCCAGCGGCGGGAGGACCTTGACGGAGGCGGTGCGCCCGCGGCACCACTCCAGGAAGGCGGCGTCGAAGGCCTCCAGGCCGAGGCCCAGCCCCCCGGCGAGGGCCGAGGCGGTGTCGCCGCCGGCCCGGTAGGCGTCCAGGATCGCCAGGAGGGCCTCGGGGCCCCAGCGGCCCTCGACGAAGCGGGCGATGAGCGAGCCCTGGTAGTACGAGAGGAGGACCTGCCCGCCCCAGCGGGGGCGGGTGAAGGTGGAGTCGATCTCCGCCATGGGGGCCAGCCGCCCCTGGTGCAGGGCCGTCAGGAACTCCAGGTCCATCTCCCGGTCCCAGTCGGGCCGGGCCTCCTGTTCCTCGTGGACCGAGAGCCCCTCGGTGAGCCAGCGGGTGACGCGCTGGCCGCTGCGCGTCAGGGTGGCCACGTGGGCCAGCTCGTGCCAGAGGGTGCGGGCCCAGTTGTAGGTCCCGGGGGGAAGGGCCCGGGGCGAGTCGATGGTGACGACCCGGCCGAAGCAGACCCCCAGGGCCCCCACGTTGGGGAGCCCCACGGACCGGGCGGAGAAATGGGCGTGTTCGTTGAAGACCTCGACGAGGACGCGGCCCTCGGGCCAGGCCCCGTACTTCGCCCCCAGGGTGGTGCGGGCGTCCTCGACGAGCGCCCGGACGTACGGCAGCATGAGCGGGGCCTCGTCCCGGTGGATGCGGATGGTGCAGTGCTCCGTCTCCTCGGTGACGAAGTCCGACTCCATGACCTCCAGGACCGTGAGGAGGTTGTTGGACCAGACGTTGAAGGAGTCCACGTCCCGCACCTTCCGCAGGACCTTCAGGGCCGAGGCCTCGTCCCCCACGCGGCTCAGGTTGAGGGCAAGGGTGTGGTAGGCGTCCCACCAGAGCGGGTCCAGCTCCACGGCCCGCCCCGCCAGGTCCACGGCGTCCTGGAACTGGTAGCGTTCCGCCAGGGCCGAGGCCAGCCGGTCGTAGAACGCGGCCGAGCGCGGATTGGCGGCGAAGCAGGCCGACCGGTGGGCCTCGAAGCCGGCCTCGTCCATACACATCCGGGCGCAGGCCGCAGCGAGGGCCCGGGCGGCCACGTGGCGCGGGTGGACGGCCAGGGCCCGGTCCAGCTCGGCCTGGGCCGCGTCGTAGGCGCGGTCCTCCATGGCCAGCTCCGCCAGGAAGACGCGGGCCTCCGGGGAGCTGGGGTCCACCTCCAGGGCATGGGTCACGCATTCCCGGGCGCGGTCGTATCGTTCGGTCCCCAGGCTGTAGGCGTAGAGGTAGACGCCGGCCATGCCCAGGAGGGCGCCCACGTGGTCCGCGTTCATGGCCAGGAGACGCTCGTAGGTCGCCCGGGCGTCGTTGAAGTGCAGGGCGCCCAGGTAGAGGTCCCCCAGGGCCGCGTGGGCCGCCTGGAACGAGGCGTCCATGCGGATGGCCGCCACGTAATGCTCCGAGGCGCGCGGGAGCTGGTGCAGGGCCTCCAGGGCCCTGCCCGCGGCCAGGCGGTCTTCCGGGCTTGGGGCCGCCGGGCCCTCGGCGGCGGCCTGGGCCAGGGCCTCGCGGCCCTCCTCCAGGCGCCCCGTCTCCAGGAGCAGCAGGCCCCGAGCCACGCGTGCGCTCAGGTGGTCCGGGGCCAGCTCCAGGGCCCGCGCCAGCTCCGCGTCGGCCTCCTCGTCCCGCCCCCGGGAGCGCAGGACCTCCGCGCGCCGCACCCGGAGCCCCGGGTCGTCTGGGACCAGCGCCACGGCCCGCCCCAGGTCCTCCAGGGCGGCCTCCGCCTCCCCGGTGGCCGCCAGGGCCGCCGCGCGGCCGGCCAGGGCGTCGGCCCTCCCCGGGTCCTCGGCCAGGATGGCCGCGTAGGCCCCGGCGGCCTCGCGATAGCGCCCCGAGGCCGCGAGGCGGTCCGCCTCGTCCACGCGGGCCCGGCGCGGGGCCTCCCGGAGGGCGGCCAGCCGCGCGCGCCAGCGGGACTCGGGGACGCCCAGCCCCAGGGCCCGCGCCTCCACCGCGGCCGCGGCATCCTCGTCGGAGGCCGCCCGGTGGCGGGCCGCCAGGGCCGCCAGGGCCCCCTCGGCGCGGGGATTCACCTCCAGGGCCCGCCGCGCCAGGGCCTCCGCCTCCTCGAGGCGTCCGCCGGCCAGCTCCAGCTCCGCCTCCAGCTCCAGGGCCGCCACCAGGCGAGGGTTCTGCCCCAGGGCCGCCTCCAGGTCCGCGCGGGCCGCCTCCAGCGCGGCCGCCGAGCCCGCCGCCAGGGCCGCGCGGGCCCGACCCAGGAGGGCCGCCGGGTGGGTCTCGTCCTGGCGCAGGGCCTCCTCGTACCGGGGGCGCGCCTGCCCCACGCGCCCCTCCGCCAGGCAGAGGTCGCCGTGGGCCGCGAGGATGTCCGCGCGCAGGGACCCGGCCAGGTCCTCCTCCAGGGCCCACTCGTAGAGGTTGTGGGCGTCCTCGCCGCGCCCGCGCGCGGCGCAGGCGCGGCCCGCGGCCAGGTAGAGCCCCGTCCCCGCGGTGCGGGCCGTCCGGTAGGTCTCGATGACCTGGTCGTGGAGTCGCGCGGCCTCGTCCCCATCGCCGGCCAGTTCCGCCAGCCGCGCCAGGCCCAGGGTGGCCGCGGCGTCGACCGGGTCCAGCCGCAGGGCCTCCTGCCAGGCGGCGCGGGCCTCCTCGTGGCGCCCCAGCTCCAGGAGGATCTCCCCCGCCAGCCGCCTCGCCGCCGGCTCCGCCGCCCCCTCCAGCCGGTCCAGGGCCTCCTCGTAGGCCCCTCGCCGGGCCAGTCCCCGGGCCTCGCCCACCCCGTCCGAGGGCGAGGAGTGGAGGAGGACGAGGAGCGCGAGGAGCCGAAGCATCGCGAGGAGATTATAGAGACGGGCCGCGCGCCCCGCTATGCTGCCCGGCCGGATGGCCGCGACAGGCGAGCCACCGGAGGTTGCGCAGCGAGTGATGATCGCAGGCCTGGACGAGGCGGGCTACGGCCCCAGGCTGGGGCCCCTGGCCGTCGCGGCGGTGGTCCTCCGGCTACCGGAAGGCCGGGACGGCCGCTCGGCGTGGGACCTCCTCCGGGGCGCCGTGGGGCGGCCCGGCGAGCGCGGCGCGCCGCGCGTGGTGGGCGACTCCAAGCGGGTCCACCGGGGCCGGCGGGCCCTGTCGAGGCTGGAGGCCCAGGTCCTCCCCTGGGCAGCGCTGGCGCTCGCGGGCGTCCCGATCACGGCGGGGGCGCTCCGGCGGGGCCTCGTCGAGCCGGGGGACCTCGCCGGGCGGCCGGAGCCCTGGGACCGGGACCTCGACGCCCTGGCGCTCCCGCTCGCCGGCGACCGGGACGCGGCCGGCGCGGCCGCTCGGGACCTGGGCCGCGACCTGGCCGAGCGCGGGGCGCTCCTGGCGGGCGTGCGCCTCCGGCTCCTGGGGGTCCGCGCCTTCAACGCCGGGTGCCTTGCGGCCGGCGGCACGAGCCCGAACAAGGCGCGGCTCCTGGGCCGCCTGGCGGGCACCCTGCTGGAGTGGGCCCTGGGGCAGAACGGGGGCGAGGCCCTGGAGGCCGTCGCGGACAAGCACGGGTCCAGGGACCGCTACGGCGCCCTCCTCGCGGAGGCCCTCCCCGGTCGCGCCGTGGCGGCGGAGTCGGAGGGCCGAGCCGCCTCGTGGTATCGCCTGCGGGGGGGGGCGGAGGCCGCGCGGGTGGGCTTCCTCCGCGGGGCGGACGGGCTCGACTTCGCGGCCGGCCTGGCCTCCCTCTTCGCCAAGTACCTCCGCGAGGTCCACATGGCCGCCTTCAACGCCTGGTGGCTCTCGCACGTCCCGGGCCTCGCCCCCACGGCCGGTTACCCGGCCGACGCGCGCCGCTTCCTGGACGCCATCGAGAAGGGGCGCCGCGCCCTGGGGGTGGACGTCCAGGGGCTCGTCCGGTGCCGTTGAATTGACAGGTCCGGGCGGCTCGCCCTAGAATCCGCCTGCCCGCGGAGGGCCGATGCCGCCCCACGACACGACCCGGTTGAAGCGCCTCGCCGCCGACCAGCGCGCGGACGAGCTCAACGCCCTCTTCGAGCTCTCCAACCGCTTCCGATCCCACTTCGAGCTGGACGGTCTCCTGAGCGAGATCATCGCCCTGTCCTGCGAACTCCTGGACGCGGAGGCCGCCTCCATCGCACTGGCGGAGCCCAAGACCGGCCGCCTCTACTTCCACGTCGTCCACGGGGGGAGCGGCGAGGCCATCAAGCGCATCCCTCTGGAGTCAGGACAGGGCGTCGTGGGCTGGGTCGTGGCGCGAGGCCAGCTAGCCAACATCCCCGACACCTCGCGGGACGGACGCTTCAGCGACCGGGTGGACCGGGAGACGGGCTACCGGACGCGCTCGATCCTGGGCATACCCATGAGCATCGGGGAGCGCACCATCGGATGTCTGGAGGTCATCAACAAGAAGGGCGAAGGAGCGGTCTTCGACCCCGACGACGAGACCCTGGGCCAGATCCTCACCTCCCAGGCGGCCCTGGCGGTGGAGCACGTGCGAATGCAACAGGAGCTGGTGCGCGAGCAGCGCCTCTCCACCATCGGGGCCATGGCCTCGACCATCATCCATGACCTGCGCAACCCCATGACCGCGATCAAGGGATACGCCTACCTCCTGGGGGAGCAGGACCCGCGGAACAAGGAGTTCGTCCAGGTCATCGAGGCCGAGTCGGAGCGGATCACCGGGATGCTCCGGGAGATCCTGGAGTTCTCCCGCGGCAGCACCAGCCTCCAGGTGGTGGACGCGGACGTGGGGGCCATGATGGACGAGTTCTTCCGGACGCTGGAGCGGGACCTGGCGGAGAGCCCGGAGCTGGTCGTGGAGCGGCGGGTGGATTACCGGGGCGCGCTCCCCATGGACACGGAGCGCATGCGCCGGGTCCTCTTCAACCTGGTCAACAACGCCCGCGACGCCATGGAGAACCGGGGCCGGCTGCTGGTGGGGGTGGCCCGGGACGGGAACGACGTGGTCTTCCGGGTCGAGGACACGGGCAAGGGGATGGACGAGGATACCCTGGGACGCCTGTTCGAGCCCTTCTTCACCAGGGGGAAGAAGGGCGGGTTCGGCCTGGGGATGGCCATCGTGAAGAACATCGTCCAGGGACACGGCGGGAGGGTCGAGGTGGAGAGCACCCCGGGCGTGGGGACCACGATCCGTGTGCGGCTGCCCGTGGGGCGGTAGGAATACGGGACCCCATGGATCGCGGGCCAGCCGCCACGCTATGCTCTAACGCGCACACCCTGGCAAAGTGTCCACGCCTCGGCGCGCAGGGGGTGAGCGCGATGGTCAGGACCCTCCGCCCTTGGCAGGCCACACGACGCCTGAGTCCCTCGCCCGCCGTCGCGGCGGCGCTCCTCCTGGCGGGCTGCGCGGGGCCTCCCGGCCCACGGGCGGCCGGATCCCCGGCCGCGACGGAGGCGGCCCCGGAGGTCGTGCCTGCCCCCCTCCCCCGGGCATCCGGGGACCTCGACGATGGGCTGCGCTGGGCCGAGGCCGGCGAGGGCGTGGACGTGGCGCCCACCCGCGGCGGGGACCTCCAACTGCGAGTGGTCGCCCTGGACCGGCTCTCTGGCCACCCCATCTCCGGCGCCCGGATGCTCCTCAACGGCGCCCCCCACGACCTCCCCGCCGAGCTGCACTCCCTCAAGGAGACCCGCTACTACCTGGAGGTGGAGGCCCCGGGCTACCTCTGGGTGAAGCGGCGGGTGGTCATGGATCGCCCCCGGGACGGCCAGGAGCTCCAGGTCTGCCTGGAGCCCGCCTACTGGCTTGTCCGATGGGTGGCGGTGGACGCCCACGGTGCGCCTCTCCCCCACCTCAAGGTGCGCCTCCACGTCGACGATCCGGACGGGGCCGTGGACGGTCACCACGTCCTGGAGGTCGCCGAGAGCGGGCCGGACGGCCTGTACGAGCTGAAGGTGCCCCCCCTTCCGGGGCGAGGCCCGGCTGCACCTCCGGCAGGGGGACGCGGACCTGGAGCCCCAGGTCCTCCCGACGGGGGCCGTCCACACCCTCCATGACGGCGGCGTGCGCCACTACGACCTCGGTCGGTGGGTGGTGGTGAAGACCGACGCGGCCCTGGCCGGGCTGGAGCGCCCCCGCTCGGTCCCGGTGCGTCTCGAGCCGAGCGCCGGGGACCTCCCGCTGCCTGGAGATGTGCCCCGGCTCCACGACTGGGAGGGGTTGCTCGCGGACCGGGAGGTGGTCCTGGAGGACAGCGCGCGCCTCCGGATCGCCGCCGACTACCTGGAGGGCGGTCAGCTCGACGAGGCGGCCCGGCGGCTCAAGGACCTCGTGCAGGACGGGACCATCGTGGCCGGATCGGGGCTCTTGTGCAGGGACGCGGCCCTGCTGGAGCTGCGGCACGCCGACGCGCTCATGGAGAAGGATGTCGCGGAGGGGCGCGTCTATGCCCTGGCGCGGGCAAGGGAGTACGCCCCCACGAAGCCGAAGTCCGCCGGCTGGTTCTACCACCTCGCCGCCAACCGCGCCCTGCGGGAGGCCCGGGGACTGCGGGAGGGGGACCCGGCGGGGGCCGTGCGGCGGCTCCGGGAGGCCCTTCCCGCGGACGAACCGGAGACTGCCTCCGCGCGGGAGTTCCTGCGCGGCACGCTCGTGGCCTGGCTCACCGAGGACGCGGAGCGGGCCTTTCGCGAGGACCCCATCGGGCGCCTCTACGCCGCCCTCGCCCTCCTCGCCGCAGCCGCGGAGCACGCCCCCGCGGAGACGGTCCGCGAGCTGCGGGAGCGCGCCGGCCAGATGGTCCTCCACGCCGCCTACGAGCACCTGACCCGGGGCGAAGCCCCCCAGGCCCTCGCGGTCCTCGATGCCCCCGCCGGTAGGTTGGACCAGGTCCGCGACGAGGTCGCTGCCGCCGCCCTCCGGAAGGAAGCCCAGGTGCGCCTGATGCGCACGAAGGTGGGCGAGGCCGCCTCCGGCGGCGACTGGGTGGCCGCCCTCGAATCCGCAAGGCGGGCCCTCGCCCAGTGCCCCCAGAACGCTCAGGACACCCGGCTCGCCGAGCTGGAGGCCGTCTGCCGCCGCGAGGCCATGCCGCCGGCGGCGCGGACCACCTGGGCGGAGGCCCGCCAGGCGGACGCCGAGGGTCGCCACGAGGACGCGGAGGCGCTCTACGCGACGGCCCTGCGCGGCGGGCTGAGCGAGTTCTATACCCTGGACTCGGAGCGCAGACTCTGGGAGGTGCGCTCGGCCCTCGCCGACAAGTACACCAGCGTGGGGGTGGAGGCCGAGCTGTCCGGGGACCACCCCCGGGCCGTGGACGCCTACGCCACGGCGGGCCGCTACGACCCGAGGCGTGCCGGGTCCGAGCCGCGGGGGGCCATCCTCACGCTGACCCTCCTCGGGGCCGGGGGCCGCCCTGGTAGGCCCATCTTCCTCACCCGCGCCATGGACATCGAGCCCGTGGCCGCCCCCGAGGCCTTCCGCCTGGAGGTCCTCTACCGGGGAGAGGAGGAGGGCTATCTCTACGTCTACAGGCTGGACTGCTCCGATGGGCTAGCCCCCCGGGTGTGGCAGGTGGTCCCCGACGAGTTCAACGCCACCGAGCTGGCCTTCCGCCTGGAGGCGGGGGCCGAGATCGTCCTGCCCCGGGACGCGGGCTGGGGTCTGGAGAGCTACCCCTATCGCAGGGTCCCAGGGCGTTCGCTCCTCGTCGCCGCCGTCCTCCCCCGGGCCCAGCCGGCGCATGCCCTGCGCGACAGGCTGGCCCGGTGCGAGGGCCTGGAGGAGGCCAAGGAGGCGGTGCGCATTCGCCTGGCGGCGGAGGCCCGCTTCCTCGGGGGGGTGGTACTGCAATGGTAGCCGCGCGCGGGTGGCTCGCGGCGCACCTGCTCGTGCTGTGCGCCGGGAGCGGCTGCGCCTCGCTGGCCCGTCACGACCACCGCGACCTCGGCACCACCGTGGCCCTGCAGCGACAGGCAGACTGGGCCCGCCGCGCCGCTGCCGGCGCCGCCCCGGTCCCGACCCGGCTCCTGGTGGAAGCGGTGGCCGTCCCGAGCCTGGACGGCGGCCCGCCGCCGGAGGCCCTGGAGAGGCTTCTGCGAACCCGCCTGGTCCAGCTCATCGACCGCTGGGGCCTCTTCCGGGAGGTGGTCTGCCGGGACGTCCCCCGAACCGGCGGCCCTCGTCGGTCCTCTCCTCGCTGGGGCCCTTCCCGGGAGGTGGTCCACCAGGGGGATGGGGCCCCGCCGTCCCCGGAGGGCGACGCGTGGCTGGAGGTGGAGGTCAGGGATCTCTGCATCGAGTGGCTGGGCTGGCACCCCGGCCCCCGGCGGGTCGTCCTCCACTGTCTGGCGGGCTATCCCGGTGCCTGGGCCCACGACGGCCGCTACCGCCTGCGGGGGGAGATGGTCCTCCGGCTGCGCCGCGCCTCCGCTGGCCCCCCGGTGGCCATGCTCGCCAGCGGGCCCCTGGCCCTGGAGGACACCCTCAGCTTCCACGAGCGCACCTCCGGTCCCATGCGCTACCTGCTCATCAATCTCTGGCCCGCCCCGTGGATCCCGGATGATCGGGCCCAGGTGGCCGCCAGCCTGCTCACCACCGCCGCCGGACCGGCGCTCTCGGCGCTCTTCTTCCACGCCGCCCGGGACGTGGGGGGCCTGAGGCCCACCGTCGAGTGGGCCGTGGTAGGCGGCGGGGTCCTGGGCGGTGAGCGGCCCCTCGAGGGGGCCAATCTGCCGCCCGAGCTGCCCATGGACCTGACGTTCCGCCGCCTGGGACCGGGGGCCACGGCGGAGGGCCTGGGCGAGCAGCTCTCCGTCGAGGGCCACGTCCGGGGCGAGGACGACTACCTGGTCGGGGTCGAGCTGGACGGCCGCCGCCTCTACCCCGCGGAGGGGACGGACGGGGGGAGCCCCAGAGAGCGGGTCCGGGAGCTGCGACGCCGCGCCCTCGTCCTCCACCCGGTCGCGGTGGACCTCGGCCGGGAGGTCCATCTCGTGTGGGAGACCGCCCGCGCCGGGCGCACCGCGCTGGTGGGCAGGATCCACATGGAGGCGAGGGGCAAGCCATAGATGAGGACCCTGGCGAGATGGCTTGCGACCCTGGCCTGCGCGGCTTCCGCGGGCTGCGGCGGCCCCCTCTTCACCGCCGCCGCCGTGGCCGCCGGGGCGGCCTCCGGGGGGGGCGGGGGCGAGGGTGATGCCTCCCGCCCCACCGTGCGGCCCATCGCCGGGAGCGTGGTCAAGGGCCCCGTCGCCGGGGGCGAGGTGCGCGCCTACGCCGCGGACGCGGTCACCGGGCAGAAGATCGGCTCGGCCCTGGGCACCGCCACCACGGGGCCCGACGGCGGCTACACCCTCTTTGTCCCCACGGCTCACCAGGGACCGCTCGTCCTGGAGGTCACCTCCGGCACCTACACCGACGAGGCCACGGGCCAGACCCGCACCCTGCGGGCCGACACGCCCCTCACGGTGGCCCTGGCGGGCTACGCGCCGTCGGTAGTCGTCACCCCCCTCACCACCCTGGCCCACGCGCTCTCGCGGGACCAGATCGCGTCCGTGGGGCTCTCCCAGGCCTACCGCAACGCCAACGCCCAGGTCGCCGCCCTCTTCGGCCTGGGGGACATCGTCTTCCAGCGCCCCACGGACCTGACCCAGGCCAGCGCCGTGGACGAGGGTTCGATTTACGGCCTCTTGCTGGCTGGCCTGACGCAACTGGCCGCCGATGCCTCCAGCGACCCCCTCGACCTGCTGCAGGCGGCGCGCACGGACATCGCCGACCAGAGACTGGACAGCTCGGTGCTGACCACGCAGCTCGCCGCCGCCATGGACAGGTTCGCCCAGGTCACCTTCCCCGCGCGCCACGGCGGCCAGTCCGTCCCGGCGGGGCTGACGGGCACCGTCCTGGGCCAGGGCACGCGTTCCCTTCCGGCGCGGCCCACGGTGAGCGCCATGGGCCCCACCGCCGGCGCCACCACCGCGCCGGAGGCGGTGACCATCACGGGCAGCGGCTTCACCGGCACCGCCTACCAGGTCCAGCTCATCGCCGCCACCTCGGGGACGGTGACCCCGCTCGCGGGCGTGACCGTGGCCTCCGCCACCGAGATCCGCGCCACGGTCCCCGCGGGCGCCCCCGTAGGCCTGCACCACCTCCGGGTGATCGAGACCGCCACGGGACTCGCCGGGGGGCTGCAGGGCGCCTACACCGTCTTCGCCACGTCCACGAGGTTCGGGACGGTGTCTTTCGCGACCGCCACGAGCGCCACGACCAGCGAGACCGCGGCCCACCACGCGGTCACGGTCACCCTCATGACGACCGGCGGCTCCTCCCTGGCCACGGCCCTCACGGTGAGCGTAGCGAGCACCGGGGGCACCGCCACGCCGGGCGCGGACTACACGGCCGTGTCCACGACGCTCACGTTCCCGGCCGGGAACGGGAACGGCGCCACGCAAACGGTCACTGTCCCGGTCCTGGCCGACACACTCATCGAGGGGGCGGAGACCGTGGTCCTCACGCTCTCCAACGTCTTCGGTAGCGGCGGCCTCGGCGCCCGGACCACCCACACGGCGACCATCACCGACGACGAGGCCGCCGCCACGGTGGCCTTCACCGCGGCGACCTCCACGGCCAACGAGACTACAGGCAACCACGCGGTCACGGTCACCCTCACGACGGCCGGCGGCGCCTCCCTGGCCGCGGCCCTCACGGTGAGCGTGGCGAGCACCGGGGGCACCGCCACGGCGGGGGCGGACTACACGGCCGTGTCCACGACGCTCACGTTCCCGGCCGGGTCGGGAAACGGCGCCACGCGGACGGTCAACATCCCAGTCCTGGCGGACACGCTCATCGAGGGGACGGAGACCGTGGTCCTCACGCTCTCCAACGTCTCCGGGAGCGGCGGCCTCGGCGCCCAGACCACGCACACGGCCACCATCACGGACGACGAGGCCACCCCCACGGTGGCCTTCACCGCGGCGGCGAGCGCCACCGCGGGCGAGGCAGCGGCCAACCACGCGGTCACGGTCACCCTCACGACGGCCGGCGGTGCGACCCTGGGGGCTGCCCTCACGGTGAGCGCGGCGACCACGGGGGGCACCGCCACGCCGGGCACGGACTACACGGCCGTCGCCACGACGCTCACGTTCCCGGCCGGGTCGGGGAACGGCGCGACGCGGACGGTCAATGTCCCGGTCCTGGCGGACACGCTCCTCGAGGGGGCGGAGACCGTGGTCCTCACGCTCTCCAACGTCCTCGGTAGCGGCCGCCTCGGCGCCCAGACCACGCACACGGTCACCATTGCCGACGACGACCCGCTCTTCGGCTCCGCGACAAACTTCGCGGTGGGAATCGACCCCAGGTCTGTAGCCATAGGCGACTTCAACGGCGACGGGAAACGGGACCTGGCTATGGCGAACTTCAACTCGAACAACGTCTCGATCCTCCTCGGGAATGGCGCTGGGGGCTTCGGGACATCCACGAACTTCCCGGTGGGAACCAGCCCCCGTTCTGTGGCCGTAGCCGACTTCAACGGCGACGGGAAACAGGACCTTGCTACGGCGAACTACCTCTCGAACAACTTCTCGATCCACCTCGGGAATGTCGCCGGGGGCTTCGGCGCGGCCACGCACTTCGCGGTGGGAAACCACCCCCTCTCTGTGACCATAGGCGACTTCAACGGAGACGGGAAACAGGACCTTGCTACGACGCACTACCTCTCGAACAACGTCTCGATCTTCCTCAACGCATCGCTCCCGACCGCGGGCAGCTTTGCGGCGGCCAGAGATTCCCCGGTGGGAAACGCGCCCGTCTCCATGGCCGTAGGCGACTTCAACGGCGACGGGAAACACGATCTTGCTGCGGCGAACGCCTTCTCGCACAACGTCTCGATCCTCCTCGGGATTGGCGCGGGGGGCTTCGGGGCAGCCACGAGTCCCCTGGTGGGAAGCGGCACCTATTCTGTAGCTGTATTCGACTTCAATGGCGACGGGAAACGGGACCTTGCCACGACAAGCGCCAACTCGGGCAACGTCTCAATCCTCCTCGGGAATGGCGTCGGGGGCTTCGGGGCGGCCACGAACTTCTCCGTGGGAAGCCGCTCCTATTCTGTGGCTGTAGCCGACTTCAACCGCGACGGGAAGCAGGACCTGGTTACGGCGAACATTGATTCGGACAGCGTCACGATCCTTCTGGGGCAATGAGGCCGCTGGGAGACACGACGCCTCCCACCATCGCCGCGAGTGCAAACACGAAACAACCCCCCAGGACCCGCATAGGGCGCGGCGCGCGTGGTGGCCCGGGGCGCGCCAGGGGGGGACATCGGGGGGGGGCCGTCGAGGCCGCCCCCCCCCCGAGCTATTAGCCGATCTGCTGCTCCAGGTCGGCGAACTGGGCCAGGTAGGCGGGATAGTCGTCGCAGTCGGCCAGGAGCAGGTCGATCTGCCGGATGGCTCCGCGCAACTTGGCGTGGCGGCTTGGCTCGGACTGGTGGAGGCAGCGCACCAAGGTGAGCTTCAACCGCAGCAGCCGTGCGAAGGTCTCGTAGGCCATCGACCCTTGACCCCTGCCCCCAGGCCGATCCACACCATATCTTGCGTGCAGCCGGCGAGGACATACTAAATATACGTATGGATGCTAGGCTGTCAAGGTGAGCGCCTGGCGCCCACGAAACCCAGCCCCACCAGGTAGACCTCGCGGCTCTCGCGGCGGGTGGCCTGGGGCCGCTGGGGCTTCAGCCGCTCGTAGAGGGGCCGTAGCTCCGCCGTCAGCTCACGGAGCAGCTCCCCGTCGAATACCTTGATGCAGATGCGCCCCCCGGGCGCCAGGCAGGCCGCCGCAAGGGTCGCGGCACGACGGGCCAGGGCCACGGACCGTACGTGATCCGCCCAGCGGTCGCCGGTGGTGCCGGGGGCCATGTCGCTCAGGACGACGTGGAACGGCCCCCCGGGGTCACTCGCCGCCGGCTCCATGAGCCGCTCCGGCGCCGTTTCCATGACGTCGGCCACCAGGGTGCGCACCCCCGGCGGGGGCGCCGGGACGGCATCCCGGTCCACGCCCAGGATCCGGCCCCTGGCCCCGACCCGCCGCGCGGCGTAGATGAGCCACGAGCCCGGGGCGCAGCCCAGGTCCAGCACTCGATCCCCGGGCCCCAGCAGGCCCCAGCGCAGGTCCAGGGCCTCCAGCTTGTAGATGGAGCGGGCCGGGTAACCTTCCTTGCGGGCCCGGCGGGCGTAGTGGTCCTGCCGTCGCCTGCCCATTCGCGACCCCTTCGGGGAGGAGGACCATTGGGGGGGGGCCTCGACGGCCCCCCCGAGCCCTCAGTCCCCCTCGCCCTTCTCACCCTCGGCACCGCTCGATCCGGCGACGGCGATCTCGTGGCGCATGCGACGGCGCAGCCCCTCGCGCTCCGGGCGAGGCGTCGAACCCCACTCCCGCTTCAGCGCCCTGGGGTCCTTGTGGGACACGCGGGCGTATTCTCGGATCAGCTTGGCGGTCTTCTCGTTCATGGGCGGCTCCCGGGCCGCCCTTCTATAGCGCACGCGGCGGCGGGTCAAGGTTCTTCCCTTGCGGAGGTGTGGCGCTCGTGGAGGATGGTCCCCCCACGATCCATGGCACCTCCCACCGAGAGATGGCGAGACCGCTTCCTCCTGGACGCCGATCTGGCCTTCCTCAACCACGGTTCCTTCGGGGCCTGCCCCAGGGAGGTCCTCGAGCGCTCCATCGAGCTCCGGCGCGAGGTGGAGCGCGACCCGGTGGACTTCCTGGCGGGGCGCCTGGAGGGCCTCCTGGACGGGGTGCGGCACGCCCTGGGCCCCTTCGTGGGCGCCTCCCCGGACGACCTGGCCCTGGTGCCCAACGCCACCACCGCCATCAACGCGGTGGCCCGCTCGCTGTCTCTCGGGCCCGGGGACGAGGTGGTGGCCGGGGACCACGAGTACGGGGCCGCGGCGAGGACACTGGACTTCGTCTGTCGCAGGGCCGGGGCCAGGCTGGTGCGCGCCCGGGTCCCGGTGCCCCTGAGGGACCGCGAACAGGTGGTGGAATCCTATCGGAGGGCCCTGGGCCCGCGGACCCGGCTCCTCCTGGCGAGCCACGTGACGAGTCCCACGGCCCTGGTCCTGCCCATCGCGCGCCTGGTGGAGCTGGGGCGCGGGCACGGGGTGCCGGTGCTGGTGGACGGGGCCCATGGACCGGGCCAGATCCCGCTGGACCTGGATGCCCTGGGGGCCGACTGGTACGCGGGCAACGGCCACAAGTGGCTCCTCGCCCCCAAGGGGGCGGGCTTCCTCCACGTTTGCCGGGATCGCCAGGCGGTCCTGGAGCCCCTGGTGGTGAGCTGGGGCTGGCCCCCGGAGGAGGCCCCCGGCGACCCCTCCCGCGGTCGCCTGGCCCGTCTCTTCGACTGGCCCGGGACCACGGACCCCACGGCCCTGCTGTCGGTCCCCGTGGCCCTGGCCTTCCTGGAGGAGGCCGGTCTCGCGCGCATCCGCGAGCACGCCCGCGCCCTGCTGGAGTCGGTCTCCTCGCTGACGGGCCTGGCCCCGGTGGGGCCCGCGGACGGCCCCGAGTGGCAGGGCTGCATGGTCTCGCTCGTCCTCCCCCTGGACGCCCCGGAGGACCTGGGGGCGCGCCTCCGGGAGCGCCACCGGGTGGTCGTCGCCTGTCCGGAGTTCTTCCGACCCCGGGTGATCCGGGTCAGTGCCCACCTCTACAACTCGGAGGAGGACCTGCTCCGGCTCGCCCGGGCCCTGCGCGAGGAGCTGGGTCCCGCCGGTAGGGCCTAGAGGTCGACCGGCCCCGGACCCTCCCGCTCGCGGCAGTCCAGGTGGCAAAGGGCGGACCGCTCGCAGTGGAAGGCGCAGCCGTAGGTCCGGGCGAAGTGGGCCAGGGGCAGGTCGAAGCCCTCGGAGGCACGGAACCAGACCGAGAGCCGCCGCGCGGCCAGGGCCAGCTCCTCCGTACCGCGGGCGTAGTGCCCCGGGAGGAGCCCGAGCCGATAGGCGTGCTCCCGCACCGCGGCCGTCGGCACGGGGCAGAGGCGCTCCACCTCCGGGAACCTCCAGAGACCCGCCAGGCGCATCTCCCTGGGGATCCAGAAGAGGTGGGCCCCCGCCGTCGTCCCCGCCACGGCCGTCAGGGCCTCCAGGAGCTGCTCGCTCGTGCGCGCGCGCGCCAGGGCGCGGCCGGCCTCGCCCTGGAGGCGGCGGCGGTAGCGCACCAGGTCCACCAGGAGCCCCGCGGCCGGGGCCTCCCCCACGGGACCCTCGAGGACCTCCTCCAGGGACGTCTCCTCCCGGTAGAGGCGCTCCAGGGTCCCCACCCCCGCGAGGGCCGCCCAGAGGGCGCGGCCCCCGGGCCCCGCCTCCAGGCATCGAGCTGCGGCGAACAGGGCGAAGAGGCGAGTCCCGTCGACGCCCCCGTGGGGACCGGCGGCCAGTTCGATCCCCAGTGCCGAGGCGCGGTCGGCGGCGGGACAGCCGGCCGCGTGCCACCAGGCCAGGACCCGCCGGGCGCTGGCCTCGCACGCCGCGTCGCGAGGGATCGCCTCGCTGAAGAAGCGATGGTGGGGTGCGTAGGCCGACGGGGCGAGCGACTCGTCCACCTCGGGGGGGGCCTCTAGGAGGGGCGGCACCGAGGCCGTGACAGGCTCGGGGGCGGGGGCGGGGGCGGGCTCCGGCGCGGCCGTCGGCGCGGCCTCCGCCACGGGCGCCTGGGGCGTCGCGCCGGCCACGGGCGCCGGCGGTTCCTCCTCTTCCTCCGGGGGTGGCCGCAGTTCCTCCTCGCTCGCCCCCTCCAGGTAGGCCAGGCCCGCCTCCGCCATGGGGGTGAGGCGCCGCTGGAAGCCCACCTTCTCGATGGCCCCCAGGGTGAGCATCCAGGTGAGCCAGTGGCCAAGCCCGGCGCTCGTGGGGCGACGACCGCCATACGAGGGCGAGGAGATCCGGGCGTAGAGCTCCCGGTCCGAGAGCAGGCCGTTCGACGTCTTGAAGGCCCCCAGGACGTGGAGCGCCAGATAGCCATCCAGGGCCAGCATCCGCTCGAAGAGGGCCGTCCGGAAGGCGTCTCCCTCCTGGCCGCCCTTCTCCAGGGCCTTGCGCAACTCGCCGGCCACGGTCCCGGCCTCCAGGCTCGAGCGGCCTCGAATCCCCAGGAGGGATGCCAGGAACACGCCCGTCTCCCGGTCCGAGACGCCGTGGTCCCTGAGCCACCGCGCGTAGCGCACCGGGGAGGGGGGCGTCTCGGCGGCCGTCTGGATCAGGTCGGCGCAGAGGGAAAGCCGCGCCCCCGCGTCCAGGCCGCTCCCGGAGGCGAACTCGATGGTGGGCATGGGCGCCATGCTATGGCCGCGGCCACGCGGGTGCAAAGAAAACGGGGCGAGTCTCGCGACTCACCCCGTTCGGGCATCCCCGCTCCCCGCCGGCCGCCAGCCCAGGTGCTGGCGCACGACCGAGGGAGTTCTCGTCGGGAGGGGACTGGGTCCCCCCAGGGACTACAGGATCGCCTTCAGGCCCTTGCCCGGCTTGAAGGAGACGGTCTTCGAGGCCTTGATCTTGATCTTGTCGCCGGTCTGCGGGTTCCGGCCGGTGCGGGCCTTCCGGTTCTTGACGGTGAAAGTCCCGAAGCCGATGACCTGGACCGAACGGTCCTTCTTGATCCCACGGCGAAGGTGGTCGAACACCGCGTTCACGTACCGCTCGGCGGCGGACTTGGATTCGATGTTCAGGGTCTTGTCGCCGTAGACGCTGTCGATGAGGGTCGCCTTGTTCATCCGGGTTGCTCCTTTGGCCATGTTTCCCGTTCCGCCGCAATCCGTGCGGCTCTCGGGGCGATGGGCTGGAGCCTTATACGTGTTCCCCGTGGGTGAGTCAAGCGGGAAACCCCATGAATTCTCGTTTTCTGCGCCATGTCGGCCGCCTGCGCCCTTGCCATGGGCTTCCGCGGCCGATGGGGTTTGGTGGGATCCCGTACAGGGAGACGGGCGCGTCCCGCGGGACGCGCCCGTCCTTCTCACGCCTCGATGGGACGAGGCGAGGACCCTTGCTACTTCTTCTTCTTGGTCCCCTTCTTCTTCGTCGCCTTCTTCTTGGCGGCCTTCTTCTTGGCCATTGCCCACGTCCTCCTTCATTGGGTCGCGCCCCAGAGCGGTGCGCGAACTTGGTTTCATCTTCGGCGGATGGGAGCCCGTTCTTTATTCCGTGGTCGGCCGAAGTGCGTGTACTGGAAGGCGAAAGGAGGCCGCGACCCGCTCAGAGACTGGCGCCGTGGGCCGCTCGGCGGGCAAATCCCTCCAG
This sequence comes from Planctomycetota bacterium, assembly GCA_016209495.1. Taxonomy (GTDB): domain Bacteria; phylum Planctomycetota; class JACQVX01; order JACQVX01; family JACQVX01; genus JACQVX01. Next base: position 23,847 of record JACQVX010000100.1, read on the forward strand.
CAGCCCCAGGTCGTCCGCGAGGTCCAGGACGGTGTAGCGGCCGCGGATCTCCCGGGCGTGGAGGATGGCGTCCTCCAGCTCCTCGCCCGTCACTCCCAGGTCCTCGGCGCGGGTCGGGCAGCCCGCGGCGGCCAGGGCCTCGCGGACCTGGCGGGCCGGCACCACCATGGCCCGGAGCCCCGAGCGCCACTGGGGCCAGTTCACCCGCATGCGCTCCAGCTCCGAGAGCTTGCGGTCCCGGGGGACCTGCTTGGCGCGTACCTCCGCGAGCGTCTCGTCGGCGAGGCGGCCATACCTGGAGCGGATCTCCGGTTCGCGGGCCTCGGTGTCCCTGTAGCGGCCGAGGCAGCCGGTCACGTCGATGGAGTCCAGGCCCAGGACCTCCTCGTAGAGGGTCGCCGTCACCACGGTCGCCACGCCCACCTGCAGCCCGTGGAGCCGCGGGGCGCGGCCCGCCAGGGCCGAGCGCAGGTCCCAGTAGTGGGAGATGAGGTGCTCCCCGCCGGAGGCGGGGCTGCTGGAGCCCGCCACCACCATGGAGACCCCGCTCAGGATCAAGGCCCGGGTGAGCGCGGCGACGCCCGCGGCCTCGCCGCGGCCTATGGCCTGGGCGTGGGCCAGGTACTCGGCCTCCGCCTGGCGCACCAGGTCCAGGGCGAAGGGGCAGAAGCTCCCCCCGCGCAGCCAGGTGGCCATCCGCCAGTCTGCGCCGGAGACCGGCTTCGAGATGGCGTCGCCGAAGCCCGCGCGCAACAGATCCCTGGGGGCCGCCGCCAGGATGCGGGGGTCCGCGAAGATCCCCCGGGGCGGCGTCGCCTCCATGGTCCGCTTGATCCCGTGCACCTCCAGGGCGGCGATGCCCGAGGGGTAGCCGTTCATGGAGGGGGCCGTGGCGAAGACGACGTAGGGGAGACGGGCCCGGGTGCAGGCGAACTTGACCAGGTCGTTCACGGTCCCGCTCCCCACGGCCACCGCGGCCGCGAAGCCCTCCGTGAGCCGCAGGGCCAGGGTGTCCGCGCTTGCCAGGGTGGCCTTGAGGAACCCCCGCCCCGGCCGGTTCATCACCACCCCCTCGTAGGGGACGCGCGAGCGCCGCAGCTCCGTCCGGACGGTGGCCCCCAGCGTCATGGTGGTGGAGTCCCCCGCCACCAGGACCTTCCCCCCCCCGGCCAGTTCCTTGACGTAGCGGGCCAGACGGACGGCGGCGTCCTCCTGGAGCTCTACCGTGTCCGTGGGGACGTGATGCTCCTGTCCGCACGTACAGTGGAATCGCCGCCCCAGGAGCCCGCCCGCAAGGTCCGCCGCCGCTTCCATGGCGGGCGCATGATAGTGCGACGAGGGGCAGACCGCACGCCCTGCGTACCCCTGTTGCCTCGGCCCACAGGCGTCCCGAGCTCGGCGCTGGGAGGCCTGGGCCTCCGACCGGGCATGTCCCTTGGGTCCTGGACGCCAGGGCCGGCACCGCCGGCCGGAGGGACAGGGGTATGGGGACCCGGCCGGTGCGGACGGCCTGGCGACACTGGAGGCGGGTGCTCGGCCTCCTCCTCGCGGGCCTCGCCCTCGCCTTCCCGGCCGAGGCCGACGACCCGGTGGAGGACGCCCTGCGGCAGCTCGCGAGCGGCGACGCGCGCACCCGGGAGACGGCGTCGCTCCGCCTGGGCCGACTGGCGGATCTCCGCGCGTCAGTCCCCCTGCAAGATCGCCTCGCCTCGGACCCGTCCCCCGAGATGCGCGCGGCGGCGGCGCTCGCCCTGGGGTTCATCGGCGACCCCGCGTCCCTCGTCTCCCTCTCGACGGCCCTGGCCAGCGACGACCCGGTGGTGGCGCCTGCAGCCGCCGAAGCCCTGCGGCGCCTCAGCGACCCGTCCACGGTGGGCGTCCTGGGGGACGCGGTGGGCGGGCCCGCCACGGTCCCCGCCGCCCGCGCCCTGGAGGCCCTCGGCGACCCGCGCGGGAGGGAGCCCCTGCGGGGCTACCTGCGGTACGTGGTGGAGGACTCGCTGAACATCGGCAGGCGCGCCGGACCTCCGCCGCACGGGCCCCGACACCACCGCTCCGACGAGGCCCAAGAGGCCGTGGTCGACGCCCTGGGAGGCCTGGGGGACCGGGAGGCCATCCCCCTGCTCCGGGCCTTGCTCTCGGGGCGCGAACAGCGCATGGCACGCGTCGTCGCCGACGAGGTCGAGGCCGACGCCCCCTGGTTCCATCGGGAGGACCGCGTCCTGGTCGCCGCGGCCCGCGCCCTGGCCCGTCTCGGCGACCCTGCCGGGACCCGGGCCCTTCTGGAGGGCCTCGACGGTCGGAATGCCTGGCTCCGGGCCGAATCCGCCCGCTCCCTGGGCGCCGTGGGCGACGCCACGACGACGTCGGCCCTGGTCGAGACCCTCGCGCGGCCGCTGGGCCCCTACACCACGGAGGTCCACCGAGCGGCGGCAGAGGCCCTGGGCGAGGCAGGCGATGAGCGCGCCGTGCCCGCCCTCCTCCACGCCCTCGCCACGGAGCCCGAGGTGGCCGTCGTCGCGACCCGTGCCCTCGGCCGCATCGCCCAGCGGCGGGCCTCGGCCCTGGCGGCCGAGACGCCGCCAGAGCCCCCTCCCCCCGCCCCCGTGGAGCGAGGCATAGTGGATCGCCTCTCGGACATCCACCCCGGCGAGGAGCCGCGAGACTGACCTTGATCCGGCCCCGCGGGCCGATCTACACTCCCCCTCCGTCCCGCCGCGCTCCCCGGTAGCTCAATGGTAGAGTAGGCGGCTGTTAAACGCTTGGATGTAGGTTCGAGTCCTACCCGGGGAGCCAACAATCCAACC
>JACQVX010000096.1 GCA_016209495.1 Planctomycetota bacterium
CCGATGGTCTCCGTGGCCGGACGGCCACGGCCCCATTGAAGCATCGACTCCGTGAGGGAGTCGGACTCCAGGGCACCGGTCTCCGTGGCCGGAAGGCCACGGCCCCATTGAAGCGCTTCGGCTTCGGCGGTCCGCTCCGCGCGGGTCTGGGGTCTCCGTGGCCGAACCGCCACGCCCACGCCCACGCCCACGTCCACGACCACGGCCACTCAGCCCGGATGGGGACCTGAGCGGCCTCGGTGTATCACGCAGTCATTCTGTCACGACCCCTCCGGCCTCTTCTCGGCCACCCGGTCGAAGGTGGCGGGCTCCTCGAAGCAGCCCTCGGTCTTGGCGTGGCGCTCGAGAAAGGCCCGGAGGGCCCCGGTCTCCGAGGTGACGAGGAAGAGGTCGTCGTCCGTCGCGGTGAACTGGAGCCCCGCCAGGGTCCCGTCGGCGGACTTGGTCAGTCCCCTGAGGAAGCCGGGGCTGATCATCGCGAGGGTCATCCGGTCCTCCCCCATCGAGAGGCGGAACAGGAGGTGTGCCCGCACCGAGAGGGCGTAGCCCCAGGGGTCGGTCTCCTTCTCGCCCTCGGGACGCACGTCCAGGTAGCGGACGCCGGCCACCTCCGTGAGGAGTCCCGCGAAGACCCCCTTGGTCGCCTTCTCCCTGTAGACCAGCCGCAGGACGTTCCCCGCCCCGGCCTCGATGTGCAGGACCTGTCCTTCCTCCGCCGCCCAATCCCCGAGGAGGCCGGCGTCCTTCAGGGCCTCGCCCTCCTCTACGTAGGGGTGGACCGACAGGATGATGCAGGACGAGAGGACGAGCATGGGCAGGACGAGCGCCAGGCGATGCATGGATCCCTCCCGACCCCACGCGGGGTCGATGCACGGGGCCACGGTACCACGGGTAGGGTGTCGAGTCCACGCACGGCCGTGGTGCGCGGGACCGCCCGTGACTCGGACACTGGCCGACGCCCGCGCCGAGTGACCCGGGAGGACCGGCGCCGAGGCCCCATGGCGGGCCGATGTTCGAGCGGGAGTCACTGGACGCTCCCACCTTGTGCACGGCCCCCGAGCCGCCACGCACCCACCCGCGGCGTCCGGGACGCAGCAGCCACCGATGGGGCGGCCTGGAAATGCCCCGGGGGCTGGGATACCATCCCGCCTTCCACCGGGGAGACGGGGCCATGGCCACCGACGACTTCTTCAACGTCTCCGAGGGCCTGCGGGACCTCATCGACCGGGAACGCCGGCGGGACGAGCGGGCCCGGTCGGGCGACGAGAGGCCGGACTGCTCCGCCTGCCTCTGGCCCACGCTCTACGGGCTCTCGGCCCACCTGGCCTCCAGCACGGCGGACGTGGAGGAGACCCTGCGGGCCATCGTGGACGTGGCCATCCACATCACCAGGGCCCGGCGCGGGCTGATCATCCTGGTGGACGAGGGTGGCGGCTACCGGGTGCGCGTGGCGCGCAACCACCAGAGGGAGGACCTCATCCTCCCCCAGGTCACCTACTCCACGACCATCGTCCGCAGGGCCGTGGAGGAGAGGGAGGCCGTCTACGTCCCCAGCGTGGAGGAGGACCAGGGCCTCAAGGGCCAGGCCAGCGTCATGAGCCTGGAGCTCACCTCCGCCATGTGCGCCCCGCTGCGCCTGGAGACGCCGACGCTCGACCCCGGCCGTCCGGCCCGGGGCCGGCGCAGCGTCCAGGTGCGCTCCATCCCGGAGGTCCTGGGCTGCATCTACGTGGACTCGAACGCCCTCACCGACCCGCTCAGCCAGGAGGACCTCCAGTTCTTCCGTGCCCTGGCCAACCACGCCACGGCGGCCCTCATGGCGGCCCTGCTCTACGAGCAGGCCACGACGGACCCCCTGTCGAGGCTCTACACCCGCCGGCTCTTCGAGCTCCTCTTGGGGGAGGCCATCCGCCGCGCCGAGGCGGAAGGGCTGCCCTTCAGCCTCATCATGACGGACATCGACCACTTCAAGCGGGTCAACGACACCTGGGGCCACCCGGCCGGGGACGAGGTGATCCGCCGCGTGGCGGAGGCGGTGCGCCAGAACGTGCGCGCCGTCGACGCCTGCTGCTCCCGCTACGGGGGCGAGGAGTTCGCCGTCATCGTCCAGGACGCCGATGCCGCCTCGGCCCAGCGCCTCGCCGAGCGGATCCGCTCTCAGGTGGAGCGTCTCGTGATCCACTGCACCGCGCTCGACGCCGGTTCCGCGGGGCCCGTGGGGCCGCAGGACGTGGGCGTCACCATCAGCCTGGGGGTGGCCACCTACCCGGACCACGCCGCCGATAGGGACGAGCTCGTGGCCCGCTCCGACGAGTCCCTCTACGCCGCCAAGCACGGGGGGCGGAACCAGGTGCGGGTCTGGGGGCCCGAGCTGGCCTCGGCGGCCCACCCCGAGGGCCGCCGCACGGACCGGCTGGCGGGCCTCATCACCGGCGACGGCGCGGCCGACCATCGAAGCGTGGGCGGGGTCCTGGCCGTCCTGGAGGCCCTGGACCCGCGGCTGCCCACGGAGGGGCTCCTGGGGCGCGTCGCGGACCGGCTGGTGGACGCTACGTGGGCCGAGCGGGCCGTCGTCCTTCTGGGGCCCGGGGCCGCCGCTCGCCAGGTGGCCGCGAGCCGCGGCCGCGGCGGAGGCGACCTCCCCGCGGGGGACCTGGACGAGGAGGCCCTGGCGGAGGCCGTGCGCGAGGTCCGCGTCGTGGAGCGGACCTCGCCCGAGCGTGTCGTCCGGGTGCTGCCCCTGGCGGGCGCGGACGGAGTCCTGGGGGCCATCTACCTGGAGGCCCGACCCGCCGACACCCGGCTCCATGAGGGACCCGCCGCGGTCCTGGACCTCCTGGGCCGCCAGGTGGCCCTGGCCGTGGAGCATGGCCGGCTCCGGGCCGCGTCGAGGGTTTCTCCCTGACTCTGGACCCCCTGCTCGACGCCCTGCAACGGCACTTCGGCCACCCGGGCTTCCGCGAGGGGCAGCGCGAGGTGGTGGAGGCGGTGGTCTCGGGCCGCGACGTCCTGGCGGTCATGCCCACGGGGGCGGGGAAGTCCCTCTGCTACCAGCTCCCGGCCCTCCTGGTCGAGGGCACGACCCTGGTGGTCTCCCCCCTCATCGCCCTCATGAAGGACCAGGTGGACGCCCTGGCGGCACGGGGCCATGAGGCCACCTTCATCAACTCCTCGCTGGCCCCCGAGGAGCAGGGGGAGCGGATCCGGGCCCTGGGCGAGGGCCGGCTTCGTCTGCTCTATGTCGCGCCCGAGCGGTTCCGTCAACGGAGCTTCGTGGCGGCCCTCTCCGGCGCCCGGGTGGCACGGTTCGCGGTGGACGAGGCCCACTGCATAAGCCAGTGGGGACACGATTTTCGACCCGACTACCGCCGGCTGGGCCAGGCCCTGGATCGACTGGGGCGGCCGCCGGTGGCGGCCTTCACGGCCACCGCCACCCCGGAGGTGCGCCAGGACATCGCCCGCGAACTCGCCCTGCGGGACCCGGCGGAGTTCCTGGCGGGCTTCGAGCGGCCGGAGCTCTACCTGGAGGTGACCCCGGCCGGAGGGGCCGCGGACAAGCTGGCCCGGCTGGAGCGCCTCATGGCCCCGGGCGAGTCGGGCATCGTCTACGCCGCCACCCGCCGCAACGTGGAGGACATCGCGGCGCACTTCCACGGCCGGCTCCTGGCATACCACGCGGGGATGGCCGACGCCGAGCGCTCGCGGGTGCAGGAGGCGTTCATGACCCGCACCGCGGCCGTCGTGGCCGCCACCAACGCCTTCGGGATGGGCATCGACCGCGCGGACCTGCGTTTCGTGATCCACTACGACGTCCCCCGCAGCCTGGAGGCCTACTACCAGGAGGCGGGCCGAGCGGGGCGCGACGGAGGGCCCGCACGCTGCACGCTGCTCTTCCACCACGGGGACGTGGCTATTCAGGAATTCCTGATAGCTGGGAACCACCCCTCCCGGGAGGTGGTCCGCGAGACCTGGAGGGCCCTATGGGAGGACCCGGCGAGCGTGGTGGAGCGCCCGGTCCAGGACCTGGCGCGCTCGGTGGCCTCCGCGGACAACGAGATGTCCGTGGGCTCGGCCCTCCGGGTCCTGGAGGAGAACGGGCTCGTGGAGCGCGGCCACCGGGGGGCCAACCCGGCCCGGGTCCGGCGCCGGGCCTCCCCCGCGGAGGTGGGGCGTGCCCTCGGGGAGCGGCTCACCCAGCGCCGGCTAGTGGTGGAGGCGCTGGAACGCGCCCACGGGGAGGCCCTGGACGAGGGGGTGGAGGTCCACCCCGCGTGGCTCGCCCGGCGGACCGGGCTTGCCGAGGAGGCGGTGCGCCGCGCCCTCGCGGCCCTCGCCGAGGCCGGCCTCCTGGACTACCGCCCCCCCTTCAGCGGCCGTTCGGTGGTGAAGACCACCCCCTGGATCCCCGAGGCGGAGCTGCCGGTGGACTGGGCGGCCCTCGACGAGCGGGCCCGGCGCGAGCTGGACCGTCTCCAGCGAATGGTGGACTACGCCTACCATCGCGGCTGCCGGAGGCGTCCCATCCTGGACTACTTCACGGGCCGGCGGACCCGGGGGCGCTGCGGCCGCTGCGACGGCTGCGAACGCGCCTCGCGGCGGGCCGCCCCCCTGGACGCCCAGGCCACCGCGACCGTCCGGACGGTCCTGGAGCTCGTCCGGCGGGTGGACGGCCGCTACGGGCGCACCCGGCTGGCCCAGGCCCTGGTGGGCTCCGCTGCCGCCGGCGCCGCCGCCATGGAGCGCGTCGCGGGGTTCGGGGCCCTGGAGGGCTGGCGGCGCGAGAGGGCCCTGGAGCTCCTGGACCGCCTGGTCCAGGCGGGATATCTCCGGATCACCGGCGAGGGACGCTACCCGGTGGTGGCCCTCACCCCGGAGGGCCGCTCCGTCCTGAGGGGCACGCGGGCCGCCCGGGTCGCCGTGCCGCGATCGGCGTGAAGAGCGGCGACCCGCTCGCGGCCTGGGTCCTGGCGGCCGGCCTGCTGGCCGGCTGCCCGGTCGCCCCCCCGCGGGGCGGCTCAACGGACGAGCCGCCCGTGCGACCCGCCGCCCCCGCGGCCGGCCCGGGCGAGGCGCCGGAGGAGGCCCCGGCGACCGCGGACTGGCCCGAGGCGGCCCTGGCACCCACCCTGCGCGGGGTCGCCCTGCTGGAGCAAGGGAGGCCCGTCGAGGCCGAGCCCGCCCTGGCCGCCGCCGCGGAGGCGGGCCCCGGGTTCGCCCCTGTCCGCTTCAACCTGGGTCTCGGACGCTACCTCCGAGGCGAGTCGCCCGCCGGGGCCCTGGCCGAGTTCCGCGCCGCCGCCGGACTGGACCCCTCGCTCCCCGGGCCCCGCTTCGGCGCCGCCTGCATCCTGGAGGCCCTGGGCGACACGGAGGGCGCCCTGAAGGCCCTGGAGGCGGCTCGGGACCTGGCCCCCGACGAGGCCACGGTCCCGTTCGTCCGCGGTCGCTGCCTCCGCCGCATGGGACGCCCCGAGGAGGCCATTCCCCACTTCGGGGCGGCGACCCGCCTGGACCCCCTCCTCTCCAGCGCCTGGTATGCCCTGGGCCAGGCGGAGCAGGCCATGGGCCATGCGGGGCCGGCCCGCGAGGCCCTCGCCGAGTTCCAGCGGCTGCGCGCAAGCGGCGCCGACCGGGCCTGGGGGAGCGAGTACGGCGAGCAGGGGCCGCTCCTCGTCGCCCTGGAGCCCACCCCCCTCCCCGGTGCCTGGTGGCCCCCGGTCGCCCCCCCGGAAGGCGCCCGGACGGCCCGGGCCCTCGCCGACTTCGACAACGAC
>JACQVX010000097.1 GCA_016209495.1 Planctomycetota bacterium
CCCCGGCCCCGGCCCCGGCCCCGGCGCCTCTCCCGGCGACGGCGCCGGTCCTGAGCTTCACCGCGGACGTGAAGGTCAACCCCTTCGCCGAGACCGTGCGCCCCGAGGTGGCCCTGGACCCCCGGGGACCGGTCTACGTGGCCTACAAGCAATCCACCTCGGACCTGTACGTGGCGGCCTCCCAGAACGCCGGCGCCTCCTTCGGCGCCCCCGTGCGGGTGAACGACAAGGCGGCCGCGGCCTACTACTGGGGTTCCATGGATATCGCGGTGGACGCCGCCAGCGGGCGACTCTACGCCATCTGGGAGGACCTGCGGAACCGCAGCATCCACGTCTTCCTGGCCAGCTCCACCGACCGCGGCCAGACGTTCACGGCCAACGTCCAGGTGGACTCCACGAGCCAGAACGGCCACCACGCCTCCCTGGCCCTGGGTCCGCTCGGCGAGGTCTACGCCGCCTGGTCCGGCTATGACGGCAGCGCCTACGACGTCTATGTGGCCCGCAGCGACGACCAGGGCCAGACCTTCGGCCCCGGGGTACGGGTCCACGCCAGCCCGGCCCAGGACGACAAGACGGCCCTGGCCGTGGGCTCGAGCGGGAAGCTCTTCGTCGCCTGGAACACCTTCGACGGCGACGTCCTGGTGGCCACGAGCACGGACCGCGGTGCCACCTTCCGCGCCCCCGTCACGGCCAACGACGTGGCCGGCCGCGCCCGCGGCCTGGCCCTGGGCGCCAGGGCCGACGAGTGCGTGGTCGCCTGGTCCGACGTGCGCAACGACACGGAGGGCGACATCCACGCCGACGCCTCCACCGGCGGCGGCACGGCCTTCGGCCAGGACGTCCTGGTCAACGACGACCGGAGCCGCTACCAGGAGGACCCGGACATGGCCGTCTCCCCCTCCGGGGCCCTCTACCTGGTCTGGCAGGACTTCCGCGCCAACCGTGCCCCGGACCGCTACGACGTCTGGGGGGCGGTCTCTGTGGACGGCGGCGCCACCTGGGGCACCAACTTCCGGGTCAACGCCGAGACCCGCGAGGAGCAGATGAACCCCCGCATCGCGGTCGACGCCGCGGGGAGCCTCCACGCGGCCTGGCGCGACGCCCGGGACAACGGCTCCTTCGACATCTACTTCGGCCGAGGCCGCTGACCGGCGCATTCCCTCGTCCCCTCCCTCGTTCCCCCGAGAAGGGGCACGGCCGCGGGCGGCCCTTGAGCCGCCCGCGGCCGTCATCTATAAGGAAGGCCTGGAGGCGCGGACGCTCATGCCGATCTACGAGTACGACTGCCGCTCCTGCAACCACCGCTTCGAGACGCTCGTGCGGGAGGGCGATCGACCCCGGTGTCCCTCCTGCGGGGGGGGCCGCCTGGCGAAGCGCCTCTCCACCTTCGCCGTGGAGGCCCGGGACGGCCGCCGGAACGCCGCCCCCGCCGCTGCCCGACCCTGTGGGACCTGCGGCGACCCCCGGGGCCCTGGGGCCTGCGCCCGGGACTGAGGGGCGATCTCGACGGGGGTCCTCCCCCCTCCACGTCATCGGGATCGTGGGCGTGACCGTGATCGTGGGCGCGACCGTGATCGTGGGCGTGACCGTGCCCGGGTGGTCCTGACCCCGCACCGGTACGGTTCCCGGTTTTCCTGGATGGATCCCGCCTCCTCCCCGGTCTAAGGGGGGCGATGTGGCGAGCACCGACCAGGACCCTTGCGACTCCGCGACCCTCCTGGGGGCACGCCAGGGGGACCGGGGCGCCCTGGAGAGGCTGCTGATGGCCGTCGCGGGGCCGGTCTACCGCGCCGCGGCGGCCCGACTGGGCGAGGGTCCCGACGCCGAGGATGCAGCCCAGGAGGCCCTGCTGCGCATCGCGCGCGGCATCCGTGGATTCCGGGGCCAGGCCCGGCTGGGGACCTGGGCCTACCGGATCGCGCTGCGCACCGCAGCCGACCGGCAGGCTGCGCGCGAGCGGGCGGAGAGGCGGCATCGCGAGCTGGCCCGGTCGGCACGCCCCGGGGCGGGCGTCCGACCGGAGGCCGAACTGGAGCGGGAGGAGGACCGCTCCCGGGTGCGCGCCGCCGTCGGCGAGCTCCCGCCGGAGCAGCGAGAGGTGGTGGTCCTGCGCCTCTGGGAGGGCCTTGGCTATCCCGAGGTGGCGCGGGTCCTGGGCTGCCCCGTCCCCACGGTCCACTCGCGCATGGCCCGGGCCCTAGAACGCCTGCGGGGGAGCCTGGCCCCGCGGGAGGGAGGTCCGTGAGCGCCCGACCGGAGGGAGGTCCGTGAGCTGTCCGCCCAGGGAGGTCCTCGCGCGGCTGGCGGAAGGCGACCCGGCCGCCGGGACGGAGGCCGCTTCCCACCTGGCCGTCTGCGAGGCCTGCCGCGCGGCCCTGGCCGAGGACCGGCTCCTCCTGGACCGTCTGAGGGCCGCCGCACCGGGGCTCCCCCTGGAGCGCTCGCGGAGGCTCGTGGACGGGGCCCTCGGCGCCGCGGACCTGGAACTGGCGGCCGCCCTGCGCTTCGCCCGCGTCCTCTCTGCTGCCGCGGCGGCCCTGGCCATCGCCGTCGGGGCCTGGATCGCGGGGGGGGGGACCCTGGCACCGCCGGACGGACCGGCCGGGACGGACCCGGCGAACGTCCTCGCCGTGGACGGGGACGCCCTCTTCGAGGAGGAGATGGCCGCGGTCTATATCCTCGGGGGGGGACCTTGGAGGTCCCCCCCTGATATCCCCCCCCCTTCCCCCGG
>JACQVX010000016.1 GCA_016209495.1 Planctomycetota bacterium
CCGACTTCGACAACGACGGGCTGGAGGACGCCTTCGAGGACGGGTGGCTCTTCCGGCGACGGGACGGGGGGCATCTCGAACCGGTCCTGGAACAACCGGCCACCGCCGTGGCCTTCGGCGACGCGGATCACGACGGGGACCTGGACCTCTACGTGGGCCGCGAGGGTCCGGACCTCCTCCTGGTGAACTCGGGCGGGCGTGGCTTCCTCCCCGCCGAGGGCCTCCCTCCGGTGGAGGGGCGCACCGTCGCCGCGGTCTGGAGCGACATCGACAACGACCGGGACCTGGACCTGGTGGCCCTGCGCGCCGGGGCCCCGGCCGCCCTGCTCTACAACGAGCGCCTGGGCCGCTGGCGAGCGGAGGAACTGGAGACGGGCCCCGGGACTTCCCTCTGGGTGGGCGACGCGGATGGCGACGGGTGGATGGACCTGCAGGCCGGGGAGCGGCGGTTCCGGAACGTGGGTGGACGGTTCCGCCTCGACACGGGGCCGCGCGGCAGCCCTCCCGCCGGGCGCCGGCTGGAGATCCGGCTCCGTGGGCGCCGCTCCAACCGTGACGGCCTGGGGGCGAGGCTCACCCTGGCGGCGGGACGCTGGCGCGCCACCGCCGAGCTCCAGAGACCCGGCCCCCTGATCTTCCAGGTCCCCGGGGAGAGGCCCCTGGACTATCTCCGGGTACGCTGGCCCAGCGGCGTCCTCCAGGTGGAGACGGGCCTCTCCCTCCCCGGCGAGGTCCTCCTCGAGGAGCTGGACCGCAAGGGGACCTCGTGCCCGATCCTCTACGCCCACGACGGCGAGCGCTGGCGCTTCGTCACCGACTTCCTCGGAGGCTCCGCCGTGGGCCACCTCCTGGCCCCCGGGGTCTGGAACACCCCGGACCCGGACGAGCAGGTCAAGGTCCCGGGCGCCCTCCTGGCCGCGCGCGACGGCCGTCTGCGAGTGCTCGCGGTCAACCAGCTCGAGGAGGTGATCTGGTTCGACCGCTTCGCGCTCCTGGCTGTGCCCCACGAACCGGCGAGCGAGGTCCACCCGGACGAGCGCCTGGCCGCTACCGTGGAGGGGATGCCCTCGCCGCGTATCCTCGAGACCCGGGACGCCACTTCGCTCGCGGCCGTGGACGGCGCGGGTCTGGACTGCTCGGACCTCGTCCGCGAATGCGACGGACGCTGGCCCGACGGCTTCCGCCTGCTCCCCTACAAGGGCTACGGGGAGCTGCACCACCTGGAACTGGACCTGGGTCGCCTCTCGCCGGAGGGCCGGCAGTTCCTCTTCCTGGACGCCTGGATCGACTACTCCGATTCCACGAGCAACCTCGCGGCGGCCCAGGCCGGCGTGACATGCGTCCCGCCGCGCCTGGAGGTCCCGGACGGCCGGGGAGGCTGGCGCGTGGCCCTGGAGGACCTGGGCTTCCCCGCGGGCCTGACCAAGACCATGACCCGGGAGGTGACGGGGCTCTGGGACCCGGCGGACCCGAGGCTGCGCATCGTCACGAACCTGCGGATCTACTGGGACCGCGTGCGGGCCGGCCACGCGCTGGAGGTCCCGCCGGGGCGCACGAGGCGCGCGAGGCCCGTCGGGGCGAGGCTCTTCCGGCTGGGGTACCCGCGGGGCTACGACGCCAACGACTGCGCCCCCGACGAGCTCTGGGCCCGCCACGCGGGGACCTATACCCCCCTGGGCGACGTCCTCGCCCTCCTGCGGGAGGCCGACGACCGATTCGTCACGACCATGAACGGCGACGCCATCGAGCTCACGTTCACCGCCGACGCCCTCCTGGCGGGCATCCCGGAGGGCCACACGGTGGACTTCGTCCTCCAGACCGAGGGCTTCGGCAAGGACATGGACCTCAACTCGGCCGTCCCCTTCACCGTGGATCCGCTTCCCTTCCACGGCATGACGGCGTATCCTCCGCCGCTCCCCGCGGCCCCGCTCGAAGAGGCGTGGGCCGGCAGGAGGGTGGAGTCCCTCGAGGAGGGACTGGACTGGCGGCGCGCCAGGCAAGGAGGGATCCGGTGAGACTCCAGGCGGTCGTGCCCTGCATCCTGGCCCTGGCCCTGGCCCTGGGGGCCGGCATCGCGACGTCGAAGGGGGACGAACCGCCCGAGGAAGAGGGCGCCGCCAGCGGCAGCTCCGCCGGATTGGGTTTCGGACTTCGCACCCTGGACCCGGACGGCTCCGGCAACGACCGCCAGAGCTTCCTCTACTTCAACCTCCCCATCGAGTTCCGCCTCGGACGCCTGGGCGTGGGCCTGAACGCCGACCTCAACTTCGACGAGGAGGGGCGCCTGCGCACGGAGGACTGGGACGAGAGGTCCGACTACGCCCGGGTGGTGCGGTACCTGGAGTGGGGGCGGAAGCGGGACACCGTCTATGTCCGGTCCGGCGAGCTGGACGACGCCATGCTCGGCCACGCCACCGTCCTGAGCCACTTCCACAGCGGCATCGACTACGACAGCCGCAAGGTGGGCGCCCAGGTGGACGTGGACCTGGGCATCGCGGGCGTGGAGACCATCACGAACAACGTCATGGAGCCGGAGGTGGCAGGCGGCCGGTTCTACGTGCGCCCCTTCCACCGCTCCGCCATGCCCCTCATCTCCAGCGCCGGCGTGGGCGCCACCCTGGTGGGGGACGTGGACGCCCCCGAGACGCTGGAGTTCCAGCAGGGGTCGCCACGCCCCACGGTGGACCGGGATGGGAACCTGCAAGCCGCCACGAACCGGGACGTGGCCGTCTACGGGGTGGACGTGGAGGTTCCGGTCTTCAAGAACGAGGTCATGGACCTGGTGCCCTACGCCGACGCCAACCGCATGGACCGATTCGGCGACGGCTACCACACGGGAGTCTACGACGTGCTGAAGCTCCCCGGCCTCGGTTCCGACCTCTTCGCGCGCCTGGAGTGGGGCAAGTTCGGCAGGGAATACCTGCCTCGCTACTTCGACGCCTTCTACGAGGTGGAGCGTTTCCGCTACCCGGACAAGGCCAGTCCCACGACGAAGCTCCAGGCCGTGCCTCGGGTGGAGCCTACCGAGGGATGGATGGGCGAGCTGCGCTGGGCCCGCAAGGGTGTCTTCTCGCTGAACGGGGACTACCAGGACTACGACGACGAGGAGAACGGCGAGCTGGGGGTCAGGGGCGAGTTGCTGGCGGTGAAGGACGTGGAGCTGTCCTCGACCTATCGCAAGCGCGGCATCGAGGACCCCACCGAGCTGTTCTCGGTGGACGAGAACTCCATCCTCACCGCCAGCATGGCCTACGCCGTGGCCCCACGGATCTACGCCGGCTTCCTGTTCACTCGAACCTGGCGGCTGGACCCGCGGACGGGGGAGTACGAGTCCCTGGACGTATACACCCCCCTGGTCTTCACCCGGTTCGACTGGTAGGCCAGCCGGCGGCGGACTCTTCAGACCGCGGGACCGCCCGCGCGTCCGCCGCCCCCCGGCCGGCCATGGTGCTTGCCGTGGCCCTTGCCGTGGCCCTTGCCGTGGCCCTTGCCGTGGCCCTTGCCGTGGCCCTTGCCGTGGCCCGGACGGTCCTTGTCCCCGTCCTTGTCACGCCCCTTCCCGCGACCCCTCTCCTTGGCGTTTCCGCGGCCCCGGTCCTTCCCGTGCCGCCCGAACTTGCCCTTGCCCGCCGCCTCGCGCCGCTCCCTTAGCGCCGCCCGGCGCGCCTCGCGCCGTTCCTTCAGTCGCTCCAGGATCCCCGACGGCATGTCGCCGCGGCGTTCCTTCAGCGCCTGGAGCCGCTCCCGGAGTCGCGCGCACGGTCCATCCCTCCGCCCCACGGTCGCCGGACGCCCGTCCGACTCCGCCGCCTCGCCCTCCGACGCCCTTGCCGTACCCGGTAGGGCCAGGGCTCCGACCGCCACCCCGGCCACAAGGAGTGTCTTCCAGTGCATCCCCATCTTCTCTCTTCCTCCTGGGCCCCCCATTGGGCCCGCAGGGCATCGAACCCTGGGCTTGTTCTCCAGTTTCGTTGCAAAACCTGACATGTGTGGGCATCCCCGGACACATGCGGCTTCCGACCTGGACCGGCGCTCACGTCTCTGCTGATGGATACGACAATTCACGATGGTGTGAATCCAGGCACCCCCCTCGCTGGATTCACTGCTGTGAAGACATGGACCCAAGGTTGCCTGGCAGGGTTGACACTGGCCGCCGGCTGTGCTGGTGGAGGTAGCGGAGGCGCGCACCCGAAGGGAATTTCAATCCAGCCGCTAGGGAGCACAAGTGGCATCTACATGCTCCGTCGCAGCACCCTGAGTGCGCCCTCCGTCGATTCGCGCGCCTTGGTCCTGGCGGACTTCGACGGCGATGGCGACCAAGATGTCTTCGTCGCCACCTTCCGCTCGCGGAATCTTCTCTTCGTCAACGATGGTCGAGGCAAACTCCTGGACGCGAGTTCCGGACTCCCCGCCTCGCCGGATGGCGCCATGGCCGCGGTGGCCGGCGATCTGGACGGCGATGGGGATCTGGATCTAGCCGTGGCCCGCGGAGACCTCACTGGCGGCGACCTGCTGACGGTCCTGCTCCGGAACGACGGACGTGGACACTTCACTCTCGACAGCGGTGCATTCCCGGCCATGCCCGCCATCACCTCGCAACTTCTGGCCTTCGACGCCGATGGCGATGGCGACCTGGACTTACTGGCCGTTCGCCAGGGGCCGGGTGGGGTGCAGCCGCCGGAGGATCTGGACAAGGCGACCCGTCTCCTCATCAATGATGGTCGAGGGACATTCGCCCCCTCCATGGCGCTCACCCCGGATGCCCGTAGCGTCAGCGCCGCCGCGGTGGCCGATCTGGACGGGGACGGCTCGCTCGACATCGCCCTGGCACCGGGCCCGATCACCGACGTGGTCGTCACAGGCCCCCCGCTTCCCTGGACGATCCTCCTGGGTGACGGACGGGGCAACTATCGGGATGCGGGGCTCGGCGGGATGAGTGCGCCGATCTCGCATGGACGCACGACGGCGGTGGTGGAGGGCGACCTGAACGGGGACCGGCTTCCCGACCTGATGGCCGTGGAACTCCTATCCACGGGACCCTCCCTGGTGCGTTTCCTCAACCTCCGCCACGCCTTCGCCCGATTCGAACTGGCCTCGAGCCCCCCGCGCGCCCTTTCGATGGCGGACGTGGACGGCGACGGCGACAGGGACGTGGCGGCTGCTGGCATCGGACTGCTCCTCGGCGACGGGCTCGGCAACTTGAATCCCGCCCCACTCGCCGGTTTACTACCGGTCCGCCCCACCCAGACGATGTGGAGGGACCTGGACGGGACCTTGAAGGACGAATTGAAAAAGATCTGCAGCAGGCTGGTGTCCCCGGATCCGGAGATACAGTGCGCCGCAGCC
>JACQVX010000003.1 GCA_016209495.1 Planctomycetota bacterium
GTCCGGGGGCGTGGTCGTGTTCGTGATCGCTGGCGTCGTCGTGCTCGTGATCGTGGCCGTGGGCGTGGCCGTGGGCGTCGGTCGTGACTCGTGACTCGTGGGCTCGTGGGCTCGTGGGTCGTGGCTCGTGGGAGTGGGAGTGGGCGTGGGAGTGGGCATGGGCGTGGGCGTGGGCGTGATTGCAGCCATCGGCGCGGCCGCCTGGGCGGCCGACCGCCACCACCCCAGGACGTATCCACCCCCGAAGGCCAGGGGCAGGGACAGGACCCACAGGACGACGAGCAGCCGGCGCACGTGCGCCTAGTCTAGCGGTCAGCGCTCCCGGATCAACGCGGCCAGGAGTCGCCCGTCGGGGAAGCCGCTGAGCGACACCGCGCCGCCGGGCTCGATGCGCACCTCCGCCTCCCTTGGGCCCCCCGAGCCCTCCGGGACGAGGCCGCGGTAGCGCTCGCCCAGGACGTGGACGCGCTGGTTGGAGGAGCCGCGCCAGGGTCCGGCCGCCTGGAGCGCGGCCTGGTAGCGCCCGTCTATCAGGAGGTCCAGCTCCGCCAGGAGGGCCCGAGCCCCCGGGTCGGGGAGGGCGCGGATCTCCTCGATGGTGTAGCCGGAGAAGGCCAGGACGGAGCGGCCCCCCTCGCGCACCCGTCGGGCGAGGTCGGCCAGGGGGCCGGCCTGCTGGAAGGGCTCCCCCCCGCTCAGGCTCAGGCCCTCCACGCCGTCTACCGAGAGGGCCCAATCGGCCAGGGCCCGGACGGTGAGCCGCTCCCGGGGGACCCGCCCGTGGGTCTCGGGGTTGAAACAGCCCGGGCAGCCCAGGCTGCAACCCTGCACCCAGACCACGGAACGCAGCCCGGGGCCGTTGACGGCCGAGCGCGCCACGCGGGCGTGCACGTTGATCCGGGTCCCCTCGCCTCCTACCATGGCGGCACCGTGCGTCTCGGGGTCCTCCAGTACGAGCCGGCCTTCGGACAGGTGGACGCCAACCTGGACCGCATCGACACCCTCGTGGCCGGCGCGAGGGACGGCGGCCCTCGCGGCGGCCTGGTGGTCCTACCTGAACTGGCCGCCACGGGCTACCAGTTCGCCTCCCGCTCCGAGCTGGCCGCCCTGGCGGAGGCCGTCCCCGGGGGGCCGACCACCCGGCGGCTCTCCGGCCTGGCCCGGCGCGAGGGCCTGGCCCTGGTGGCCGGCCTGGCCGAAGCTCGGGACGGCCGCTATTACAACAGCGCCGTGGTCCTGGACGCCAGGGGGGAGACGCGCGCGGTCTACCGGAAGATCCACCTCTACGCCGAGGAGCGCACCTGGTTCGCGCCGGGGGAGGCCGCGGCGCCGGTGGTCGATCTGGACGGGGTGCGCCTGGGGGTCATGATCTGCTTCGACTGGCTCTTCCCCGAGACGGCCCGCTCCCTGGCCCTGGCGGGGGCCGAGGTCATCGCCCACCCGGCGAACCTGGTCCTGCCGTGGTGCCCCACCGCCATGGTGACCCGGGCCCTGGAGAACGGGGTCTACGCCGCGACGGCCAACCGCACGGGACGCGAGGCCCGTGGGGGCCGGGCGGAGCTGGTCTACCGGGGGGAGAGCCAGGTGGTGGGACCGCGCGGCGAGGTCCTGTTCCGCCTGGGGGCTCGCGAGGAGGCCCTGCGCCTGGTGGAGGTGGACCTGGAGCGCGCCCGAGACAAGACCCTCCCCTCGGGCAACGCGATCCTGGCCGACCGGAGACCCGCGTACTACGGGCCTCCTGGACCCGCGGCGGCCGCGGGTCGTTGAGGCGCGTCCGATCGCCATGGTGGAGGGCGACCGGGAACTCGAGGGCTGGGCCTGCTTCGACACCTGGGACTTCGCCGGGGCCCTGGGACATTTCGAGGCGGCCTCGGCGGCGGACCCGGGCTCCCCGGGGCCCCACTACGGCCGTGGCCGTGCCCTGGAGCGCCTGGGCCGCGAGGCCGAGGCGAGGGCGGCCTTCCTCGCCGCGGAGGACCTCGACCCCGAGGCCTACCCCCGCCCCCTGTCGCTGGACTACGCGACCCTGGACGCGGCCGTCGAAGACGCCCTGGCGAGCCTCCCGGAGGAGGTGAGGGCGGCCCTGGCCAACGTCCCGGTGTTCGCGGAGCCCTTTCCCGACGACTCCCTCGCCGAGGAGGGCCTCCCACCGGACCTCCTCGGCCTCTACTCGGGGACGCCCCCCTCGGCTGTCTCGCACCTGGATCCCCTCCCTGAGGGGTCCACGATCCACCTCTACACCGGCAACCTCGCCCACGAGTGCGCCGACGAGGACGATCTGGTCCGGCAGATCGCCCTTACGGTCTTCCACGAGGTGGGACACCACCTGGGCTACGACGAGGACGCCATGGACCGTATCGAGGCCGCCTGGGAGGAAGAGGACGAGGAGGGCTACGAGCCCCCGTCCGCCCGGAGCCCCAGCAGGTAGTCCTTCCAGCGGCCCTCCAGCAGGGCCACGTCGCCGAAGACCTCGCGGAACCGCGCCTCGTCGGTCCCGGCCCCGGAGGCCTCGCGCACGAACTCGAAGAACCGTTCCCGCCAGGCCCCCTCCTCCCCGTGGAGGAGGAAGTGGACCAGGGCCCAGGCCTGGGCGTAGTGCAGGTTCCCCAGCTCGCCGCCCCCGCCCACGAAGCTGCGCTGGCCCAGGGAGACCAGGACCGAGAGGGGGGTCCAGCTCGAGTCCTCGATGGCCCGGCGCACCGACTGGAGCCTGTGGGGGTGGACCTGGCCGAAGGCGGGCTCTCCGCCGGGGTCCAGGCGGGAGGTCTCGAAGTAGCAGGCCAGACCCTCCAGGAGCCAGACCCGCGCGTCCACGGTGGGCGCGAGCCCCGCCCTCCGGTGCAGGAGCTGGTGGGCCGCCTCGTGCAGGAGCTTGATGTCCGTCACCTCGCGCCCCGCCTGGAACTCCCGGTAGAGGAGGAGCCGGTTCCCCCGCGGGTCGTAGAAGCCCTGGGCCTCGTGGGCGTCGGGGAGCTCGGCGTGCTTGTAGAGGCGGAAGCCCTCCACGTCCTCGAAGAGGTAGACGGCCAGGTCCATCCGCCCCGGCGGCGGCTCCAGGGAGAGCTCGTCGGCGAATACCCGGTGGAAGCCATCGAAGAGGGCCTCCAGCCGCAGGGCCGCGTCCCGGGCGTAGGCCGTATCGCAGTCGGTGCGCAGGAGGTAGTGCGCCGTGCGCACCACCCGGAAGTCGGCCCCCAGGCACCGCCGGGTGTCCGCTTCCAGCTCGCGCGTCTCGTCGTCCTCAATGAAGGGCCTGCCGGGGTCGGGGTCACGCCCCTGGGCCCGCAGGGTCCCGCCCAAGGCCAGGATGGCCGCCAGGGCAAGCGCCCCTAGGCGACGCGGCAGACCAGGCACTTCAGGTATCTCCCCTCGGGGCAGGAGGCGGCCACCGGGTGGTCCGGGGCCTGAGCGCGCCGCTCCAGGATGGACACGGAGCGCCCGGCGTCCACCGCCCCCTCGTTCAGGGCGCGCACCAGCTCATCCTCGCCCACGTGCTTGGAGCAGGAGGAGCTGACCAGGATCCCCCCGGGGGCCACCAGGCGGCAGGCCAGGCCCTGGGCCTCCCGGTAGGCCGCCAGGGCGTGCCTCAGGTGCCGGCGCGCGGGCGCGAAGGAGGGCGGGTCCAGGTTGACCAGGTCGAAGCGCTCGCCCCGTCGGGCCAGGTCGCCCAGGACCTCGAACAGCTCTCCCGCCACGAATCCCACCGCGAGCCCGTTGGCCCGGGCGTTGGCCTCGGCCGCCGCCAGGGCGTTGCGGGAGCGGTCGAAGGCCAGGACCTCCCTCGCCCCCCCGGCCGCCGCCGCCAGGGCGAAGCCCCCGGTGTAGCAGCAGGCGTCCAGGACCCGGCGGCCGGCGGCCAGCTCGCGCACCCGCCGGCGATTGTCCCGCTGGTCCAGGTAGAGCCCCGTCTTCTGCCCTCGGGCCACGTCCACCGCGTGGCGCAGGCCGTCCTCCGTCACGGTCATCGCGCCAGGGTCGGCCCCCCGCACCCAGCCCGAGGCGGGGCCCAGCCCTTCCTCGTGTCGCAGCTCCGGGTCCCCCCGCTCGTAGATGGCCACCGGCGAGAGGCGTCGCGCCAGGACGTCCAGGAGCGGACCCTTGAGCCGCTCCAGGGCCAGGCTCCCCACCTGCACCACGAGGACGCCGCCGTAGCGGTCCACCACGAGGCCGTCGAGGCCGTCCCCCTCGCCGTTCACCACGCGCCAGGCGTCGGTGCGCGCGCCGAGGCGGAGGACCTCATCCCGCAGCGACACGGCGGAGGCCAGGCGCTCCTCTATGCGGCCCAGGGCCAGGTCGGTGTCCGCGCCCGCCGCCGCGCCGCCCTCCGCCCCGTCGGCCCAGGCCGCCATGCGCACCCGGACCCGGGCGGCGTGGTTGATGTGCCCCCGCCCCAGGAACTGGCCCCGGTGGTCGCGCACCTCCACCAGGTCCCCGTCGGCGCACTCCCCCTCGATCCGGTCCACGCCTCCCGAGTAGACCCAGGGGTGGCGGAAGACCACCGGGCGAGAGCGACCGCGCTTGAGGATGACGGTGGCGATGGCTCGGTCCTCGGCGCCGAGGGTGCGGCGCCCGTGGCAGGCTACTGGTACCCCCAAGCGGATTCGAACCGCTGTCCCATGGCTGAGAACCATGTATCCTAGGCCGGGCTAGACGATGGGGGCACGGCCCTGCTACACCCCCCGGGGGCTCTGGCTGGGGGACCAGGATTCGAACCTGGACGACCAGATCCAGAGTCTGGGGTCCTACCATTAGACGATCCCCCAGCGGGATGCGTCGCGGACGGATTATAGGGGGGGCCCCGGGCCTGTCAATCCCCGGCGCGGACCGGCTGCGGGCGTCGGGTCCAGGGACGCCACCCCAGGCAGCATCCCGATGCCCTGGGCACTGCCGCCCGCCAGGTCGGCTCCAACGCCTTCGCCCTGGCCGTCCATCCCGACGAGGCGGGCGGGCGCGTCGCCGGCTGCCAGCGCCGCGATCCCCCGGACGTTCCGGCTTCCGCGGCCGATGACGCAGCTTGTGCACCCTCTTGCATCGGGACCCTAGTGGGCAGCCATGCGAGGGACTCGGACTCCGGTCCCCCACGATGCAAAGGAGGCCCGCGGCGCTGTGGCCACGGGCCTCCTACCCACCTGGCGAGGCCGACGGGACTCGAAC
This sequence comes from Planctomycetota bacterium, assembly GCA_016209495.1. GTDB lineage: Bacteria > Planctomycetota > JACQVX01 > JACQVX01 > JACQVX01 > JACQVX01. Next base: position 5,155 of record JACQVX010000003.1, read on the forward strand.
CCGCAACATCCAGATCGACAGTCTGGTACTCTAACCAATTGAGCTACGGCCCCGCGCCGGAACCGCCAGGATTCTAGAACCTGGGCGGTCCAAGTCAATACGGCCGGGTTCTCGATGGATGGCTACGCGAGGGCCGTGCTATCCTCGCCGCGGCATCGCGGGGTAGGGGAGGCCAGGGGTGACCGGTCCGCTCAACATCACCAGCATCAGGGTCCGCGTGCTGTCGCCCCCGGAGGGGAGCCTCAAGGCGGTGTGCAGCGTGACCATCGACGAGGCCTTCGTGATCCGCGACCTGAAGGTGGTAGCGAACGACAAGGGCACCTTCATAGCCATGCCCAGCCGGCGCGTGAGCGATCGCTGCCCGCAGTGCGCGGCCAAGAACTCCATCAGCGCCCGCTACTGCAACGACTGCGGGACCCGCCTCCCCCAGCGCCGTCCCACGCTGGATCGGAGCGGCCGTCCGCGGCTCTACGTGGACCTGGTCCACCCCATCTCGAGCGAGTGCCGGGTCCACCTCCAGGCGGCCATCCTTCAGGCCTACACCGCCGAGTGCGCATCCATGGGCGAGCAGGTGGAAGCCGGTGCATCCGGGGAGGCCCCCCATCCCCAGCCGGCCCCCGAGTCCCCGCCGGGCACGCCCACCGCGACGAGTTCCGGGGCGACCTGACCCACCCACGGCTAGGCCGCCCGGCGGGCGGCCCCAGAACACTGGTGGGCGGACCGGGACTCGAACCAGGGACCTGTCCCTACCGGAAACCCCGTCCGCCGGGATCCTCGACATCCAGAGGAAGACCTGCGGTGAAGGGGAGTCGGTGATGGCGGGCGCTGCGGCCGGTGATCGGCGGGTGAACAGGGCACGGTCTGCGCTCGTGAGGGGTTGATGACGCGGTGCGACGATGGATGGGACGTGCGGAGGCGGAGTCCCGGTGAGGCCGGTGGGGCGGGCGTGGAGACACCGCCCTCAGGCGACGCGGCGAACGTAGTGATGGTGGAGTCCGCCTACTTCGGGAACCTCGACGACAGGTCCAAGCTCGGGAGGCTGGACGGGGCGGCCAACGGGGGTATCGCCCTCCAGCGACAGATGGGTTCGCCAACGGTGGTAGTACGAGAAGTAGGACTTCAGGATCCGCATGAGGTGACGTTCCCCGAGGACGATGACATGATCGAGGCACTCGCGCCGCAGCGACCCGCCCAGGCGTTCGACATAGGGGTTTTGCCACGGCGAGCGCGCGGCGGTGATGACCTCCTCGATGCCCATGTTCTTGATCCGGCGCCGGAAGGGGTCCCCGTAGATGCAATCCCGGTCCCGGAGCAGGTAGCGGGGGGCGGTGTCCCAGGGGAAGGCGTTGACGACCTGCTGGGCGGTCCACTCGGCCTTGGGGTGCTCGGTGACGTTCACGTGGATCACGCGACGGCGGTCGTGGGCGAGGATCACGAGGACGAAGAGGACGCGGAAGGTGGCCGTGGGGACGGTGAAGAAGTCCATCGCCACGAGGTCCTGGACGTGGTTCTCCAGAAACGCGCGCCAGGTCTGGGACGGGGGTTTGCGCGGATGGACCATGTACCTGGCCACGGTGGACTCGGCGACGTCGATGCCGAGCTTCCCCAGTTCGCCGTGGATGCGCGGTGCGCCCCAGCGGGGGTTGGCGAGGGACATCCTGCGGACGAGGTCGCGGACCTCCCGGGGGACGGCCGGGCGGCCGGGACTTCGGCGCCGGCTCTTCCACCTCCAGAAGAGGCGGAAGCCCTCTCGGTGCCAGCGAACCACTGTGGCCGGCTGGACGATGACGAGGGCCTGCCGCCAGCCCTTCCACCAACGCGAGGGCAGCACCCAGAGCACCCGGTCGGCGGGCCGAAGGTGGGCGCTGCGGCCCCCATGCTGAAGGACTGCGAGCTGGTGGCGCAGGGCGAGGATCTCCACCTGGAGGGCGGTGCGGGTCCGAAGGGAGGCCACGAGCGCGGCGCAGAGGGCGACCATGAGGCGGCGCATGGGTGGACGGTACTCCGTCCTCGTTCACGGGTGCGAGGGGCGCGTGGGCTGCCGTGTCCCGAGAGTCTTTGGTTAGCGTGTACGCCCCGCAGGTTCGTCGCCTGCGTCCCTCCCCCGGGGGGGAGGGCCATGGGCCCGGGGCGGGACAGCCCCGTAGGCGCTTCGAGCGCCGCCGGGAGGACGGCCGTGGGCCCTCCTACCCGACCTCCATTCGCCCTCCCCTGGCCAGGGAGGACCGGGCTGGAGGGGCCCGGGCGGAACTGCTTTCGGTACCGCCACACCGGGAACCTTCTCGCCAGGTTCCCTACGGGACGCTGCCTGGGGGCGTCACTCCCCGTCCCCGCGCGTCGTCCGGCCACGCGGGCCATGGTTGCAGGGCGCCTCGGGCTGACCGCCCTTGGCGTCGTCGTCGGGCGGTGGCGACCCGACGGCGGGGCCTTCGACGAAGAGACGGCGGTGCCACCCACCGCCGTGGTGCAGGAGACCGGGGGAACTCCTGCGTACGTCGAGAGGGCGTCCGCGAGAAGCTGCGCCTCCGCTCGGCGACGTAGGCGCCGAGCGGGAGGGCCTGCCAGCGGCAGGCCCGATCGGCGCAGCCCCGAGACCCCGGTTTCGAGGAGAAGTTCGTCCGTCACCAGCGCGTCACCGCGCGAAACGGCATCCAAGGAGAAGCCGCACGAGGGGTTCCTCTGGCCGTCACCTCCGCAGCCTGCCGGCGGCGGAGGTGACGGCCGGACCGGTCCCGGCGGGCAAGGAAGAGGCGCCGCTGCGGAAGGGGTCCTATGGTGATGGCGCCGTCCTGACGGACCGATGCCGTCGGCGCAAGGTTGCTTCAATTCTGCTACAGTAGGCGACCTTGCGGGATGGTAATGGCCATAAAACCAGCACAAACACTGGTGGGCAGACCGGGACTCGAACCCGGGACCTCCTGCTTGTAAGGCAGGCGCTCTGGCCGGCTGAGCTATCCGCCCCGGGTCCCATCCTACCCCATGCTCACGAGAAGTAGGCCCACCAGGCCGCGAGGGTGGGCACCGCAGCGACGGTCGCGGTGGCGACCCGGACGGCCCTCCGGCCGACCAGGCCCCAGGCCAGCAGGGCGACGAAGGGCGGGCCCAGGAGCCCCAGCTCGACCCCCAAGGCCCCCGGTGTGCGGGCGTCCCGGAACCATTCCCAGTAGCCTACGAAGGGGACCGGGCGGTCCAGGAGGACGTCGGCGTCCGGGAGGACGGCCACCGCCGCGGCCACGCAGGCACCCGTCCAGCCGCGGCCCAGGGCCGCGCGTCCCGCGGCCAGGGCGAGCAGGACATGGGCGGGTGCCGTGGGCACCGGCCGTCCCGGTCGCCTAGGCCCAGACGCCGGGGATGGGCTCGCGACAGCCCGTGCAGCGGCCCGCGTCCATGCGCTGGGCCGTCACGCGCATCCCCACGCGCTCGATGAGGACCTTCTCGCAGCGCGGGCAACGCGTGTGCTGTGCCTCGTGGGGGGCCACGTTGAAGATGTATGCGTGGCGCAGCCCCTCCTCCCGGGCCAGCTCCACGCACCTCTCCAGGGTGCTCACCGGGGTGCGAGGGAGGTCGGTCATCCGGTACTCGGGCACGAAGCGCCCGAAGTGGACCGGGACGTCCCGGCCTAGGTTCTCCTTCACCCAGCGGCACTGGCGCCTCATGAGGTCCGGGTCGTCGCTGAACGTCGGGACCACGAGGGTCTCGAGCTCGAACCAGGTCCCCGACTCCTTCAGGACCTCCAGGGCGCGCAGGACCGGGGTCAGAGAGGAGCCCAGGACCACCTCGTAGAAGCGCTCGTCGAAGCCCTTGAGGCCCACTGCGAAGGCGTCCACGACCCGGGCCAGCTCGCGCAGGGGCTGCTCCTCGATGGAGAGGGCCGTGGCCACGACGGTGCGCACACCTCGCTCCCTGGCCAGGGAGGCCAGGTCGTAGCTGTACTCGCACGAGGCGACAGGCTCCGTGTAGGCGAAGGCCAGGTTGCGGACCCCGCGACCCCCGGCCGTCTCCAGGGCCTTCGCCGGCGCCAGTTCGCAGCTCGCCACCTCCTCGGGTCTGGCCTGGGTCTGGCGCCAGTTCTGGCAGTACTGGCATCGGAGGTTGCAGCCGCCAGTGCCCAGGGCCAGGGTAGGCTCCCCCGGGAGGAAGTGGGCCAGGGGCAGCTTCTCCACCGGGTCCAGCGAGACCACGCAGGGATTGGCGTGGGCCCGGGTGTAGAGCCGCCCCCCCCGGCGGCGAAGGCCTCCAGGACGACCCAGACGGGGGCGAGCCCCGCGAGGCCGGCGGCGGCCCAGAGGCGAGCCGTGTAGTCGAACCGGTCCCGCCTGGAAATGCCCTCGGTCGCTAGTCCCTCAGTGCGCATCCCCCCGCCTTGCAGTCCGCTGCCGGCTCCATGCCCTCCAGGTCGGCCCGCCCCAGGTCCTCTGTCGTCGCCTCCGCGACGAGGAGCATCGCCATGGGCTCCAGGCTCCCGTGGGTCTGGGCGTGGATGGTGCCCAGTTCCCGGAGCAGGGCCCTCCGCTCGTCGGGCGGATCCGCCCCCTCGGCCCCCTCGGGGCGAGGGGGCCCCACGCGGCCTGCCCCGCGACCCGGGGCGAAACGGGACAGGAGGGCGCGTCGAACGTCCCCCTCCCCCCGGACGCCGGTGGGGAAGTCGTCGGCCAGTCCCGGGAGGGACGGCAGGGCCGCGGCCAGGCGATTGGCCTCTTCCGTGAAGCGCCGCCAGCGGTCCTTCTCCGCCTCGTTCGCCCGCGCGGCCCTGCGCTCGCAGTCCCGCGAATAGCCCAGGTCCCGCAGGCCCTCCCGCCGGAACGCCTCGAAGGCCACCGCCTCCTCCCCGAGGATCCGCGCGCGATCCGCGGAGAGGCCCTCGCGCAAGGTCGAACCGCGCAGGGCCGCCTCGAAGAGGAGCCGCGAGGCCGCCTCGTCGGGCGCCGCCCAGCGGAGGGCCGCCGCCACGAGGACCCTCCGCTCGGCCGCCTCGAGGGCGTCCAGACCCCGCTCCGGGGCCGCTCCGCCGGGCCCCGCGGCCCCCAGGATCGCCAGGAAGGCCAGAGCCCCCACCTCGCGTCCAGCCCGGCTAGCCCCCATGCCAGCGCCCTCCTCCCCCCTCCGGTGACCCAGCCGGGGCGCCGCGGTTTCTCGCGCGTCCGCGGGGGGATAGGTCACCCGCGAGGTGCCCAGGAACCCGCTGGGTCTCCGGGCGTCCTATCCGGCGCGGACGGCCCGCCGGTCGACCCGAGGAGGAGACCCCGATGCGCAAGAGATGGACAGCGGCCCTGGCCGCGGCCCTGGCACTCCCCGTCTTGCTGGAGGCGCGGACCAAGCTGGTCACCCTCCCGGGAAGGGAGGCGACCTGGGTCCACCTGGACAACCCCGGCTCGACCCTGGTGGAGGAGGAGCGCACCCTGGCCCTGCAGCGCGGGACGAACCAGGTGGACTTCTCCTGGAACGGGGTCCACCTCGACCCCGACTCCATCCGGCTCACGGTCCTGGACCACCGGGAGGAGGTGAACCTCATCTCGGTCCGCTATCCGCCCGCCGAGCAGGCCCTCATCTGGGAGATCTTCGCCGCGCGGGGCGCCTCGGTCCGCGTCCGCATCGCCTACCTCCTGGCGGGCATCGACCGCCTGGTGGAGTACCGCGGGACCCTGACGAAGGACGAGGCGAGGCTGGACCTGGACGCCTACATGGTCCTCCGGAACTTCTCCGGCGAGGACTTCCAGGACGCCCGGCTGATCCTGGGCCAGGGAGAGGCCTTCGAGAGGGAGTCCCGCCACGAGGAGACCCGCAAGGCCCTCTTCGCCACCCACGCCGCCTTGCCGGTCGTGAAGGTCCTGGTCTGGGACGCGGCCGCGCTCCCCTGGGAGCCGGACAGGGAGGAGAGCAACGTGGGCGTCCCCTTCCAGTACCGCCTGACCAACACCACGGAGGGGGGGCTGGGGAAGCAGCTCCTGTGGAACGGGAAGGTCCGTGTCCACCAGCAGGACGGCCACGGCTCGACTCTCTTCCTGGGCGAGGATCACGCGGGACTCACCCCCGTGGGGGAGGAGTTGCGCCTGGGCATGGGGGAGAGCCGCGACGTGGTGGTGACCCAGAAGAGGGAGCGGGAGGAGCGGATCAACCTCCGCCGGAACCGCGCCGGCGGCGTGGTTCTCTACGACACGGACGAGGCCATGACGGTCAAGGTGGAGAACTTCAAGGACGGCCCCGCCGTGGTGGAGGTCGTCGAGCACGTCGAGGGGCAATGGGAGATGGAGTCCTCCTCCCACGAGTTCCGGCGCGAGGACCACCGCACCCTGGTCTACACCCTTGCCCTGGCGCCCAGGGAAACCCAGACCATCGCCTTCCGCTACCACCGGAAGAACGTCCGGTAGGACGAGAGGAGAACGCCATGCCTCGTCGCGCCCTCGAAATCGCCGTCCTCCTCCTGGCCGCGGGCTCGCCTTCGTGGGCCAAGGTGGACCTCACCACACTCCCCCCCAGGGGACGGATCCAGCTCACCATCTACAACTCCGCCGACATCACCCTGGTGCGCGAGGTGCGCAGCCTCACGCTCCAGGAGGGGATGAACCGCCTCGAGTTCGGTTGGGCCCGGACCGCCGTGGACCCCACCAGCCTGAACCTGGTTTCCCCGGAGCACCCCGGGGCGGTGGAGCTGGTGGACGTCGCCTTCCCCCCCCGGACCACCCAGACCTCCGTCTGGACCATCCGCTCCACGGTCGCGGGCGAGGTCCCGGTGGAGATCTCCTACTTCACCTCGGGACTGAGCTGGGAGGCCACCTACGAGGCGACCCTGGCCCCGGACCAGACCTCTATGGACCTGGCCTCCTACCTCCGGGTGACCAACCGGAGCGGGGAGGACTACCCGGACGCGGAGGTGCGCGTGGTGGTGGGGCGCATCCACACCGTGGACGAGATCGCCGAACTGGCGGCCCGGCCCCATCCCTACGGGACCCCGCTGCCCACCCCGGAACCCCCCGGCTCCACCGCCGGTGTGGAATTCGGCCGGGCCCTCGACCGGGCGGAGCGGGCCTACCGGCGGGCCTCCGAGTCCGGCGAGGCCAAGGCCATCGTCAAGGAGGGCCTCTCGGAGTACTTCCTCTACACCATCGAGGGGACGGAGACCATCCCCGACGGCTGGTCCAAGCGGCTCCCCTCCCTGCACGCCGAGGACATCCCGGTGGTCAACCTCTACCGCCACGAGCGGGAGCGTTTCGGGGAAGGGGTGCACCGCTTCCTCCTGTTCGCCAACGACAAGGAGCACCACCTGGGCGAGACCCCCCTGCCGGACGGCCAGGTCATGGTCTATCGTCGGGCGGACGACGAGGCCCACCTGGGCTTCGTGGGCCGCGCCCCCACGCGCTACATCCCGGTGGACCAGAAGGTGGAGCTGGACCTGGGCGTGGACCAGGCGGTCCTCGTGACGGCCACCCTTATGGACCTGAAGACCGAGAATCACTCCTTCGACGGCCACGGGGACCTGAACGGCTACGACGACGTGCAGCAGGTGGTGCTCAGGCTACGGAACCTGCAAGAGCTGGCGGCCCGGGTGGAGGTGACCCTGAACCTCCCGCACGCCTACTGGGACCTGAGCTCCGAGGCCGAGGGGGCGGGCTACGAGCGCTGGGACGTGGACACGGTGCGGTTCACCGTGGAACTGGCGCCGGGCCTGGAGCGGAAGCTCCCCTTTGTCCTGCGGCTCTATGAGGGCGTGCGGCGAGAAAGGCGGTAGCCTCGCGGTTGACAACGGTCCGCGGGCCGACTATCTTTCCCGCCCCTACGCGAAGGCGCGTGGGTATCAAGGAGGGGTTCGACCATCATGGGATTCAATATCAACAAGGCCGTCGACAAGAAGTTCGAGACCAAGTCGCTGAACGACATCCTCGCGGCTCCGCCGTCCGCCCTGCAGGGCCTGACTCCCGAGGCTGACAAGGCGCTGGCTCAGGTCGGGATCAAGACGGTCCGCGACCTCGGCGAGTGGAAGTATGCGAACTGGGCGCGGACGGTGAACGACCTCGCCAAGATCTCGCAGTAGCTGAGTCCGATCACCGGATGTGGAAGGGGGGGGCGCTAGCCCCCCCCTTTGCATCCAGGCCCGCCCACCGCGCATTCCACCACGCACCTCGCTGCCTCCACGGGGAGCACCTCGGATCGGCCCCCCAGGGTGCTGGAGACGCTGGCCCCCACGGGCCGATCGCCCACCCTCCAGAGACGAAGCCTCCACCCGCGTCCCTCGCGCCGCAGGGCGGCCAGGCGCAACCGTGGGTCGTCCACGTGGAGCCAGGAGTGCACCGGGGGCAGGTCCCCCCCGGCCACGGCCGGCACCACCACCGCCACGGGCGGGAGGGTGTAGGCCTCCGCCGCCGCGGCCATGGCCTCGGTGGCCCCGGCGCGGGTCACGGCGTACCGGAAACGGTGCGGGGCGGCGTCGGTCCCCCAGGGGCCGTAGCTCCCGGCCACCTCCCAGAAGGCGTTCCGGGCCAGGAGCCCCTCCACCCGCCCATCCGCCTCGCCCCGCCAGGCCGCCGCGTCTGGCCGGAGGAAGGCAACCCCGCCAGCGGCGAACCAGCCCAGGGCAGGCCAGTAGGTGGGGCGATAGCCCCCGTCACCGTCCCGTGACACCTCGGCGAAGGGCACCCCGCGCCGGTGGAACCCGGCGGCGCCGGCCGTCCGGAAGGCCGCGACCACCGTGGTGCGGTGCGCGGCAGCCACGACGGTCTCGAACTCCACACGGGCGCCGCCTGCCGACAGGCGCACCCGCCGCTCGAGCCCCCGAGGCCCGCGCACTCGCCAGCGCAGGCAGACCGGGCCGGACTCGTCGCACTCCACCCGCGCGCGGCCTCCCTCGGTCCCCCGGAGGAGGCGCCACGTGGACGGAAGGCCCTCGCAGCCCAGCCGCCAGAGTCCCCCCAGGTCCAGGTAGGCCGCCAGGTGGTTCCCCGAGCAGAGGGGCACGCGCGTCCGGGCGTCCGCGACCTCCACGCCCCCGTCCGGGGCGAACCGGATCCGCCAGGGGTCCAGGGCCCCCTCGGACCCCGGTCGCGGTCCGCCGGCCTCCAGGCCCTCGGGGGCCAGCCACCACACCCGGTGGCCCAGGGGGGGGAGCCCGGCGGCCAGGAAGCGGAGCCTCGCGAACCGCAACTCCCCCCCGGCGTGGCGCGCCAGGGCCACGTACTGGGAGGGCACGGGGCGGCCGGCCGCGTCCACGACCCCCAGGTCCCGCCCGGACGGCGAGGGGAGGTGCACCCGCACCGTCACCGTCTCGTCCCGCGCGAAGCCGCAGGGGTTGAAGACCCACACCGCGAGGCCGCCGGGCCCGCGGCGGTCGGCCCGCCCCGCGGCATGCCTCGCCCTCACCCGCAGCTCCTCCCGGGAGCGCTCCACCGCGCGCCGCAGGGGCTGGCGCTGCTCCAGGCGGTGGACCCGGTCCGGGCAGGTCCCGGTGATCCCGTCGTGGTGGTTGAGGAGGCAGAGGGCCTCGCGCACGGGCTCCAGGGTGTCGGGCTCGACCGCCGGGCCCGCGTCGTAGGTGGCGAGACGCTCGGAGACCGCCACCTGGGCCGACGCCAGGGCATGGCACCGCTTCACCTCGGGCCGCGTGGCGTAGAAGCCCGTCCAGTACGGATTGGGGTCCGCCCGGAAGACCGGCAGCCGGTCGGCGTGGAAGGCCACGAGCCTCGCGTATTCCTCGAAGCTCCCCACGGCGCACCAGGTCCCCTGGGCCGGGTAGCGCTCGCGGTTGTGGTGCTCGGCCCAGTCCGGGACCCGCCGCTCGACGGGGGCGAAGTCTCCGCCGAAGGGGAGGAAGAGGTAGGGGGTGCGCCCCAGGGGCTCGAGCCGGCCGAGCACCGCCGCGAGGCGCCCCAGGGCCCGCCCGGGGCCGACCCGGGCCAGCCACCGATCCACCGACGAGAGCCCCAGGGCCAGGACGGCCCCGGCGGCCCGGGAGGCCCGGCGGCCCACCGCGTCACCGGCGTCGTAGTGCCGGGCCATCCAGTGGGCCAGGACCCGCGACCCGTCCGGGGCCTCCCACACGAAGTCGGCGCTTCGCTCGGCGCGCAACCGCCCGGCGGTGGCCGCGTCCAGGCGCGCCAGGCCCACCGCCTCGTAGCCCAGGTAGGAGAGCAGGGCAGGGAGCGTGGCCGCGTGGCCGAAGGAGTCGGGCTGCCAGGCGGCCCGGGGCCGCACCCCCAGGCGCCTGTCGCACCACGAGAGCCCCCGCTCCCAGTCCCGGAGCAGGCCCTCGCCGTCCACCAGCACCGTGTCCGGGCTGGTCCAGCCGCCCCCCACCATGCGCAGCCGGCCCGTTCGCGCGTGGGCCTGGAGGCGCGCTCGGTCCGCGGGACGTTGCTCCCAGTGCCGCGCCAGGAACGAGACCTCGCCCACCGAGTAGACCGCCCGCGGGTCCGCGTCCAGCCAGTCCAGCGCGCGCTCGATGGTGGGCCCCACCCGGCGGCGGTAGTAGCCCTCGAAGGTATCCAGCCAGTGGACGTCCCAGTGGGCCGTGACGGCGAGGACGCAGGCGCGCGCCGCGTCCTCGGGGATGCCCAGGCGCCGCCGTAGCGCCGTCTCCTCGTCCGTCAATCGCCCGGGCCCGGACGACCCCCGCCCCCGGACCTCGGCGTGCCCAGTTCCACCGCCCGCGGACCCCGCCAGCCCGTATCCGCCGCGGGCGGGTTCCCCTTCCACACCCCGGGGATGGCGCGGCCGCAATCCGGGCAGGCCCCGGAGGCGAGCCGCACCCGGCGCACCCGATAGCCCACCCGCTCGATGAGGAGCGAGCCGCAACCCGGGCAGCGGGTGTCCTCCGTCGAACCCACCTGACCCGGCCGGTTGCCGGCGTAGACGAAATGCAGACCCGCCTCCCGCCCCAGCTCCCAGGCCTTCAGCAGGGCGTCGGTCCCGGTCCAGGGGCGGTCGTCCATGCGATAGTCCGGGTGGAACGCCGTCACATGCCATGGGACGTCCCGCGAGACCCCGGCCAGGAAGCGGGCGATGCCCGCGAGCTCCTCCTCGCCGTCGTTGAAGCCCGGCACCACCAGGGTCACCACCTCCACCCAGAAGCCGCGCCCCACCAGCCCCTCGATGGAGGCGAGGACGTTGGCGAGGGTTCCCCCCAGCTTCCTGTAGCGGCGGTCGTCGAAGCCCTTGAGGTCCACCTTGTAGAGGTCCACGTGGGGGCGCAGGTAGTCCAGGGCCTCGGGCGTGGCGTTGCCGTTGGAGACGAAACCCGTGCAGAGCCCCGCGGCGCGGGCCTCCCGGAACACGGCCACGGCCCATTCGGCGGTGATGAGGGGTTCGTTGTAGGTGCTCACCACCACCGGGGCCCCGTGTTCCAGGGCCAGGTCCACCAGGGCGCGCGGCGTCACCTCCCGCGGCGGTGCCACCGCCTCCGGGTCGCGCAGGGCCTGGCTCGTCACCCAGTTCTGGCAGTAGGCGCAGTGGAAGTCGCAGCCCAGCATCCCGAAGGAGAGGGCGTCCTGCCCCGGGAAGGCGTGGAAGAAGGGCTTCTTTTCGATGGGGTCCACCTGTACCCCCGCGGCGTAGCCGTGGGGCACCCGGAGGGTCCCGCCCCGGTTGAACCGCACGCGGCAGATGCCGTCCAGACCATCGAGGATCAGGCAGCGGTGACCGCAGGCGAAGCAGCGGACCTTGTCCCCGGGGACCCGCTCGTAGAGCTGCCCCTCGACGGTGCGTGCGAGTACCAGATCCTTGAGGGTGGCCATCGTGGGGCCATCCTAGTGGCCACGGATGCCTGTCGCAAGGAACGAAGGCGGCGACATAGAATGCGCCGCCGGTGGAGCGAGACCTGGGACGCGTCGAGGAGGAGGCCCTGGGGCACCTGGTGCGCCTCCTCCGCTTCGACACCACGAACCCGCCGGGCAACGAGACCCCGGCGGCCGAGTACCTGGCCGGGGTCCTCCGGGAGGCGGGGGTGGAGGCCCGGGTCCTGGAGTCGGCCCCGGGCCGTGGCAGTTGCGTCGCGCGCATCCCCGGGGGCGGCGAGGGCGGACCGCTGCTCCTCACCAGCCACATCGACGTGGTCCCGGCCGACCCGGCGCGCTGGACTCGCCCGCCCTTCTCCGGAGACGTGGCGGACGGCGCCGTGTGGGGGCGCGGCGCCCTGGACATGAAGTCCATGACGGCCTACGGCCTCTCGGCCATGCTCCTGGCGGCCCGGGAGAGATGGCGGCCGCGCAGGGACCTCCTCTTCGCCGCCGTGGCGGACGAGGAGGACGGGGGCGAGCACGGCATGGGATACCTGGTGCGGGAGCACCCGGACCGCGTGCGGGCCGAGTTCGCCCTGAACGAGGTGGGGGGCTTCACCTTCTGGGTCGAGGGGGAACGGCTCTACCCGGTGCAGGTGGCCCAGAAGGGCTTCGCCTGGCTGCGCCTGGGCGCCACCGGGTCCCCGGGCCACGGCGCCGTGCCACGGGAGGACAACGCCCTGGTGCGGCTGGCCGAGGCCGTGGCCCGCCTGGGCCGCGCCACGCTCACGCGGCGCCACGTCCCCGAGGTGGACGCCTTCCTCCGGGAGATGGCCCGCTCGCTCCCCTTCCCCCGGTCGGCCGTCCTGGGCGCGGTCCGCCTCCCCGGGCTCGGGGACTGGCTGCTCCCGCGGGTCGCACCGGACCGCGAGCGGGCCCGCCTCCTGGCCGCGGCGCTCCATGACACGGTCTCGCCCACCATCTTCCAGGCGGGCTTCAAGTCCAACGTGATTCCGGGCGAGGCCTGGGCCGTCCTGGACGGCCGCTTCCTGCCCGGCTCCAGCGCCGAGGCCCTGGCCGAGGAGGTCCGCCGCGTCGTGGGACCCGGCTTCGACGTCACCGTCGAGCGCCAGGGCCCCCCCACGGTCTACTCCCCCGACACCCCCCTCTTCCGGACCATCCGGACAGTGGTGGAGGAGCGGGACCCGGGGGCCCGGGTAGTGCCCTACATGGTCGTGGGCTTCACCGACTCCTTCTGGCTCGACCGGCTGGGGGTGACCACCTACGGCTTCGCCCCCGTGCGCCTCCCGCGAGACGTGGCCTTCGCGAGCCTCTACCACGGCATCGACGAGCGCATCCCGGTGGAGGGCTTCCGCTGGGGGCTGGGGGCCTTCCTGGAGGTGGTGGAGCGCTTCGCGGGGCCTACGGCGGCGGCGCGCTCGGAGCGGTGAGATGAAGTCACCACCGTCGCGGAGGATGACGTGGGGCGGAGACACCACGCCGGGCGCAGCTTTCTCCTGGCGGGGTGTCCGGGGCCCCTTGCACCCCCAAGGCTCCCGCGCCTGCCCCAGGGCGTGAACGCGCGAGATGGCCGTGGCCAGGGCCTGGTCCCGCGGTTGCTCGCAAGCGACCCCGGCGCGACCACGCGAGGGGGGGAGACATGCGACGCGCGCGCTTTGTGGGGGTCGTCATCGTGGGGGTCGTCATCCTTGCGCTTGGATGGCTGTCGGGCCCGCACGGGGGGGGGCCGAGCGAACCGGCGGGTGCGGCACCGATCCGTCGCCTCCCCCACGGGGGAGGGCGGTCTCCGATGACCGCGCCCGCCTCTCCTGGGGCCGTGCGGGGCCCCGTGACCACATCGGATGCGCCCGCCGGGAGCCTGGACCTCCCGCGGACCCGAGTCGCCCCGGAACCTTCCCCGGGCGATGGCCCCGGTGCGGCGGAGGCGCTCCCCGGCCCATCGGCCCCCGAGTCCATGGTAGAGGACGAGTCCCGGCCCCACGACGACCGTGACGACCGCGCCCCGGCCTCCGGCGCCGTCATCGGGCGCATCCTGGGCCAGGATGGCTATCCGCCCCTGGAGGGCCAGGTGGCACGGCTGCAGGGCGGCTTCCTGTCGATGCATCGGGGTCAGCGGCACAGGGTCGCCGCGGATGGCCGTTTCGCCATCGGCGGTCTGCACGCCGGCGTGCACCCGTTCCTCCTGGAGGCGGCGGGCCACGCCCCGAGGCAGGTGGAGGCGGCCGTGGTGGAGGGCCAGACGATGGACCTGGGCGATGTTCGCCTCGAGGCCGCGGCCCGTTTGCGCGGCCGGGTCCTCATGGATACGGGGGCGCCCCTCCCGGGGGCGAAGGTGACGGTCGCCACGGGCCTCCTGGGTCTGGGGTTGGCCGAGACCGTCACGGATCCCATGGGGCGCTTCCTCCTCGGGGAGCTGCCTTCGGGGCCGGTCTTCCTGGGCGTAGAGGTGCCCGAGGAGGGCCCGGGGCGCAGCGAGGTGCGCACCGTGGAGCTGGTGGCGGGAGAGGAACGCGAGGTAGTGATCGGCGGGGCCCCTCAGGTGCGGGTGCGCTTCGAGGACGCCGCTCTGGGAAGCTGGAACGAGTCTCTCATCGGCCTCCTTGCCATGGACACCCTGCGGGATCCCCTGGAGAGCAAGATCTCCAGCGATCCGGGACTGCGCCTCGTGGTGGCGGATGAAGAGGGCGGTGTCGGCCTCTCGGGCCTCGACCCGGGACGGTATCTCGTGGGGATCCCCGATGCCCATGGTGTAGTGGCCATCTCTGCCGATGGCAGTGCCGATCCGGAGCGGCTGATCCTCCTGCGCGAGCACCTGCTCGGGCGCGTGGTCAAGCCCGGCGGAATCCCCGATGCCGGGGTCCGGCTGCGCCTCCACGCCGTCCCCGCCGACACCCTGGCCGGGGCCGGGGCGGGAGGGCCGGAGGGCCTGCTCAGGATCATCCTGGCGCTGTGGGTGGACCAGGGAGCGGCGGAGGACGGCGAGTTCTCCCTTCCTGTCCCCGGGCCGGGCCGCTATCGGGTCTTCGCCTCTGGGGAGGGCCTCGGGGCCTCCCGCCCGGCGTACGGGGTGGCAGGTCCCCGGGCCGCACCGGCCCTGGTGGAGGTAGAGGCGGCCGGACGGCTCCGGTTGCGCGTGGCGGACGCGGGCAAGGACGAGTTGCTGCTCGCCATGGCCGAGGACGCGGCCGGCAGCCCGGTGGCCTTGGCCCTGGACGACGAGCCCGAACTCTGGCTACCCCGGGGCCGCTACAGGCTCACGGTCCTGCGGGCCGGGGGTCGTAGCCTCACGACCGAGCACCATGCCGTGGGCGCGGGGTCGGAGACCCTGGTCCTCGGGGAGTAGGTCGCGGGCCCTGGACCATGGGCCCTACGAAGAACGACGCCCTCGATCGCGAGGAGTCTCGCCTTCCTGTCCAGGGTGTCCCCACGCGGGGCCATGCAGTGGCAGGGAAGGGCCCGGGTGGCCACGACGAGCCGTCCCCGCGGCTCCAGCCGCGCGAGCCAGCCCCCCGGGTCATCCCTCTCGATGGGCTTGCGACAGTGGACGAGCGCGTCCCCATCGCCGCCGCGTTCGGCCTCCAGGTAGGCCAGAGACCTTGACACCCGGCGCGACGGGGGTCTAGGCTACGCCCGTTTCCCTGGCCGGCCGCCGGCAGAGAGGTGTTCTCACCGTCCCTCTGGATGGAGCCACGTGTTTCTTCCTGGGCCACCTCCTGGCCCTCTCCGCCTGGCGGCAGCTCGAAGGCGTGGACAGGGAAGTCCCTACCCCCGCCCCGTTCTGGCAGGCGCTGGTCTATTCCCTCCTCGTCTGGGTCCCGGTCACGGGCTGGTTCTACTACCGCTACACCGACTGGAGCCTGGCCTACCTCATGGACTCCGCGCGGGTCCCGGGGTACGTCGGCCCCGCGGCCCTCTTCAGCTACGTGGCGGGCATCTACGGCGGCTACCTGGGGGCCCAGTGCCTGATCCAGCACGGGCACAAGGTTGCGGCGGCCGTCATGACCGTCGGGGCCCTGGGGCTCACCCTGGCCATCTACGGCGCCACGGCGGACCAGTACGCCCACGTGGGGACCTTCGCCCAGTACCACGCGGGTCTGGCGCCGCCCCTGGACCAGGTGGAGGGCTTCCCCATGGCCCTGAACCTGGCGGGGGCCCTGCTGGCCCTGCCCTACGCCGGCTTCGTGGTCTACAACGTGGCCAGCGGCCGGCGCGCGCCGTAGAGGAGAGGCCATGCCCATCCTCGAGGTGGAGGTCGTGGGGGCCCTGCCGCGGGGGGGACGCCCCTCCGCCGCGCGGCGCGTCGCCGATGCCGTGGCGACCGTCCTGGGCACTCCGGACGGTCATGCCTGGGTCCGCCTGCGCTGCCTGTCGCGCCGGGATTACGCCGAGAACGGCGGGGCGGTGCCGGCGGGGGTCCGTCCCGTCTTCGTGAGGCTGCTCCTGGCGAGCCCACCCTCCGGACGTCGCCAGGCCGCCCAGGCGGCCGCCCTGGCCCACGCCATCGGCGAGGCCCTGGGGCGCGAAGACGCCCACGTCCACCTGCTCTATGAGCCGCCGGCCCTGGGCCGCATCGCCTTCGGCGGGCGGATCCTGGTGCGGTAGCGCCGCTCGATCCTACCCCGTCCAGCGGGCCGTGGGCATCCACCCGTTGGTGGCGTCGCCGGTGCCGCCCCGGCCGTCCACCGCGATGATTCCGCACTCGACGCCGCCGGAGGTGGCCTCGTCCATGGCACGCCGGCAGGCCTCCTGGGCGCCCAGCTCGCGCATCAGGTCCACACAGCGGCGCGTGAGCCCCAGCCGAAGGATCCCCTCGCCATGGCCCGTGGCGCTGGCGGCGCCCCAGGGGGCGGCATAGGTCCCCGCGCCGATGACCGCCGAGTCGCCCACCCGCCCGGGGAGCTTCATCCACATGCCGCCGGTGGAGGTGGCGGCCGCCAGGAGGCCCCGGTCGTCCCGCACCACCGCGCCGATGGTCCCGCCCAGGTCCCCGGTCCTCGCCCGAGCCGCCGCCCGGCGGGCCAGGTCCCTGCCTCGCGCCAGGTGCCGTAGCCCCTCCCCCGCGCCACCCGATTCCAGGGCCGTGCACATCTCTCGATAGCGTCGCCGGGACTCCGCGGTCACCAGGTCCGCGGTCGGGAGGCCCTCCTCGGCCGCGAAGCGGGCCGCCCCTTCCCCCGCCAGGAGGACGTGGTCCGTGCGCTCCATGACGCGCCGGGCGGCGCGAATGGGATTCCTCACCCCCCGGAGGGCCGCTACGGCCCCTGAGCGCCCGTCCGAGGCCATCACGGAGGCGTCCGCCTCCACCTCGCCCTCGGCATTCAGGCATGCCCCGGTACCCGCGTTGAAGGCGGGGTCCTCCTCCAGGAACACGGCGGCAGCCTCGGCCGCGTCCAGGGCGTCCCCACCGCCCGCCAGGACCTGGCGGGCCACCTCCACCGCCGCGGCGACGCCGGCCGCACGGGCCCCCTCCACGGGCGAGGCGACGCGGCCGGCGCCCCCGTGGACGATGACGCTGGTCCTGGCATTTCCCGTTGCGCGGCCCCCCCGCCCGCCGCGGGCCTAGTCGCCCTTCTCACGGCGCTGGAAGAGGTCTTCGTAGCTCGTGTAGATGTAGCGGTCGCCGAGGTAGTTCGGATCCGCCACGAAGGCGTAGCGCTCCGGGTCCAGCCGCGCCACCTCGACCTCGTCCGGCTCCCCCTCCCGGCCGCCCAGGAGCCAGCGCGCCACGCGGGTCCCGTGGGCCACGAGGATCTCGCTCTCGTCCCGCTTCCAGGTGTAGCCCTTGATGCCCTCGAAGGGGCGCCGGGTGATGGGTGTCCCCTCCGGCGTGAAAAGGAGGATCTCGCCACGGTTCGCTGCGCTGAACCGGCCGCCCCGGGGGGACCACCAGATGGTATGGAGGTGCTCGCCCTCCTGGAGCTCGTAGAACTGTTCCACCTTCACCGCCGCCCCGACGAAGCTGACGAGGAAGAGTCCCCTCTCGTGGATGCTGGCCCCGATGACCGGCGGGTAGCGGAAGTAGATCACCGCCCGGTCCATGGAGGGCGACCACTCCACGTTCTCGATGGTATCTGTGGGTCGGTCGAGGAGCATCCCCCCCTTGCGCATCTCGCCGTGGGCCTTCCCGTCGTAGGTCGTGTAGTAGAGCCCGCGGTTGGTCCCGTAGATCAGGCGGTAGGGGGCCTCCGTCGTCCCTCCCCCGCCCTCGAAGACCGAGACCGGGGGATTGAAGAAGGTGATGCGCTCGTTGTCGAAGGCCCGGAAGAGCTCCGTCGTCGCTCCGGACCCGGTGTCCACCGACATGAGATAGTGCCAGGGGGACTCGCCGGGCTTGGGGACCTCCTCGATATAGTAGACCCGCTGGCCATGGGGCGACCACTCGATGCCGCGTAGCGCCCCCTTGGACTCCACCAGGATGGCGTTGCGGCCGTCGGCCAGGTCCAGGACCCGCAGGGTCCGCGCGGGCGAGGGCGCGCCCTCCAGCGTGAGGTCCACGCCGGCCGGCGGCGTGTCGGCGCCCTCGGGCAGGTCGCCCGCCTCGCGGGGGATCTCGAGGTAGGCGATACGCTGGCCGTCCGGGGACCACTTGTATTCCAGGCAGCGCACCCCGGCGAAGACCCGCTCCTGCCCCCCGGGGCGCACCACCTTCAGGCGTTCCAGCCTCGGGTCCACCGTGGCGATGCCCTCGCCGGTCGGCGCGATCTGGTAGTTGTGGTTGATGTGCCCGCCGGTGACCTCGGTCTCCGTCAGCGTCTTCGGGGAGGCGGCGGACGCCCCGCCCTCGGGGACCGCCGAGGTCGTCATGGCGCATTCCAACGGAATGCCGTCCACGTTGGTTCAGGTGTATCCCGCGCGGGGCGCCAGGAGGACGCCGAGGGTGGCGAGGGCCACGGACTGGAAGCTCGTCTTCATGGGAGTCCCTCTATCGCCGCGGTTCCGTCGTCACAACACAAAAAAAGAAGACGCCTCCCGCTGGCGTGCGGGAGGCGTCTTCCGAGGTCATGAGGACGCGTGCGACCGGGCTACAGGATCACTGCGTCGTAGGCCGCGTCGAACATGGAGGCGTTGGCGTCGCTCGCCGCGGTGCCGGCGTGGTCGTAGCCCACGCTGGTCTGGCGATCGTTGCCCTCGGAGTTCTGGCACTTGTCGCAGCTCCCATCGCATGTCGTGTCGTCGCAGACGAGGACGTCGCCGAAGCCGTCACCGGCGTTGTCGTCCGCCACGTCGTAGTCCGTGTTCATCCCGGACCAGTGATCCGGGACGCCGTCAAACCCCTCGGGGGGCGCCGGCTCGGGGGCCAGGGTCGGCATCCCGCCGCACGCCAGGACCGGACCCGCACCGAAGAAAACCACCACCACCAGCAGAGCACCGTATCCCAGGAACTTCATGGCTGCCTCCCTATCGCTTCCCATTGACCCCTTGCTCCCTCGTGCACGAGAGTGAAGGGCAGTTCACGGACCGTGTCCACGAAAGAGGCCACATATTCGATAGACCTATAAACTACAGTCGCTTGACATCAGCGCGGGATGTCTTCACGTGGCGTTGCCCTGGCGCCATATGGAGCCAGGTGTCTCCGAAACCCACACCGGGCGTTCCATGGATACAACTATGTTTCGTGGAAAGTAGGAGGAGCGGAGAAGGGGCTAGTCGCCCCCGGCGGCGCGGATGGTCTCCTGCAGACCCGCCAGGTAGCCCTCGAAGAGCGACCGGTAGTTCTCGAAGCGCCGCGTCAGGAGGTAACGCGACTTCTCCTCCTGGTTCCGGGCCGAGTCCAGGTACAGCCGGGCGAAGGCCTGGTCCGTGTCCCATTTCGCCGCGCCCTTGGCGTCGGCCGCCGGGTCGGGCCGCGTGGACGGGTCGGGGATGGCCGCCTCCACGGCATAGCGCCGGGCGTAGGCCCCGTCCAGGTTCGCCAGTTCCAGGGAGATCCCGTCCAGCTCGTGGACCCAGTCCGCATGGCGCATGTGGACGAAGAGGTCGAGCCATTTCTGGAACTCATGGCCCTGGGCCGCGATCTCCCGCGACCGGTCCATCTGGGACTGCTCCCAGCGGGCCGCCCGTTCCGGGGTCATGCGCGCCGGGCTTCCGTCCTTCGGCGGCGCCTCGAATACCTCCCTGGCCTCCTCCACTTGGCGGAACACCGCCTCCAGGCCCCCCATGTATTCCAGGAAGCGCTGGACCACCTCCCGGTCCTCCCGGGCCGTCTGCAGCTCGTCCCCGAAGGCCACCTCGACGGAGCCCACCACCTCCTGGAACTCCACGTCCACGCCCCTGGCGCCGCGGAGCGCGTCCTGGATGAACATGGGCTGCTGGCCCAGCATGAAGTGGGCCTCCAGGACGTAGGTCCCAGAGAGGAGCCGTTTCTCGTAGGGGCCGACGACAAGCTGGAAGCGACCGCCCTTAACCTCCGCACGGTGCCAGTGGATGACGTCCTTCTCGCCCTTGTAGGCCAGGGCCAGGAAGACGATGGCCCCGTCCGGGTACGGTGCGGCCCCGGCCACGTCCAGCCTCACGGCCCTGGTCTCCCGGAGGAAGACCACGCTCAGGGGGACCTCCGGCTCCCGCGGCGGTTCCGGGGGCCGTTCCTGGGAGCGGGCGCGCGCCGGCGCCCAGGCCAGCGCCGCCGCCAGGGACCCGGCGGCCACGGCCTTGCGGTACACCGGACCTACTCCAGCACGTCCGAGGTGTAGAGCACCCTCGGGCCGGTGAAGAAGGTCAAGGTCACGTCGTCCAGATAGGGGGTGGCATTGATGGGCCAGCGGTTCGAGGCATTTGCGACGTTCACGTTGTAGTAGACGGCGTCCGACTTCTCGGCGTGCTCACCGGGGAGGAGCCGCCGTCCGCGCCCGGTGTAGACCTCGACCCCGAAGCCCTCCCCCAGGAAGCCGTCATGCCACTCGGTCCAGTCGGTCCCGCCCATGACGAAGGGCCGGCCCTCCATGGGCTGCAGCCGCCTCCGGTAGAGACCTCGCGTATTGTCATTGGGCCCGGCGGCGGTGGAGATGGACTGGTCGAAGTAGCGCGAGCGGGGGAGGTACCGCTGCGCGGAGATGGTCACCTGCCGGATGTAGTGGTGACCGAATACATTGTCCAGGATGGCCGTGCAGTGGTCCCGGATCTCGCCGCCGGTGGGCGTCCCCACGTACATGAACTCCGGGTCGAACACGGTCGAGCCCGCCGCCAGGGTGACCTCCTGCTCGTAGGGCGCCCTTCCAGCCCCCACGAGGACGGTGTCGTTGACCGGGGCGACCCGCGGGTTGTCATCGAAGCTCAGGGGTTCCATGAACTGGCGGATCGCGGGGATGGACCAGTCGATCCAGGTCCGGATCTGGGTCGGGAAGACGTTGATGACGCTCATCTGGCCATCCACGAAGAGCCTCGCCGAGCCCATGCGCCCATTCCCCGCGGCGTTGTCGTGCTTCCCGTAGACCAGGGTGATGTGGTGCCACTCCCTGGGCTTCCATCCCGTGACCTTGACCCGGATGGTGTCCCCACTGTCGTGGGCGACCGGGGCCGTCGCCAGCCCCACCTTGGGGCCCTTGAAGGCGACCCGGGCGTAGACGTAGTCCTGCCCGTTCAGCTCCTTGCGGCGGAAGATCTCGATGGAGTTCTCCTCCTCCATGGCCGAGAGCTTAGCGGAGACGCCGGCCGCCATGGTGGGGTCGTTGAACTGCGAGAACCAGTCCGGGGCCTTGGGCTGGAGCCTCCGGCCCCAGTAGAAATACGTCTCCTGGACCGGCTTCAGGACCCCCCCGGCCGAGTCCAGGTCCCACAGGGGCTTGACCCAGAGCTCGATGGTCCCGGAGTCCAGGCGGACGTTCACATTGCCGCTCTTGGCGTCCGCGCTGGAGCCGTTGGAGTACTCCAGGTATCCCAGGCCCCGGAGCCCCTCGTGGAAGACCACCCCGTCGTGCATCAGGTCCGAGGCCCCTTCCCCGTGGAAGAGGGCCGCGGTGTCCACGCCCGGGACGCCGGTCCCCTCCACCGCCCGGGCGTCCACCGCGCGGTTGGGCCGCGTGGCGTGGGGGCGACCCGACCCCAGCGGCTCGTTCAGGTCGGTCCGTCGGGCGGGGAGCGGGTGGGCCTTCAGGGTCCCGCGCACGAAGCCCAGGAGGAAGTCCCGGGGCTTCACGACCTGGGAAACCAGACCGTTCAGGACAAGCTGACCGTCGTAGCGCGCCGGGGGGGACAAGGGGGCGAAGGGGGCGTCGCGGCCGCGCTCGTTGCTGTATTCCGGGACACTGGCCACGCCGAAGTGGACCTCCTGGACGGCACCCCCCACGTCGCGCCGGACGATGGCGTTGACGGGCATCCGGCCGTACTCGAAGTCGTTCTGCGAGGAGTCCCTCCAGGTCTCGAAGATCCGCACCACCGAGTAGTACTCCCCCTCGGCGACGACACGGCCCTGGGGGTCGAGGACCATCCCCAGGGAACTGAGCTCGAAGACGCCCATGGAGTGGAAGCAGAACTCGGTCGTGTAGCTCACCAGGTCGGTCCGGTCCATCGCCAGCACGAGGCCGCCCTTGACGAAGCGCCGCACCAGGAGGTTCTCGTCCAGCGGCGAGGTGGACCCGTCGGCCCTGAGGTAGTAGCCGTCGTGGAAGAACTCGTCCACGTCCGCGTTCGAGTTGGCGTGGACCTTCACGAGGGCCCGCTCCTCCTGGCTGAGGGGCCTGGGGGAACCGGTCCCACCGGGGGCGATCTGGACCGTGTCCACGAAGCCGTAGAAGTCCTTCCAGCCCTTGAAGGGCCGCGAGGTGCCGCTCCCCGGGTCCAGCCGGCGGTCCACGATGGCCTGGGCCAGGCCCTCGGCGGCGGCCTGGTCCAGCGACACGTCCCACCTGGAACCATCCCGGGCATGGATGCCCTCCAGGACGGCCACCAGGACCTCCCGGGGGGCGGTGTTGACGTTGACCGGGGCGCGGGGCTCCAGCGCCAGCCGCATGTCCATGACCTCGGTCCCGGAGCCCCCGAAGCGGGCACGAGGGGGACGCAGTGTCGACCCGTCCACCCAGCCGAAGGCGGTGAGGTAGTCGCCCAGGAGGCCGGCGTAGGCCTCGGACTTGAGGAGGTCGCCGGAGGCCAGGCGCTCGTTGGCGAACTCGGAGCGCAGCGCCCCCCGGAGGTCCAGCCTGGAACGATAGCCCCCCGCGGGCCGGAGGTCCGCCAGGCGGGTCACGATGCGATCGGTGTCCCCCATCACGGCGGTGCGCACCGGGTCGGCGCCCGCCGAGTCGCCCAGCTCCCGGCACAGGACCCGTATCATCCCGCCCAGGATCTGACGGTCGGCCATGTTGAGGTGGATCATGCCGGCGCAGTCGATGACCTTGAGGGCGTAGACGTCCCCGCCCGCGGTGAGGGTCCCGCCCAGGCTCCCGGAATGGACCACCCTGCGCTCCGTCCCCTGGAATTCCCCGGCCAGGAAGGAGGGCCGCAAGGTCTCGGCCAGCCGCAGGCCCCGGTCCGGATAGACCCAGCGGTCGTCGATGGAGTCGTAGCTCGAGACGTCCCCCGCCAGGAGCGGGTTCGCCACGCGCTGGGCCTGGACCGCTCGCGAGCGTTCGATGAGCAGGTTCGTCAGCTCCACCGCGGCCCGGTTGAAGCCTGCCTGGGCGAGGAACCGCGCCCGCACCGTGTCCACGAAGGCCGAGGCGGCGCTGGACTCCACGCTCACGGTCACGCTGAAGGCCACCGCGAAGACCGAGACGAGGGTGAGCACCCCCATGACGACGACGAGCATCGTCCCGCGGTCCCGTCTCCCAGGGTCCATCATCATAGGTAGGCCTCCACGGATGGGTACAGACCCCTGCGCCCCGCAGGCGGCGCAAAACCGATTCCGTCCCCGCCATCCAAGGGACGCCTGCATGTCCGTCCCTCTTGCTGCCCCTCGTCCGTCCTCGACTGGAGACATCTGTGGGCCTGTCCCACTCCAGTCCGGCCCCTATTCGAGCCCAGGAAGGCAGGCCTCGAGGGCCAGCATAGCCAGGGCCGTGGCCACTTCCGGGTGATGCTCCCCCATCAGGTTGGAGCCACCCCTCCAGGAGCCGTCCTCCTGCTGGGACTCCAGGAGGGCGCCGGCCACCTCGGAGGCCCAGTCCCTCTCCCCCGAGGGCGCGGCGAGCCTGCCCTCGGGGAGGCAGCCCCGCAGAGACTCCGCCAGGGCGGCCAGCCAGTAGTAGCGCGTGGCCGCCCCCCAGCCGGTGCGGTCCTCCTCGGGGAAGCCGGGGTTGGCGTCCAGGCGGAAGTGGGCCGCGATCCACCCCAGGGCCTCCCGCCGCGCCGGGTCGTCGGGGGGCGCCCCGCAGGCCAGCAGGGCCCGCAGCCCGTCGGCGGTGGCGCTGCCATAGGAGCGGTGGATCGCGCCACGCCCCTCGACCCGGACCTGCCCCGCCTTGCTCAGCCTGGGCGAGAAGGCGAAGCCCCCGTCCAGGGCCTCGTGGGCGGCGTCGGCGGGGTTGCGGGTGGCGTCGAGGAACCGCCGGGCCCTGGCCCAGACCGCGTCGTCCGCCGGGACCTCCAGCCGCCAGAGGGCGTCCAGGACGTAGGCCGCCACGGAGACGTCCACCCGCCGGGTCTCCCGCCGGTCGTTCTCGTAGTAGTTCCAGGCCCCGTACTGCCAGTCGAAGGGGGGGAGCCCTTCGCCCTCGTCGAGCTGGCTCTGGATCAGGTAGTGCCTCATGGAGGCGAGTCGCGAGGTCCAGGGCTCGCCCCCCAGGGCCCGGAACGCCCGGGCGGTCAAGGCCGTGGCGTATTTCCGGTAGCCGATGGGGTGCAGGGGGTCCGTCACGGCGCCCCCCTCCAGCCGCTTGTCCAGCCAGGCGGCCCCCCTCTCCAGGGCCCCCTCGGCGACCCTCCGGGCCTCGAAGGGGGCCTCGGCCAGGGCCGCCAGGACCAGGGCGCTCACCCCCGCGCCGGGCACGACCTCGGCGGTCTGGTAGTGGGCCCAGGGGCCGCCCTCGAGCTGCCGGGCGGCCAAGAATCCCGCCGCGCGCGCGAGGGCCCTGTCCACCTCGCCCCCCAGCCCCTCCCCGCCGGTGGGGACCCACTCGGCGCCCCGCACCTCCCGCGCACCGTCCCCGCCGCCGGCCCCACCCGGCTCGCCCTCCTCCGATGGCCTCCACAGGGAGCGCACCGTCGAGCCCTCCGGCGGCCGGCCACGCTCCACGCGGACCTCGCGGCCGCCCTCCACCACCAGGGCGAAGTCGCGGAACCAGAAGGGCACGGAGACCCCGACCCGACCTTCCACCACGCAGAAGTGGAGGTGGGGCATCCCGGAGGCCCCCGAGTTCCCCACCCGGGCCACGACCTGGCCCGTCCGGACGCGGTCTCGGAGCTTCACCGCAAGGGAGCCCTTCTTCAGGTGGTGATAGAGGGTGTAGACGTCGTGCCCGTGGTCGATGAGCAGGACGTTGGACTGGTCGAACGCGCCCACGCGGCCAGGGGTGTTGTCGTCGTGATGGGACTCGGCCGCCACCACCTCGCCGTCCGCCGCGGCCAGGACAGGCTGGTCCCAGGCCAGGTAGTCCTCGTTCCGCCGGCCCTCGCCGGCGCATGGCTTGCCGGTCCCGTCCAGCCGGACGATGTCGTAGGCGTAGACCGCGTAGACCTTCTTCTGGTGGTGCAGCGTGCGGTCCACGGTGAGGTGCCAGTCGCCCTCCAGGGGGACGATGGGGGCGAGCCCGGTGCGCACCCGGTCGGTGTAGGGCCGGATGGCCTTCAGGCCCCTGGTGTCGAAGGCGTCGACGGCGAGGAGGTTCCGGAGGGAGAGGTACTCGTAGCGGTCCAGCCGGTGGTCGGCGGCCCAGCGGGCCACGCGGCGCCAGCCCTCCTTGTCCCCCTCCTTCACAGCGCGGGCGCGCCCCTCGAAGAGCGGCTTCGCGTCCACCCATGCCCCGTCCTGGAGCACCTGCCCCAGGCCGCCCCGTGCCCCCTCGTGGTCCGGCCGGGCCGCCACGGCCCGCTCGAAGCAGCCCTGGGCGGGATCCGAGAGCCCGCGGTCGCGGCACCACTCCCCCAGCTCGAACCACCCGGCGGCGTCCCCCGGGTCCAGGGCGGCGGCGCGGGCCTCGTAGGCCTCCAGGCCCGTCTCGGGGGTCTGGCGGACGAGGGCCACCTCCTCCCAGCGGAGCCGCCGGCCCGCGAGGCGCAGGCCGTCCTCGAGGAATTCCAGGCCCTCGCCCTCGAGCCTCTCGCCCCCGGCCGTCTCCACGACGTCCGCGCGGGACGCGGCGGGCCAGGCCACCAGCAGGGCCGCGAGCGCCAGGCCACAACGCGGCTTGTCGCCACAGAGGGCACCGAGGACACGGACGCCGGCTGGAAGGGAGACCAGGTTGCGCAAGGGAGTATCGCCGCGTTGTAGTGTCAGGATACGGGGCGCCCGGGGGTGCGGCTAGGCTGGAGTTTGGCCCTTCTCGAGCCTGGCGATCTCTCCGAGTTGCTCCTTCTGGCCGAATTCTTCCGCGATGGAGCGTGCCTTGGCCAGCGCGTCGCGCCCCAGGGGGAGGCGCGAGGTCGCGATGTAGGCCTCGGCCAGCGCGGTGAGCGGGCCGGACATCTCCTGCCTGGCGCCGAGCTCATCCCATAACCGGAGGGCCTCCGTGAGTCTTTCCATGGCCGCCTCGCCGTCGCCCCTCTTCACCAGCACGGCGCCTATCCCGCCAAGGGCGTGGGCATCGAGCACCTTCGACCCGAGCTGATGGGCAAGCGCTAGACTCTCCCGGTAGCGCTCCATCGCCCGCGCGTGGTCGCCCTGACAGCGGTAGACATCCCCCATGGCGCCAGTGGCGAAGGCCTTCCCTCTTGCATAGCCGGTCTCCTCCGCCAGTTTCAGGGCGGAATCGGCCACCTCCATCGCCTCCTTTATGTGGCCGCACTTCTTCAGCATGCCCGAGAGCCCCGTCCGGCCATCCACGAGGAGATCGGAAAGCCGGGTTCGCGGTGTGGGCCCGCCCGCGGGGGGTTCGCCCTTCGCCAGGGCCAGCCCGGCTGCGTACCCCTTGGTGGCCTCGATCCACCGGCCCGCGACGTCGCAGACCCGCGCCAGGGCATACAGGGCCTCGACGCGCCGGACCCGGGCATCCATTGCATCGAGACCTGTCGCCGCCTCGAGCCGGGCGATGAGCCGCCGATAGAGCGCCATCGCCTCGTCGTTCCGGTGCCCCTCGGCCGCGTACCCGGCCGCCCGCCCCAGGTAGTCCAGCTCCTTCCCGGCGACCCCTCCCTTCCCGTAGTGCCCCGCGAGCTCACGGTAGAACTCCTTCCCCCCGGGAAAGAGCCCCTCGATCACCTCCGCCGCCCGGCGATGGAGACAGGCCCGCGCCGACGGGAGATGGAGGTGGTAGGCCGCGTCCCGCATGAGGGCGTGCCGGAAGAGATACGCGGCCTCGGCGCCCGCCGCCCCGCGCATCGCCTCCGGCAGGATCACGCGCTCCCTCTCGCCGTCCGGGACCACCGACTCCGGGCTGCCCGCGTACAGGTCGCTCCGACTGAGGAGTTCCTCCAGCACCCGCCTCAGGAACCTCACCCCGAGCGCCGAGGCGTGCTTCATGCCCTCCCGCAGCCCCGCCGAGAGCCGGTCGAACCGTGCCAGGAGCAGGCTGTCCAGCGTCGCCGGGAGTCGCCCCTGGGCCCACCCCTCCGCCAGCTCCATCCCCGACTCTCCCGACCCCAGGGCCCCCGTCTCCACCAGGTGCTCGATCATCTGCTCGGCGAAAAACGGGTTGCCCCCCGTCCTCTCCGCCACCCATTCCAGGAGGGCCGTCGAGGGCCTCGCGCCGGAGCGCTCCTCGAACATCGCGCCCAGCTCTTCGTTCGCCAGTGCTCCGAGGTCGATCTCCCCGATAGGGACCTCCCTTTCCACGTCGATGCACGCCCGCGTCCCATCGGGCTCGGGGCGCGAGGTGAGGATCACCCCGAAGGGGATCCCGGCGACGTTGCGGGTCATCACCCTCAGCCACTCCGCGGTCGCGGGCTCCATCCAGTGCGCGTCCTCCACCTCCACGACCAGCGGCGAGTCCAGCGCCAGGGCCTTCACGAGTTCCTTCACCGCGTAGAGCTCGTTCTCGTGGCGGAGCTTCGGGTCGGTGATCTGCGAGTGGTGCGACCCTTCCCAGTGGCAGCCCGCGAGCGCCGCCAGGAAGGAGACGAGCCGCCCCAGCTCGCGCCGGCCCTCCGCCGGGGTCGAGGCGAGCCGGGCCACCCGGGCGGTGCCTTCCTCGATTCGCGCGCGCTTCTGGTCCGGCGGCGTGAAGGGGTCCACCCCGAAGAAGGCGGCGAGCCACGCGCCGATGGGCGCCAGGCCCCCGTCGTTCTCGAAGCAGGGGAGCCGCACCCAGTGCCAGGGAGGCCCCTCGCACGCCAGCCCCTCCCTCAGCTTCGCCACGAGGCGCGTCTTCCCCATCCCGGCCTCGCCGCGGACGTAGACCATCCCGGCGAAACGACCCGCCACCGCCGGCCGCAGGAACGTCCGGAGCCGCGCGCACTCGGCCTGACGGCCCACCATCCTCCGCTCGTACTTCCACCCGCCGGTCCCGGGACGGGCGCCCTCGAAGCCGAAGACCGCCTCCGGGACCGCCTTCCCCTTGAGCGGGCGTTCGCCCAGCGAGCGGAACGCGAGGCGCTCCGGCCCCGATTCGCGACGCGTGGCCGCCACGACGCGAGCGCTCACGAGCGTCTCGCCCCATGGGGCCTTCGACATGAGCCGCGCCGAGACGTTCACGCAGTCGCCCAGGCAGGTCCATTCGTTCCGCCGCCTGCCGCCCGTCAGGCCCGCGTAGGCCGGACCCTCGTCCACCCCCACGGCCACCGAGACCTCCGGCCGCGTCTCCCTGAGCCGCGCGCGCAGAGACTCCACGAACCTCAAGGCCGACGAGAGGGGCCGGTCGCAGACCCGGGGGGCCCCGAAGAGGGCCAGGACATTCATCCCCTTCTCGCCGATATCCAGCTTGTTGAAGGTGCCCCCGCACGAGATGGCGGAGTCCCGCACGGCCTCGACGATATCGGCGATCGCGTCGTGGTCCTCGATCGCGGTCGGCCCTGCGTCGGGGGAACCGTGCACGAACGCGACGAAGACCGACGCGATGGGCCGGATCTCCGACCTCTCCCCCTGCGCGAGGATCTCGTCCTGGAAGAAGGCGGAGAGGACCTCCGGGGCCGTCTCCCCGGGGGAGCCCCCCGGCCGCCCCGGATCGAGGACGGGGAGGTAGTCCATCGCCGACCCCGGACTCCCCGCCGCCGCCGCGCCCGGGATGGGCGCCCCGCGGAAGTACCATGCGCACCGGCCCGCGCGGTCCCGGGTGATGCCCCAGTGGACCTCCCCCGCGTCGATCCCGCAGCGGACCTGGAAGTCGAAGACGCCCTCCGGCGTCTCGTGGCGGCCCTCGCGCTCGAAGAAATCCGATGCGTCCGCCGCGGCCGACCTGGCCCGCCGGCCGTCGTCCCCCGGGAAGAGCGCCGTGAAGGCGTCTCCCGCGAACCCGGTGACGATCCCCCCGCGTTCGATGACGGCCGCCACCGGCGAGTCGAAGACGCGCCGTAGCTCGGCGCTCATGATCTCCGCGCCGCGCTCCCCCAGGGCGAAGGCCGTCTCCGTCCGGTGCGTGAACCCCCGGATGTCCGTGAATAGGACCGTGGCCTCGAAACGCCCGCGGAATCTGGCTGCGCGGTAGCGGGCCTCGATGAACTCGGGGATGAACCTTCGCACCGGGCCGAGTGTAGCCGCTGTCTACGCGCAGGCCCTACCCGGAACCGCGCCTGGCCGTCGGCGTCGTGGTACTAGTCCGGCGCCGCATCGAATCCCTCCACCACGTGGACCAGGTCCGGCAGGAGGCGCTCCCACTCGTCCTCGGAGGCCACGCAGACCACCCCGACGGTGCGGGAGCGGTCCACGAACCACTCCCGGTCCCACACGTGGTAGCGCAGGTCCGGGAAGTCGCTCGTGAACTCGATCTGGTAGCCCCCGGCGAAGGGGCCGAAGCGCAGCTTGCGGTAGCCCGGCCAGCGCTCCTGCCGGCGCACCTCGATGAGGCCGGCCAGCTCCTCCGGGCGAGTCCACCCCGGGTGGTCCTCCACCACCACCTCGGCGTAGCCGGCCCCCTTCGGCGGGCGCAGGCGCAGCCGGATGAGGGGATCCACGGTGAAGAAGTCGTAGCGCCAGCCCTCCGGGGCCGAGACCCGGAAGCCCAGCCCCGGCGAGGCGTAGACCCTGCCCTCGACGCGGCCCCGTTCCGGCGCCGCCAGGGGACCCGCCTCCCAGCCGGCCGGAGTGGCCAGCTCCAGGTCCGCCGCCACGGCGGCCGCCAGGGCGCGGGCCTCGCCGGTGAGGCGGTCGGCCTCGCCGGGCCCCCCCGCGCCCTCGGTAGTCCCCGCGCCGGCCAGCCGCCGGACCTCCGCCGACGCCGCCTCGAGCCAGCTCGGGGCCAGCCCCGACAGGGCCACGAGGGCCGCGTCGGCGCGCGGATAGGGGGAGAGGAAGCGCCGTCGCCTCCAGTCCTCCAGGTCCAGCCGGGCCTGCTCCGCAAGGGGGAGCCACAGGCCGCGCTGGAACCGCTCCTCCCACCGCGAGACCAGGTAGGCCCCCGCCTGGGCCGGGAGGACCCCAGTGTCGGGCTCGCCCCGGAGCCGCGCCGTCTCCCGGATCCAGGAGAGCCGCTCGATCCCCGCCACGTAGACCGCGCGCCAGGCCTCCAGGTTGGCCGCCAGGTAATCCCGCACCAGGGCCCGCCGGGCCTCCGCCTCCGCCGGCGTCCCCGAGCCCAGGGGCACCTGTATCGCCGCCACCGTGTCGCCGTCCAGGTCCAGGACCGTGAGGGTGTAGTCCCCCGGGTAGACCTCGCCCTCGAGGGGACCCAGGCGGGCCAGCCAGGTCCCTCCCTCGATGACGCCCGGGGCGCGGAGCCCCACCTCGCCCTCCAGGGACAGGGCGACCTCGATGCGGTGGCCCACCGGAAGCGAGACCGTCCCCTGGACCACCAGGTCGGGCCCCTCGGTCCGCACCGGGCCGATGCCCAGGGCGCCGGCCTGCAAGGCCGCCAGGACCCATCCGTGCCAGGCCATGACCGGCCCATCCTATCGCTCGACTTGCCCCGAGGCAGGGAAAATGGCCGCCACCGGCGGTCGAGCATCCGCGGGGCGCATCCCGTCCGGGTGCGGTCGCGATGGGTGGAGTCGGTTCGCTCAGCCGCGGCCGGGGCCTCGCGTGGCGAGCACCCGCTCCACCAGCACCGTGAGGTCCTTCACCCGGAAGGGTTTCTCCAGGAAGTCGAAGGCCCCCAGGTCCATGGCCCTCTTTCGGCTGAAGGAACCGGCGTAGGCGGTCATGGTGACCACCGGCATTCCCGGGTGCCTCGGCACGACCTGCCTCAGGAGGTCGAAGCCGTCCATGTCCGGCATCATGGCGTCGAACAGGGCAAGGTCGAAGCTCCCCCCCTCGAGGGCTCGCAGGGCCTCCTTGCCCCCGGGGGCCGCCGTGACCTGGAGCTCGTACTGCGGCACATTCCCCATGACCAGGCGCAGCACGTCCAGGGTGGTCTTGTTGTCGTCCACCACCAGGACGCGGAAGATCGGCCTGCCCTCCCTCTTGGCCGTCATGCCGTGGAGCATACCGCCCATTCGCGTGCGCGGCCATGGCTGGCCCACATGGCGCTTGACTTGCCCCGGGGCAGGGCGAGAATCGCCCCGTGCCCACGGAGCCGCACGGCAGGCCGCATCTCAGCTTCCGGGTCAACGGCGAGCCCGTGGAGCTGGCCCTCGAGCCCTACAAGACCCTCCTCGAGGTCCTGCGCGAGGACCTGGGGCTCACCGGGACGAAACACGGCTGCGAGCTGGGGGAGTGCGGGGCCTGCGCCGTCCTCGTGGACGGGAGCCCGGCCCTCTCCTGCCTCGTCCTGGGCCTGGAGTGCGAGGGGCGCGAGGTCCTGACGGTGGAGGGTCTCGCGCGTCGCGCCGAGCTTTCCCCCTTGCAGGAGGCCTTCGCCGACCTGGGGGCGGCCCAGTGCGGATACTGCACCCCGGGTTTCCTGGTCATGGCGCAGGACCTCCTGGACCGGAACCCCCACCCGACCCGTGACCAGATCCGCCGCGCCCTGGACGGGAACCTGTGCCGCTGCACCGGCTACCTGCAGGTCTTCGAGGCCGTCGAGGAGGCCGTGGCGCGGGGGGCCGCCGCCCGGTGCCGGTGAGGGACCTCCGCGTCATCGGCCGGGCCCGCCGCCGGGTGGACGCCCGGGCCAAGGTCACCGGCCAGACCCTGTTCGCCGACGACCTGAGGCTCCCCCGGATGCTCCACGGGCGGATCCTCGGCTCGCCCCACCCCCACGCCCGTATCCTCGGCGTGGACGCCTCGAAGGCCCTCGCCCACCCGGGAGTACACCTGGTCCTGACCGGCGCGGACTTCCCGATCCCCTACGGCATCCTCCCGGTCAGCCAGGACGAGCACGCCCTGGCGGTGGACCGGGTGCGCTTCGTCGGGGACCCGGTGGCCCTGGTGGTGGCGACGGACGAGGCTACCGCCGGGGAGGCCCTGGCCCTCCTCCGCGTAGACTACGAGCCCCTCCCCACCATCGCGAGCCCCGAGGAGGCCATCGCGCGGCCCTCGCCGCAGATCCACGACTACGCCGACTCGGGCAACCTCCACAAGCAGGTCTCCTTCGCCTTCGGCGACCTGGAGGCGGGGATGCGCGAGGCCGACGAGGTCTTCGAGGACCTCTTCTTCTACGAGGGGAACACCCACCTCCCCATCGAGCAGCATGCCGCCGTGGCCGCCCTGGACCCGGACGGGCGGTTGGCCATCTGGGCCAGCACCCAGACCCCCCACTACCTACACCGGGCGATCTGCAAGGCCCTGGGCCTGGCCCCCGCCCGGGTGCGGGTCGTCGCCTGCCCGAACGGCGGCGGTTTCGGGGGCAAGAGCGAGCCCCACCGCCACGAGATCGCCGCCGCCGGGGCCGCCCTCCGCCTGGGGCGACCGGTGAAGCTCTGCCTCAGCCGCCAGGAGGTCTTCTACGCCCACCGTGGCCGCCACCCGGTCCTCATGCGCCTCCGCACGGGCGTCCGGCGGGATGGGTCCATCACCGCGTTGCACCTCTCCACCCTGGTGGACGGCGGCGCCTACGGCTCCTACGGCGTCGCGAGCACCTTCTACACCGGGGCCCTCCAGACCGTGACCTACCGGATCCCGCGCTACCGCTTCGACGGGACCAGGGCCTTCACCAACAAGCCCCCCTGCGGGCCCAAGCGTGGCCACGGCACGCCCCAGCCCCGGTTCGGCCAGGAGGTGCAGCTCGACATCATCGCCGAGAGGCTGGGCCTGGACCCGGCCGAGCTCCGGCTGCGCATCGCCTGCGAGCCCGACACCCTCACGGCCAACTGGCTACGGGTCTCGACCATCGGCCTCAAGGAGTGCATCCGGCAGGTCGTGGAGCGCTCCGGCTGGCGGGCCAGGTTCCGCCGCCTGGGCGAGGGCCGCGGGGTGGGCCTCGCCTGCTCGGCCTACCTCTGCGGGGCCGGGCTCCCCATCTACTGGAACGGGATGCCCCAGTCCGGGGTGCAGCTCAAGCTCGACCGGGGCGGCGGCGTGACCGCCTTCTCCGGTGCCACGGAGATAGGCCAGGGCTCCGACGACGTCCTCGCGGGCCTGGTGGCGGAGGTCCTGGGCCTGGCCCCGGGGGACGTCCGCCTGGTCACCGGCGACACGGACCTGACCCCCGTGGACCTCGGGTCCTACTCCAGCCGCGTCACCTTGATGATGGGGAACGCGGCCGTGCAGGCCGCCGAGCGCGCCCGGGACCTGGTGGCCAGCGCCGTCGCCGAGGAACTGGGCGTGCCGGCGGCGCGCCTCGTCTTCGCCGGGGGCCGGGTCTTCGACGCCCAGGACCCGGAGCGCGGGCTCTCCTGGCCCGAGGCGGTGGTGGTGGCCGAGACGCGTCACGGGACCCTGGGCACCGTGGGCTCCTACACCCCGCCCCGCTCCGCCGCCCGCTACAAGGGCGGCGGGGTGGGCCCCTCGCCCACCTACTCCTACAGCGCCTGCGTCGTCCAGGTGGAGGTGGATCGCGAGACCGGCTGGGTGGACGTCGTCAAGGTCTGGATCGCCCACGACGTGGGCCGCGCCCTGAACCCGGTCCTGGTGCGGGGCCAGGTGGAGGGCTCGGTCTACATGGCCCTGGGCGAGGCCCTCATGGAGGAGATGGCCTACCGGCGGCTCCCGGAGCGCCTCACCGGCGAGGCGGGGCCCCTGGTCCACAAGTTCCCCTCGATGCTGGAATACAAGAGCCCCAGCACCCAGGACATGCCCCCGGTGGAGACCATCCTGGTGGAGGACCCGGACCCCGCCGGCCCCTTCGGGGCCAAGGAGGTGGGCCAGGGGCCGCTCCTCCCCGTCATGCCGGCCCTGGTGAACGCCATCCACGACGCGGTGGGCGTGCGGATCCACGAGGTCCCGGTGACGCCCGCGAAGGTCCTCGCGGCCCTGGCGGCGCGCGCCGCGGGGAGGCCCGCCCGCTACGGCCCCACGGAATGGCCCCCGGTGCCGGAGGTCGAACCCTTGGTCGTGCCGCCCCCGTGGGAGGGGGGCGACGGCCGGGCGCTGAACGAGGAGGTGCGGCGCAAGGCCGCGCCGCGTCCCGTGGCCGGGGTCACGCGGCCATGATGCGGCTCCCCCGCTTCGCCTATCGGGACCCCACGCGGGTGGAGGAGGCGGTGCGCATCCACGCGGGCGAGGGACCCGACGCGTCCTACCTGGCGGGCGGGACGGACCTCCTCCCGAACATGAAGCGAGGCCAGCAGCGGCCCCGCACGCTGGTAGGGCTGCGCCGGATCGAGGCCCTGCGCGGCGGGGGCGGCGATGGGGCTGGCTGGCGCCTGGGGGCCCTGCGCACCCTCGCCTCCCTGGTGGAGGACGAGGCCCTCCGCCGGGGATACCGGGCCCTCTGGGAGGCGGCCAGCATGGTGGCCACGCGGCCGCTCCGACACATGGGCACCCTGGGCGGGAACCTCTGCCTGGACACCCGCTGCAATTACTACAACCAGAACGAGGACTGGCGTCAGGCCATCCATCACTGCATGAAGGCCCCCACCTCCGAGGGCGGCGTCTACCGCGCCGCCACGGCCACGGACGAAGGCGCGGGCGGCGGCCCGGCGTCCGGCGAAGGCGGGAACGGCTCCATCTGCTGGGTCGCCCCATCGAGCCCCCGGTGCTGGGCCGTCTCCTCCACCGACACGGCCCCCGCCCTCCTGGCCCTGGGGGCCCGCGTGCGGCTGGCGGGTCCCGGGGGCGGGCGCGAGGTCCCCCTGGCGGACCTCTACCGGAATGACGGGATTTGCTACCTGACGAAGGAGCCCGCGGAGATCGTCACGGAGGTCCTCCTCCCGAACGCCGAGGGCTGGGCGAGCTGCTACTGGAAGCTGCGCCGACGGGGCTCCTTCGACTTCCCCGTCCTCTCGGTGGCGGTCGCCCTCCGGCGGGAGCGCGGGGGCCAGGTCCGCGAGGCGCGGCTGGTCCTGGGGGCCGTCACCTCGGCGCCCCTGGAGGTCCCCGATGCGGCGCGGGCCCTGGAGGGCGGCCCCCTGGACGACGAGTGCATCCGGGGCGCGGCCGAGGCCGCCTCCAGGCCCGCCCGGCCGCTGGACAACACCGACTTCGCCATGGGCTGGCGCAAGGCCATGGTCCGGCGGCTCGCCACCCTGGCCCTGCGCGAGCTGCGCGGGGACGACGTGGCCGAGGACCGGCGCCGCCTGGGACAGGGCTGGTGGGTCCCTCGCCCGGACGGCGCGTAGGGGCGGCTGTGGCTCGTCTCCCGTGGCCCGTGGGCCAAGTGGTCCAATCGAAAGACTCAAGGGAACGACCGAAGTGGCATGTAGGTGAATGTGACGCCCACGCCCACGCCCACGGCCACGCCCACGCCCACGCCCACGGCCACGCCCACGGCCACGCCCACGCCCCCGGCCACGGCCACGCCCACGCCCACGCCCACGGCCACCTGGCATCGGTGGACTCTCTCCATGAGGCGGCGCCCGAGGTGGA
>JACQVX010000103.1 GCA_016209495.1 Planctomycetota bacterium
GGTGGGGTGGGGCGGCGCGGGTGGGGTGGGGCGCCGACCCGCGCGCCCTGGGCCGGGCCCTGCGCCGGCTAGCCGCCGCCCCCCGGGACGGCGTCGAGGTGCGGCGGGCCCCCCGTGGCGCCTGTCGCGCGTGGGTCACCCGCCCCTCGCAAACGACGAAAACGACGGAAACGACGGGGGGAGACGGCGGCGCGAGCGACGTTACCGACGTTATCGACGTTATCGACGGGGGGGTGTGACCGTGGCCCGCCTCTCCCGCCTCCGCGACCGGCTGACCCCGGCCCAGGCCGCCCGGGGGGACCGCTCCGAATCCCACGTTGCTGCCGGCATCTGGGTTTTCCATCCCCCCCAGGGACGGCCCAAAGACGAAGCGCGGCGGTTCGTGCGCGTCTTCCGGGGCGCCTGGAAGCGCATACCCAAGGAGGACCGCCGCACATTGCTCGATTACTGGAACGACTGCAAGAACGACTACAGGGCCCGCATCCAAGGGTTCAAGGAGCCTGTTCGTCTTCCCTGGGTTGAACTCTTCGCGAACTCCCAGATGGAATCGACCGAGGCGCTGGGGCAGACGCGCACGTTCGGGATGTGGCGGGCGGCGTCGTTCGGATTTGACCCACGGGCCATCCCGTACCTGAGCGACGAGGGGCTCGCGTTCCTGATTGCGCACGAACTCTCCCACGCATTCTTGTCGATCCTGGACCCAGCGCACGCGAAGGATTGGGCGGAGACTCGGGAAGATGACACGGACATGCAAGCCCAGAACTGGGGATTTGACCGCGTGGCGCTGACACGCGACAAGACGGCTACGAGTTGGCCATGGCCCGAGGAGGGGGAATCATGGTGAGCGCCCCGGGGGCCGAGGGCGTGAACTTCCACGGTGTGCCAGCGGTGGCCGAGGGTGGTGGTGCCACCGCTCCACCGCTGCAAGACATGTGGCGACGGCGTGGCAGTTCGGGTGCCCCCCCCAGGGCTGGCGTGGCCATGAGTCCGGCCGTGCTACCATGGCCAGCGTACGGCGACCCGACGAAAACGGACGAGACCCGACACCGAGCGCCCCCCAGGAGGCCGCCCAGGTGGCCCTGCTGTCCGGCGCCACCGTCACGGAGGCGGCGGTCGCCGCGGGCGTGCAGCGCACCACGGTGAGCGCCTGGCTGAACAGCGACGCCGTCTTCGTGGCCGAGCTTCGCGCCCGCCGGGCCGAGCTGTGGGACGCCCTGCGCTGCCGGCTGGTGGACCGGGCCGCGGGCGCCGTGGACGCCGTGGCGGAGCTCCTGGGGCATGAGGACTGGCGGGCCCGGGTGGCGGCGGCACGGCTGCTCCTGGCGGGGCTGGAGGTGGCCGAGGTACACGACCGGCCCTCCCGGGAGCGGCCCGAGGATGTGGCGGGGGAGTGGCGGCGGGACGAGGAGCTGCGGTCCATACTCTCCTGAGATGCCCGGCACAGCGAGGACGGAGGGAGGCGCGGCATGAGGCTCTACAAACCGACCTGGACCGACAAGCGCACGGGGGAGCGCCGCGAGGCGCACAAGTGGTGGGTGGAGTACTGGGTGGACGGCCGGCGCTTCCGCATCGCACTGAAGGTGCGCGACGGCCGCGCGGCCGAGCTGCGCGCGGCCGGGCTGGTGCGGGCGGCCGAGCTGCGCCTAGCGGGCGTCGAGACGCATGACGAGACGGCGGCGGCCGAGCTTGCTTCCCTGGTGGCCGACTTCACGGCCGAGCTCCGGCGCCGGGGGCGCACGGCCGGACACGTCAAGAACACCCGGGCGTACCTCGACCGACTGTTCGAGGGGGCGCGGCACGTCGGCGAGCTGACCCCGGAGCGCCTGCGCCGCGCCCTGGCGAGCCGGACGGAACGGGGACTGTCGGGCACGACCGCGAACCTTTACCGGGCCGCCGCGAGCACCTTCTTCGGCTGGCTGGTGCGCGAGGGCCGCTGGGTCGAGAACCCCGTGGCCGCGGTGGGGCACGCGCGACAGGTGGAACCGCCCCGGCGTCGTGCGCTCACCGAGCGGGAGCTGGAGCACCTGGTGGCCACGGCGCCCCCGCGCCGGGCGCTCTGCTACCTGGTGGCCGCCTCCACGGGCCTGCGGCGAGGCGAACTGGCCGCCCTGCGCTGGGCGGAGGTGGACCTGGAGGCCGCCACCCTGACGGCCCGCGCGGGAAGCACGAAGAACCGCCGCGAGGCGGTGCTGCCGCTGGCCCCCGGGCTCGCGCTCGCGCTGGCCGAGTCCCGCGGGGCTGCGCCTGAGGTCGAGCGCGTCTTTGCGGCCCTGCCGACCCTGCGGGCCTTCTACCGCGACCTGGAGGTGGCCGGCATCGAGCACGAGACGCCCGAGGGCCGGCTGGACTTCCACGCCCTGCGGGTGACCTTCGCCACACGGCTGGCCCGCTCCGGCGCGCCGCTGACGCTCACGCAACGCCTCATGCGGCACTCCACGCCCACCCTGACGGCGAACACCTACACGCGCCTGGAACTGCACGACGAACGGGCGGCGGTGGCGCGTCTGGGCGTGGCCGCGGGTGCTACGCAGGTAGTACCCGCGGCCGGTCCCGTACTATGTGCGGTACCTGGCCGGTCGGGCGACACGCCGACGGAGGAATATGCACTTACGCGCACGGACCGTCCAGGTGAAACGACCCCGCCTGCGGCGCCCGGATCGGCAGGAAACCCGCGCGGCGTAAGGGTTCCTGGCTGGTGGGCCCGGCAGGGTTCGAACCTGCGACCCGGCGATTATGAGTCGCCTGCTCTGACCGGCTGAGCTACGGGCCCGGTGGGGCTGTCCTAGCCCCAGGGGTTGGGCGGCGGGGTGGCGGGCGTGGCGGACCGACCCGCCCCGGTCCCGTCGCCACCGAAACGAGCAGCTATGCCGTCCATCACTCGCCGCTTCATCACCAGGCCGGGCTTGAAGGTCACCACCGTTCGAGGCGCGACCTCGACCTTGTCCCCGGTCTTCGGATTCCGCGCGACCCGGGCCTTGCGGCGCTTCGTCTCGAACACCCCGAACTCCCTGAACTCGAATCGCTTGCCTGTGGCCAGCTCGTCGATCACGATGTCCATGAAGGTCTGGACCACATTCATCGTATCCACCGCGGTCAAACCCGTCTTCTCCGCGATGAGGTTCACGATCTCCTTCTTCGTTATCGTGCTCGCCGTCGGTTGAGACATGCGCCGCCTGCGCCTCCTCGTCTGCCGGTATGTTCTGGGGCCAATGGGTGGGCACCACCCATGGGGCCAATGGGCGCGAATGCTAACGTATGGCTTCCGCCCAAGTCAACTGCTTCGTGCGCTGAATTTTCGGTCGCCTTGACGCTCTCGGAGGCCCATGCTAGAATCCCGCCCCTCCCCGGGCGGGCCCACGGATGAAGAGATCGCTGGTGATCGTGGAGTCCCCTGCCAAGGCCAAGACCATCAACAAGTTCCTCGGCGAGGGGTTCGTGGTCGAGGCCTCCCTGGGCCATGTACGTGACCTGCCGGCCAAGCGCCTGGGCATCGACCCGGAGAACGGCTTCACCGCGGAATACGTGGTCATCCCCGAGCGCGAGAAGAACATCCGGCGTCTCCGGAAGCTCTCGCGGGAGGCCGAGATGGTCTACCTGGCCCTGGACCTGGACCGGGAGGGGGAGGCCATCGCGTGGCATCTCCAGGAGGTCCTGGGCCTCGGCGTGGAGAAGTCCAGGCGGGTCACCTTCAATGAGATCACCCCCGGGGCCATCCGCCGCGCCTTCGCCTCGCCGGGTTCCATAGACCAGAACAAGGTGAACGCCCAGCAGGCCCGGCGCATCCTGGACCGCATCGTGGGCTACAAGCTGAGCCCGCTCCTCTGGAAGAAGGTCATGATGGGCCTCTCCGCCGGCCGGGTGCAGTCCGTGGCGGTGCGGCTGATCGCGGAACGCGAGCGGGAGATCCGGGCCTTCGTCCCGGAGGAATTCTGGAAGGTGGTAGCCCGCCTCCGCCCCCTGGCGGGGGCGTCCGAAACACTTGCTTCGCCCGGGACATCCGCGACGAGCTTCGAGGCGGAGCTGCGGCGGTGGGACGGCAAGCCCCTCAAGCTCGCGGACCAGGCCTCGGCGACGCGGGCCGTGGAGGAGCTGCGAGACCCGGCGACCCCCTGGCGCGTCGCCGGCGTCGATCACAAGGACAAGCACGACCACGCCCCGCCGCCCTTCATCACCAGCACCCTCCAGCAACTCGCCAGCAACCGGCTGCGCTTCGGGACCGACCGGACCATGCGGGTCGCCCAGCAGCTCTACGAGGGCATCGAGGTGGGGCCCGAGGGGGCGGTGGGGCTCATCACCTACATGCGCACCGACTCCCTCAACGTCTCCCGGGACGCCGTGGAGGAATTGCGCGGCTACATCCTCCGGGAGCTGGGCAAGCCCTACCTCCCGGAGAAGCCCAGGGGCTTCCGCTCCAGGAAGGGGGCCCAGGAGGCCCACGAGGCCATCCGCCCCACCTCCGTGGAACGCACCCCGGAGCGCATGAAACCCTACCTGAGCGGC
Source organism: Planctomycetota bacterium (assembly GCA_016209495.1). Taxonomy (GTDB): domain Bacteria; phylum Planctomycetota; class JACQVX01; order JACQVX01; family JACQVX01; genus JACQVX01. The sequence continues at coordinate 4,501 of JACQVX010000103.1, forward strand.
GAGCAGCTACGGCTCTACGACCTCATCTGGCGGCGCTTCGTCGCCTCCCAGATGGAGTCGGCCCTCTACGCCGTGACCACCGTCGAGGTGGAGGCGGGGCGCTATGGCCTGGGGGCCAGCGGCCGGGTCCTGCGCTTCGACGGCTACCTGCGCGTGGCCGGGCGCCGAGACGACGCTGGGGACGCGGACGCCCCGGCGGCGGCGGACCTCCCGCCCCTGGAGGAGGGCCAGGCCCTGGATTGTCTGGAGGTCACCCCCAGCCAGCACTTCACCCAGCCGCCCGCGCGCTACACCGAGGCCACCCTGGTCAAGACCCTGGAGAAGGAGGGCATCGGACGCCCCAGCACCTATGCCTCGATCATCAAGACGATCAAGGATCGGCGCTACGTGGAACTGAGAGATCGGAAGTTCCACGCCACCGACCTGGGGATCATCGTGAGCGACAAGCTCACGGAGCACTTCCCCCGCCTCATGGACACCGAGTTCACGAGCCGCATGGAGGAGAAGCTGGACAGCATCGAGGGCGCCCGGGTGGAGTGGCGCTCGGTCCTCGAGGAGTTCCACGGCCAGTTCGCGGTGGAACTGGAGAAGGCCAGCCGCGAGATGAAGGGGGTCCACGAGGACCCCCAGCCCAGCGGTGTCGCCTGCGCGAAGTGCGGCCGGGCCATGGTCTACAAGCTGAACCGCTGGGGCCGCTTCCTGGGCTGCTCCGGATACCCGGAGTGCCGCAACGCCCTCCCGGTGGACAGCGAGGGCAGGCCCCAGGAGGTGGAGGGGACGGGGCAGGCCTGCGAGCTGTGTGGCGAGGAGCTGATCATCCGCCACGGGCGGAACGGTCGATTCGTGGCCTGCTCCGGATACCCCGAGTGCCGCAACACCAAGTCCGTGGACGAGCAGGGCAACGTGATCACGCCGCGGGAGGCCGGGGTGGCCTGCGAGAAGTGCGGGAAGCCCATGGTGGTGAGGAGCGGGCGCCGGGGCCGCTTCGTGGCCTGCACGGGCTATCCAGGGTGCCGCAACACGAAGCCCCTGGACAAGGAGGGGAACATCGTCCAGACCGAGGCCATCGCGCGCAAGTGCGAGAAGTGCGGCTCCGCCATGGTGGTCCGCATGGGCCGGAGGGGGAAGTTCGTCGCCTGCACCGGATTCCCCCGCTGCCGCCATACGGTCTCCATGGAGGCCTACGCCGCGGAGCAGCAGGAGGAGGGCACAGGGACTTGAACGGCAGCCTCGCACGCCTCGCGGCGGCCGTCCTGTGCGCCCTGACCACCGCGGTGGCAGCCGCGGAACCCGGGTCGAGCTTTCACCTGAGTCACGGTGCAGGCGGAGCGAGGCTCCGGGGCCAGCTACACCTCCACACCACCGCCTCGGACGGGAACCGGGACGCGGCCGAGGTGGTCCGCCTCTACCGCGAGGCGGGCTACGCCTTCGTGGGGATCTCCGACCACAACCGCCGCACGCCGGACCCGCTCGTCCAGGGCATCCTCTGCATCCCGTCGAGCGAGCTCTCCGACCGCGCCGCCGACCGCTCGCCCCTCGCGGGCCACCACCTGACGATCCTGGGCCTGGCCACGGACCCCAGGGACGATGGGTGGGACCGAGATTCCCTGGAGGCCATCCTGCGGAGGGCCCGGGCCGAGGGGGCCCTGGCCTTCGCCAATCACCCGCGGGTCGCCCACCCCTGGCCGCTGGAGGACCTCGTCGGGGCGGACGGTCTGGCGGGCCTGGAGGTGTTCAACAACCGAGAGTATCAACTCCTGGAGGACGCGCGAGCGGGGGCGGGCATGGCCTACTTCCGGCGGCAACCGGCCTGGCAACGCGCCCTGAAGGCGGGCCGCCGCCTCTGGGGAACGGCCACGGACGACGTGCACGACTACGGCGATCCCCGGCAGTGGGACCGCGGCTGGGTCGAGGTCCACGCCGGGGAACGGAGCGCCGAGGCCATCCTCGCGGCCCTTCGCTCCGGCGATTTCTACGCCTGCCGCGGGGTGGACGGGGACGCGCCCCGGCTGGACCTCGCCATGGAGGCCGCTCGACTGGCGGCCCGGGCGGATCGACCCTGCCGGTTCCGCCTGGTGGGGCCCGGGGGGCTCCTGGAGGAGCTCGGCCCGGCCGAGGACGCCTCCTTCGGGCTCGACCCCGAGCAGTCCTTCGTCCGCGTGGAGTGCGAGGACGCCGGCGACCCCTCCCGGATCACGTATTCGCAGCCCTTGTGGCGGGGGACCGAGTGACGGCGTGGCGCCAGAACCTGGACGTGGCCTGGCGTCTGGTGGAGGGGCGCGCGGTCCTCGTACACCCCGCCGACGGACAGGTCCGTGTCCTCAACGAGACCGGGACTCGCGTCTGGGGCCTCCTGGAGGCCGCCCCCGTCCGGGTGGACCCCCTGGTGGAGGCCCTGGTGGCCGAGTTCGAGGTGGACGAGCCCACCGCCCGGGCGGACCTCGTGGACTTCCTCGAGGCCTGCGCCGCGCGGGGCCTGGTGGAGTCGGGCTAGGTCGCCGCCCGTGAGCGGCGAGCGGACCGTCTTCGCCGAGCTGGACCGCCAGGCCGCCGACCGGCTCCGCCCCCTGCGTGCGCTCCTCGAGCTGACGCACCGCTGCAATTTCCGCTGCGTCCATTGCTACTGCCTCCACGACCGCCCCGGGGAGGAGCTCTCCACGGACGAGTGGCGCGGCGTCCTGGACGAGCTGGCCGGGCTAGGGGTCCTCTTCCTCACCCTGAGCGGGGGCGAACCCCTGCTCCGCCGGGACTTCTTCGAGATCGCCGCTCATGCCCGCCGGCGGCGCTTCGCCCTGCGCGTCTTCACCAATGCCAGCCTGGTCACCGAACGGAACGCGGACCGCCTCGCCCGACTCGCCCCCAAGGAGGTGGAGGTCTCGATCTACGGGGCCTCCGCCGCCACCTACGAGGCCGTGGCCGGCCAGGGGGGATTCGCCGGGCAGGCCCGACGTGGGGTCGAGCGGCTCCTGGCACGCGGCATCCGGCCCCTCATCAAGCTCCCCATCCTCCGGGAGAACCTGGGAGACCTGGAGGCCCTGGCGGCCTGGGCCAGGGGCCTGGGCCTTCGCCTCTCGACGGACCACCGACTCATCCCCCGGGACGATGGCTCCCACGCCCCCTCGGACCATGCCCTGGACGAGGAGGCCCTCGCGGGGCTCCTCGCGGCGGACCTGGCGGCCGGCGGGACGCCGCCGGTCCGCGTGGCCATGGACGTGGAGGCCCCGGTCTGCGGGGTGGCCCGGCAGGTGGTGGCGGTGGGCCCCATGGGCGAGGTCTACCCCTGCAACCGCGCGCGGAGGTTCCCCGCAGGGAACGTCCGGGAGCGGCCGCTCGCGGCCATCTGGGCCGACTCCGAGGGCATGGCGCGTCTCCGCGCGGTGCGCGCGGGAGACTTCCAGGCCTGCCGGACCTGCCGCCACTTCGGGCTCTGCCGCCTCTGCCCCGCGACCAGCGCCCTGGTGAACGCCGGCTGGCCGACCGGACCCAACCCCGCCGATTGCCAGAGGGCGCGCGTCCTGGAGCGGCTCGGGGCCTTGATTCACTGACCCCGGATCCCCGGAGGAAGACCCCCGACCATGGACCAGAGCCCCCAGAGCCCGACGAGACGCAAGCCCTACGAGAAGCCCGGATTCGACCTGGAGACGGCCATCGAGGCCGCCGCGGCGGTCTGCACCCCGGGCCCGGGCATCCCCGACGAGCTGCGCAAGACCACCGCCGGCGCGCCCACGGCCTTCGGGACCTGCGACCCGGACTTCCTCACCTCGTGAGGGCCGACGCCGCGGCGGCGGCCCCCGCGAGGGCCGAACGCCTCCGGGCGTAGTCCCGCTGCCGGGTAGGGTCCCCGGTCTCGGCCCAGGCGGCCCCCGGGCAGTGCCAGGCGCCCCCTCCCTCCAGGTCCCGCACCCTGAGGGAGCGAAGTTCGGCCAGGAAGGGCGAGCCCGCCCATAGCTCCGCCAGGCTCGTGCGACGCAGGTTCCCCACCGGCCGCTTGAAGGCCACGCAGGGGAGGAGGTCGCCGAAGGGGGAGATGGCCAGGAGGACCTGGCCCGCCCCGCAGACATGGGAGGCACCCGCCCGGACCGGGGCAGGGGCCCCGCCACGGTAGCGCGCGAGATAGGCTGCCAGGGCCTCCCCGTCCAGGGCCTCCGCCAGGGGGCCGCGTCCCCCGTCGTCCGCCGCCGTCATGTCCGGGTCGTGGTCCAGCCCCAGGCCCCACCCGGCGGCCATGGCGATCATGGCCTCCAGCTCGTGGGCGTTGCGCCGTGTCACCGGGGCGCGCAGGTGGACGCGGAGCCCGCGCTCCACCAGGAGCCCCACCCCGCGCCGCGCCCGCTCCAGGCCGCCGGGTCTCCCCGTCACCGCCCGGTAGGTGGCCTCCGTAGCGCCGTAGAGGCTCACCGCCACGGCGCAGGGCCGGAGCGCCGCCAGGCGGTCGGCGCGCCCCTCGTCGATGGCGGCGGCGTTGGTGAGCAGGCTCCACGCGAAGCGTAGCCTCCTCGCCTCCGCCGCCAGGTCCAGGAAGTCCCTCCGCACGAAGACCTCCCCCCCGGTGAAGCTCAGGTAGAGGACCCCCATGGCGGCCAGGTCCCCCATGACCCGGCACCACTCGACCGTGGACAGCTCCTCCCCGGCCTGGTCGTGGATGCAGTAGCAGTGGGCGCAGTCCAGGTTGCAGCGGTAGGTCAGCTCGAGGAAGGCGTGGGCCGCCCGGTGGGAGGCGTAGCCCTCCCGGAGCAGGCCTCGCAGGACATGGACCGCGGGCTCGGTCATCGCAGGCCGAGTCTACCGCGTCGTCGTCGGAATCGTGGGCGTGATCGTGGGCGTGTTCGTGGCCGTGTTCGTGGCCGTGGGCGTGCCCCCCCGCGCCCTACCGCTCGTAGACGAACTCCGTCTCCCCGATGGTCAGGACCTCGCCACCCCGGAGGTCCTTCTCGTGGACGCGCTCGCCGTCCACCTTCGTCCCGTTGGCGCTCCCCATGTCGATGAGCCGCACGTCACCTCGAAAAACCTTGATCATGCAGTGTTTCCTGGAGGAGGCCCGGTCGTCGATGACGATGCTGTTGGCGGGGGAGCGCCCGATGGTCGTGATGGTCTCCGTCGCGAGGGGGAATTCCCTGAGGACCTGGCCAGCCTTACGCATCTTGAGGGTCGCCATGGTCAGAAGTCGTCGCCCCCGTCGTCGCCGCCCTCTCCCTCGCCCTCCTCGGGCTTCGGGGGCTTCTCCTCGCCCTCTCCGGGAGTCTCGACCCCCCCCAGCTCCACGCCCTCCCCCAGCA
>JACQVX010000120.1 GCA_016209495.1 Planctomycetota bacterium
CGAGTCCATCAACCAGAAGCTCCCGCGCCACATCCTCACGGTCGAGGACCCCATCGAGTACCTCTACCGGGACAAGAAGTCCCTCGTCAATCAGCGCGAGGTGGGGATCGACGTGGCCTCGTTCCGGGACGCCCTGAAGTACGTGGTCCGCCAGGACCCGGACGTGATCCTCATCGGCGAGATGCGCGACCAGGAGACCTTCGAGGCCGGGCTGCAGGCGGCCGAGACCGGCCACCTGGTCTTCGGGACCATCCACGCCAGCAGCGTGGCCCAGACCATGGGCCGCATCCTGGACCTCTTCCCGCCCGAACGGGAGAAGCAGATCCGGGAGTCCATGCGTTTCAACCTGCGGGCCATCGTCTGCCAGAAGATCCTCCCTTCCTGCAAGGCGGGTGTGGGGATGGTCCCGTCCCAGGAGGTCATGGTCGTCAACGCCACGATCGCCAAGCTCATCGTGGACGGCCAGGACAAGAAGATCGAGGACGTGATCCGCGGCGCCGCGGAAGAGGGGATGCAGGACTTCAATCAGAGCCTCCTCAAGCTGGTCAAGGACGGACTGGTGGACAAGCAGGTCGCCTTCGCCGCGTCTCCGAACCCCGAGCAGCTCTCCATGAACCTGAAGGGCATCTTCCTGGGCGAGGACCGGCGCATCGTCGGATAGCGCTCGGGCCACCGCCTCGTCCCGCATCCGGCTTAAGCGGGACCCTGCCGCGGGTCGATATGCGGATAGGGTCATGATCGGCCCACGGCGGCAGGGAGTCACCGCACTGGAACTCAAGGACTATCTCGAGATCGTACGGCGTCGCTGGTGGTGGATCGCCGTCCTGGTCATCCTGTTCCTGGTGGGACACGCGACGCTGGTCTACCGGCAGCCCAGCCGCTACCAGGCCCAGGCGAAGATCGTCGTCAATCCGAAGCGCTACGAGGCCTGGGAGCTGACGGACCTGCGCCCCGACACCTACTTCTTCGGGAGCGAGGCCGAGGCTGGCGAGACCGTCTGGGACGAGGCGGTCCTGGAGTACGCGGCGCTGCTCCTCGAGGGCCAGCGCGATTTCGCGTCCGAGGTCTTCGCCGGGTCCCGGGAGAAGATGGCGGACGTGCAGTCCTACCGGCGCGAGTTCGAGGGGGCGGTTCACCGCGACGTGGTGCGGGCCATCCAGGCGTCGGTGAACACCCGGGGCCGTGGGACCTCCGAGATCCACGACGTCTTCGCCGTCTCCACCTCGCCGCTCAGGGCCAGGGCCATCGCCGACGCCGTGGCCGAGGCCGCCGCCCAGTTCCACAAGGAACAGTCGACCCACATCCTCAAGCAGCAGATGACGGCCCAGGACGAGGCCTGGGAGACCGCCGTGGCGCGCCTCCGCGAGCACGGCGAGCGCCTCAACGCCTTCGCCGCGGAGAACGGGGTACACAGCATCGAGGCCAAGACCCAGCTCGTCCTCGAGGCGCTGGCCGGCATGAAGGCCAGGGACGAGGAGCTGCGTTCGGCCATCAAGAAGAACAGCGAGACCATGCAGTTCGAGGTGGCCGAACAGGTGGAGGCCCTCAACCGCTTCCGGGACGTGGACACCGCAGCCCAGGAATCCCCCCAGATCGGCGTCCTCAAGTCGAGGCTGGTGGAGGGGGAGATGGAGCTGGACGCCATGCTCAATGGCCACCCGGCGCGCACGGAGGAGCACCCGCAGGTGGTGGAGCAGCGGAACCGCCTCGCCGGCCTCCGCCACGAGCTGGAGAGGGAGACCCAGCGGGTGGTGGACCAGCGGGCGGCGGAGTTCTCCCGCCGGCTCAAGTCCCTGGCCCGGGACAACGTCCTGCTCCAGGTGGACCGGGACATCATCGTGGGGCGCCGCGAGGAGAAGAAGAAGGAGCTGGCCCGCCTGAGCGAGGTCCGCACCCGTTCCCTGGAGCTGGAGGACGCCTTCAAGGAGTCCCAGGCCCAGGTGGCCGAGTTGAGCCGGAACCGGAACGCCCTGCGCCGGTCGCTCGAGGTGGTGGAGGGGCCCATCGTCGTCTTCGGGACGACGCGTGCCGACAAGGTGCAGGAGGTGCCCCGGGCCGGGGGGAGTGGCCAGGCCCTGTTCCTCACCGGGGTGATGGCCGTCCTCCTGGCGGTGGGCGGGATGTACTTCGTGGAGATGCTGGATACCCGGGTGGCGAGCGAATACGACGTCCGCCGGCACCTGAACCTCCCCCTCCTGGGGGTGGTGACCGACCAGGGGAAGGGGGATGTGCTCCTCCCCCGCCTCGCGCCCAAGTCCCCCGTCGCCGAGGAATTCCTGACCGTGGCCACCCTCCTGGAGGTGTCCATGCAGGAACAGGCCCTGAAGAGCGTCATGGTGTGCAGCACCAACCCCAAGGAGGGGAAGACCACCGTCTCCGTGAACCTGGCCGTGGCCCTGGCCCGCAAGGGATTCGACACGGTCCTGGTGGACGCCGACATGCGGCGTCCGCAGATCCACTCGAGCCTGGGGCTGCGCAACGAGGCGGGCCTGGGAGAGCTGTTGCAGGCCTACGCCGAGCGGCCCACGGGGGAGCTGGTGGAGAGCATGCTGGTGGAGGGGGGTGGGCAGGATGCGGCCAGCCCCGACCTGGAGTCCTACCTCCGGGAGACCTCCGTGGCCAACCTGCGCGTGATCACCAGCGGCGCGGGCGGGGGGGACCCGGTAGGCCTGCTCTCCTCGGGGCACGTCAAGTCGGTGCTGGAGGACCTCAAGGAGCTGGTGGACTGCGTCGTCTTCGACACCCCGCCGCTCACCCAGGTCTCGGACGCCCTCTCCCTGGCCACGGTGGTGGACGGCTGCATCTTCGTCGTGGGGTCGCGGCTCTGCGAGCAGCACGAGGTGAGCTGGACCAAGCACCTCCTGAACAACGTGAATGCGAAGATCGTGGGCGTGATCCTGAACATGGCCGCCAAGAAGCGGCGCCAGGAGTACTACTATTACTACAGCGAGGAGGTGAAGAGCCTCAGGCAATCGAACTGAGGGGAGAGGCCCATGGCTACGGACACGCACGGCGCGCCCTGCCGGGCGGCGAGCCCCATGGTGGGGAGGCCCCCGCGGGCCGGCGCCGACCGAGAGACCCTGGGCGTCCTCGGGGGCCCCATTACCCATCGTGGGACCTTCCCGGCGTGTTCGCGTACCGGTGCCGGGGGCCTCCATGGCGGCGCGGAGCCCTAGTTGGACTTCAAGGACTACATAGCGATCCTGTGGCGTCGGTGGTGGTGGTTCCCCCTCGCCATCGTCGTCTTCATCGCGGGCCACCGCCTCTGGGTGGAGCGGCAACCCAGGCTCTACCGAGCCCGGTCGAAGCTCATCATTCGCCTCGAGCGGTACGACCCCTGGACCATCTCGGAGATGAAGCCCGAGGCGGGCTTCTACACGAGCCAGAACACCCGCGAGGCGACGATCCACGAGAAGTCGGTCCTCGAATTCGCCGCCGGGCTGCTGCGTGGGGACGCGGGCATGGAGTTCACCTCCAAGGCCTTCGACGACGATCGGAAGCGCGAGGACATCGCCTCCTACCGCGCCCGATTCCGACTCGTCGACAAGGAGGCCCTGGCCGCGCGCATCGGGGCTGCCCTCTCGACCCAGAGGCGCGGCGGGACCGAGATCCACGAGGTCTCGACCCTGACCGACGACGCCCTCGCCTCCCAGGCGTACGCGGACGCGGTGGCCGAGGCGGCCTTCCAGTTCCACCGGGACCAGGCCAGCCGGCTCATCCGCGAACAGCTCGACTACACCGATGGCCTCTGGGAGAAGGCGGTCGAAAGGCTCCAGACGAGCGGCGAGCGCCTGAACGAGTTCGGCACCCGCCACGGCGTCCTCAGCGTGGAGCGGCGTACCGACCTGGTCCTCGAGTCCCTCTCCCGTCTGGACGCGCGGGAAGAGGAGTGCCGGACGCTCACCCAGAAGAACAACGAGGCCATCCAGTTCGCGATGGCTCAGCGCGTGGAGTCCAGCGCCCGGTACGTGGAGCCCGAGGACCCCGCGCTGGACTCGCCCCAGGTCGAGGCCATCAAGGGCCGACTCTACGAGGGGGAGAGCGAGCTGGACGTCCTGCTCCACGGCCAGCCAGCCCGCACGGAGGAGCACCCGCAGGTCGTCGAGCTCCGGAAGCGTCTGGCCGGGCTGCGCGCGGACCTGGACCGCGAGGTCGAGCGGCTGGCGAGGGCCAAGGGGAAGGACTTCTCGCGGCGGATCATGGACCTGACCCGCGAGAACGTCCAGCTCACGGTGGAGCTGGACCTGGTGGCTCGCCAGAGGGCCGCGAGGAATGAGGAGCTGGCCCGCCTCAGCGGGATCCGCACCGAGTACGTGGACCTGAAGGACAAGGTGCGCTCGGCCCAGGACGACGTGGACGAGCTGGGTCGTTACCGGAAGGGCCTGCACCGGACCCTGAACTTCGTGGAGGGGCCTGTGGTGGTCCTCGGGGTGAGCCGTCGGGAGGAGGTGAGCGAGATCGAGCGCCGCGGGGAGGGGTTCCAGGCCCTGTTCTTGACCGCCATCATGGCCGTGATATTGACGGTGGGGGCGGTCTTCTTCGTCGAGTACATCGACACCAAGGTGGTGAGCGAGTACGACGTGCGGCGACACCTCAACCTGCCGCTCCTGGGCGTGGTGGCGGACCAGGGCGCCGATCGGGTCCTCCTGACCGAGGTGTCGCAGCGTTCCCTGGTGGCCGAGGAGTTCAATACGGCCTCGACCGTCCTCAGGGCCACCGCCCGGAAGGACGAGATGAAGTCCTTCATGATCTGCAGCACGAACCCCAGGGAGGGCAAGACGACCATCTCCATCAACCTGGCGGTGGCCATGGCGCGGAAGGGGCGCCGGACGATCCTGGTGGACGGGGACCTGCGGCTGCCCCAGGTCCACAACCTGCTGAAGGTGGACAACCGCGTGGGGCTCTCCTCCCTCCTGGCGGGGCAGGGCACCGGACCTCCGCTGGCGGCCACGGGGTCCGGGCCCGGACCGCCGCCGGCCGCCCTGCCGGACTGCATCCAGAAGACCTCCGTGCCCAACCTGGAGGTCATCACCAGCGGGCCCTCGGTGCCGGACGCCATCGCCGTGCTGGAATCGGACGCCTTCCGTGCGCTCATCGAGCGGCTGCACGGGGAGGCGGATTTCGTTTTCATCGATACCCCCCCCATCGCGAAGATCGGCGATGCCCTCAGCCTGTCCACGTATGTGGACGGGTGCATCTTCGTGGTGGGCTCCGGCCTCTGCGAGCAGCACGAGGTCTCCTGGAGCAAGCACCTCCTGAACAACGTCCATGCGCGGATCTGCGGGGTCATCCTGAACATGGTTACGCGCCAGCGCCGTCAGGAGTACTACTACTATTACAGCGAGGACGTGAAGAGCCTGAGGGAGGGGCGTTGAGGGCGGGAGGCGCGTTATACTGGCCTCGGCCACGCGCGTGGTGCGGCCGGCAGGGGGGATGGATCATGACGGCGTGGACGGTGCGCGCGGCGGCCCTGGGGCTGGCGCTGACGGGGGCCCTGCCCCGCGGCGCGGACCCGGAGAAGGGGCGAGCCATCTTCGAGGAGGGCTGCGCCTCGTGCCACTTCATCCCGGATCGGGCCATCCACAGGGATCTCCTCTGGGTGCGGATGATCGATACCACGGCCTGAAGCGGCACCCCGGGCGACGGTGCGTCGTCCGCCCCTCGCAGAGACCTGGTGGCCTACCTCACCGGCGGGCTCGTCCGGCCAGCCCGGCGCCTGGACGTGGCCTCTCCACGCATCGGGGGGGGCGGGGCCGTACGGGCCGGCCTCGGGCGAGGCGCCCTGATGCTGGTCCCCGGCCCCTCGGCGGCGCCGGGGCTGGAACCGGTGCGCCTGGTCTACCGGGCGGAGGGGGACGAGGTGGACGTCCCGGCGGGTTCGTACCGCCTCCGGAACTACGCCGTCGTTCGCGCGCGGGAGGGCGTGGACTGGACCCTCTCCGGCTCCGGCCCGGGGGAGGTGGCGGTGGAGGTGCGGCCGGGGGAGACCACCCGATTGGTGGTGGACGCCGAGCTGCACGTGGAGCTGAAGGCGGCGCGCCACGGGGCCGAGGTGCGGGCCAACCTCCCCATCCTGGGCCACCGCGGGATGGGGGTGAGCCTCTATCGCGGCGACCGCCGCGTGGAGGCGCGACTGGAGGTGCGGGGGGGCGATGGGGCGAGGCTGGCGGGCGCCCCCCTTCAGTACGGCTGAGGGGGGGGCGCATCGGGCCGGGTCCGGCTCGACTCCCCGGAGGCCGCCGCCGAGGCCGCCTTGACCCTGGACACGGGACCCTTCCGCCTCGTCGGCGTCACCTCGGTGCCCCTGGGCGGGCACGGTCGCTAGTCGCCCTCGTCCTCGGTCTCGTCCGCGGCCCCCGCCTTCATGACCTCCGCCATCACCGTGGTGGCGTAGGCCCCCTTGGGCAGCTCGAAGGAGAGCGCCAGGGCGTCGCCGCCCAGGTCCTCCACCGCGGCGGCCCGAAGGGGCACGCGCAAGGGCCGGCGCGCCCCCTTCTGGTCCAGGCCGTGGCCCAGGCGGCGGAAGTCTTCCGGGCAGACCCCCTCCGCACGGCAGACCTCGGCCTCCAGGCGTCCCGGCTCGCCGTCGGGGAAGGCCATGCGATAGCCCAGGACCGGGCCGGAGGGGCTCAGCTCGAGCCGGTCGGCGCGCGGCTGCTCCGCCGTGGGGTCCGCGACCCGGAAGCATGCGCCGTTGCGGTGGAGCCAGGCCAGGTCGCCCTCCAGGAGGCGGTCCAGGTCCTGGAGCCGCCGGCAGAGCACACCGTTGAAGAGGTGGGACTGGTAGGCGGAGACGAAGAGCTGCAGGGTGCGCCGCCCCGCCGCCGCCAGGGCGCGGCCCGGCGGCGCGCCCCGGGCCAGGGCCGCCAGGGCGCGCCGCTCCGGCGCGAAGGAGGCGGGGAGGGCGCGTAGGGCCTCCTCGAGGCGCCCGGCCTCGTAATGGGCGCGCCCCTCCCGGGCCCGTTCGCCCCGGGTCCGGTCGGGTCCCCCCAGCCACTCGTCCAGGAAGGCCCGCGGGGAGCGGCGCACGAGCCAGCGGCCGCAGAGGTGCGAGTTGCCGCGGAAGCCGAATCGCTGGGGTCCGTAGAAGTTGGGGACCCCGCGCCGCGCCAGCACCTCCACCACCGCGCACGCCCGCTCGGCGCCTCCGGCGGAGGTCCCGCGCAAGACGATGCGGAAGCGGTTCCCGGCCAGGTGCCCGACCCGGAGCTTGTTCGTGTGGCGCGAGACGGAGAGGACCCGCACGCCGGGGATGTCCACGCCCTCCACCCGGCCCGGGTCCACCCCGGCGAGGGAGAGCATCTGCCTCGTGACCGCGTCCGCGTCCTTCAGGCCAGCGAAGCCCACGTCGTCCTCCCGGCAGCCCACGGCGCGGGCCAGGAGGCGCACCAGGTCCAGGGTAGGGAGCCCCCGCTTCTCGACCCATGCGTAGACGTGGTCCCCGCGCCCGCTCGGGCGGTAGAGGGGAAGCTCCTCCACCTGGAAGTCCTCCGGCGTGGCACGGAGGCGGCCCCCGGTCCCGGGGAGGTCGGCGGTGAGCAGGAGGGGCGGCGTCAGGCCCTCAAGGGAGTTTCCCGAACTCCTCATCGAAGCTGTCCAGGATGCGCTTCACCTCGTAGGTCTTGAGGAAGGCGCTCTTGACCCCGTTCTTCACCAGGATCTTGAGGTCCCCCTTGTTGAAGCCCATGTGCCCCGCCAGGAGCTCCAGCTCCCGCGTGACGGTGGTATTCGAGACGAGCCGGTTGTCCGTGTTGATGGACACCCGGAGGCCGTCCTGGAAGTACTTCCGGACCGGGTGCGTGGCCAGGTGCGAGGCGCCCGAGTGCACATTGGAGGAGACGCAGACCTCCAGGCCGATCCGGTAGATATCCACGTAGTCGTAGAGCTTCTCGTTCTCGCGCAGGTGGACGCCGTGGCCGATGCGGCGGGCGTTCAGGTGGTTGATGGCGTCGGCGATGGACTTGGCGCCGAAGGACTCGCCGGCGTGCACCGTCACCGGGAGGAAGTTGTCGTGGATGATGTGGAAGACCTCCCGGAAGTCCTTCGGCGGGAAACCCCGCTCCTTCCCCGCCAGGTCGAAGCCCACCACCCCGTGGTCCATGTAGTTGACGGCGATCTGGGCGGCGCGGGAGGTGGCCTCCATGTCGGTGCGGATGCCGCAGACGATGAGGCCGGTCCTGACGCCGTGGCGGGACCCGCCCTCCTGGAGGCCCTCCAGGACCGCCTCCACCACCTCGTAGAGGCGCAGGGAGCCCGTCACGTAGTTGGTGGGGCCGAAGCGCACCTCGAGGACGCGCACGTTCTCCGCCGCCGCGTCCTCCACCAGCTCCCGGGCCACGCGACGAAGGGCCGTCGCGTCCCGGAGGATGGACTCGGTGTACTGGAACGCGCCCAGGTAGCCGGAGAGGTCCCTCCCCGGTCCGTCCAGGATCACCGAGCGGCGCAGCTCCTCGGTGGGTGGGAGCTCGACCCCCTGGCGGGCGGCCTCGTCCAGCAGGGTCTCGAAGCGCATGGACCCGCCCAGGTGCACGTGGAGGTCGGTCTTGGGCAGGCGGCGGATCCAGTCGGCGTCCGGGGTCTCCTGGTCCGCGCTGTCCTTGTGCTTCGCGAAGCGATCCGTGAGTCCAGCCATGGGTGGTCCGGATCTTAGCAGCCCCGCGGCGAGGCGGCCAGGCTCCGTTGACCCGGCCCGCGGGAGGTGCTAAGGTCCCGCGCCATGCTGCAGGGGAAGACGGGCCTCGTCGTGGGGGTGGCGAACAAGCGGTCCATCGCCTGGGCCATCGCCCGCGCCCTCCACGCCCAGGGCATGCGGCTGGCCCTGACCTACCAGGGGGAGCGCTTCGAGGGCGAGGTGCGCGCGCTGGGGGACACCCTGCCGGGGACGACCTACCTCCCGCTGGACGTCCAGGACGACGCCCAGGTGCGCGGGGCGGCCGACACGGTGCGCGGGGTCCTCGGGGGCCTGGACTGCCTCGTCCACAGCATCGCCTTCGCCAAGCGGGAGGAACTGGGCGGGCGTTTCCTGGATACGAGCCGTGACGGCTACCGGGTCGCACAGGAGGTGAGCGCCTATTCGCTCACCGCCCTGGCGCGCGCCTGCTCCCCCCTCATGGAGGGGCGGGAGGCCTCCATCATCACCCTCACCTACCTGGGCGGCGAGCGGGTGGTGCCCAATTACAACGTCATGGGGGTGGCCAAGGCGGCCCTGGACGCCAGCGTCCGTTACCTGGCCGCCGACCTGGGGCCCCAGGGGATCAGGGTCAACGCCATCAGCGCGGGCCCCATCCGCACCCTCTCGGCCTCCGGGGTCAGCGGCCTCCGGGACCTCATGGAGGTCATGGGGGAGCGCGCCCCCCTGCGCCGCAACGTGGACCAGGAGGACGTGGCCGGGGCGGCCGTGTTCCTGGCGAGCCCCCTCTCCCGCGGGGTCACCGGGGAGGTGATCCACGTGGACGCGGGCTACCACGTCCTGGGTTTCTGAGCCGGGCGCCGTCGTGCCCCGGCTGCCCCGCTTCGAGGTGACCCTCCGGGACGTGGCCCGCATCACGGGCGGGACCGTGGCCCGGGACCGGGAGGGGCTCATCACCGGCGTGGCCTCCATGGCCGGGGCCGGGGCCTCGGACCTCACCTTCGCCGCCGACGACGCTCACCTGGCCGCCCTGGCGACCTCGCGCGCGGCGGCGGTCATCGCCGAGAGGGACCAGGTCCCCGCCGGCATGGGCCTGGTCCTGCACCCGCACCCCTACCTGGCCCTGGTGCGCTTCGTGGACGCGGTGGGCGGGGTCTGGCGCCCCGCCGGTCAGGGGGTGAGCGACCTGGCGAAGGTGGCCCCGGACGCCCGCATCGGCGAGGACGCCTCCATAGGTCCGTTCGCGGCGGTGGGGGTCGGGGTACACGTGGGGGCCCGCGCCCGCGTCGGGGCAGGGGTCATCGTCGGCGACGGCTGCGTCCTGGCCGAGGACGTGGTCCTGCACCCCAGGGTGGTCCTCTATCCGGATTGCCAGGTGGGCGCCCGCACGGTGATCCACGCGGGGGCCGTCATCGGGGCCGACGGTTTCGGCTACCTGCGCGACGGCGATCGCATGGTCAAGATCCCCCGGATCGGGCGGGTGGTCATCGAGGAGGACGTGGAGATCGGTCCCAACACCTGCGTGGATCGGGCCACCTTCGACGAGACGGTGATCCGGCGGGGCAGCAAGATCGACAACCTGGTCCAGGTGGGGCACAACTGCCAGGTGGGGCCCGACGCCGTACTGTGCGCCCAGGTGGGCCTCTCCGGGCGCGTCACCGTGGGGCGTGGCGCCACCATGGCCGGTCAGTCGGGGGTGGCGGACGGGGGGACCGTGGGCGAGGGGGCCACCGTGGCGGGCGGCTCGGGGATCTTCTCCCGCGTCGGGCCCGGAGAGGTGGTGGGCGGCTACCCGGCCATCCCCCACCGGGAGTTCGTCCGGGGGGCGGCGGCCCTGCGCCGGCTTCCGGAGTTGCGCCGGGAGGTGGCGGACGCCCTGCGCCGATTGCGCCAGGTGGAGCGCGCGCTGGGATGGTCCGGTCGCTAGGTCGTCCTGGGGCCGCCGCGGCCGGGCAGGCATACCTCGCAGGCCCTCAGGTCCTGATGCACACGCTGCGCGTCTCGCTGTAGAAGTCCAGAGACCAGGCCCCGCCCTCCCGGCCGAGCCCGCTGTCCTTGACGCCCCCGAAAGGGACCCGGAGGTCGCGGACGAGCCAGCAGTTCACCCACACCAGCCCCGCCTCCAGGGCCGCGCCGAGCCGGTGGGCCCGAGCCAGGTCCCGGGTCCAGAGGGAGGCCGCCAGGCCGTAACGCACCCCGTTGGCGATGGCCACCGCCTCGGCCTCGCCCTCGAAGGGGTGGACGGTGACCACGGGGCCGAAGACCTCCTCCGTGGCGGTGCGGGAGGCCGGGGAGAGGCCGGCGATGACGGCGGGTTCCAGGAAGGCCCCGGGCCGTGGAGGCCGCCCCCCTCCGCAGAGGACCCGGCCGCCCTCCTCGCGCGCGAGGGCCAGGTAGGACTCCACCCGCCGCCGGTGGGCCTCGCTGATGAGCGAGCCCAGGTCCGTCGCCGGGTCCGCCGGGTCGCCCACGCGCAGGGCCCGCACCCGCGCCACCAGGCCCTCGAGGAAGCGCTCGTGGATGGACCGCTCGACCAGGACCCGCGAGCCGGCGAGGCAGACCTGGCCCTGGTTGAGGAAGCCCGCGCGCACGGTCCCCTCCAGGGCGGCCTCCAGGTCCGCGTCGGCGAAGACCACCGTGGGGTTCTTGCCCCCCAGCTCCAGGCTGAGCTTCTTGAAGCGGCTCGCCGCGGCGGCCGCCACGGCGGACCCGGTGGCGGTGCCGCCGGTGAAGGAGATGGCCCTCACCTCCGGGTGGACGACCAGGGCGGCCCCTGCCTCGGGGCCCAGGCCGTGGACCAGGTTGAAGGCCCCCGGCGGGAGGCCCGCCTGCGAGAGGACCTCCGCCAGCACGGAGGCGGATAGCGGGGCCAGCTCGCTGGGCTTGGCCACCACCGCGTTCCCCATGGCCAGGGCCGGGGCGGCCTTCCAGGTGAGCAGGTAGAGGGGGAGGTTCCAGGGGGTGATGAGCCCCACCACGCCCACGGGCCGGCGCAGGCTGTAGTGGAGGGCCCCGGCCGCCTCGTGGCAGTCGGTGCGGTCGTGGCGGACGGCCCCGGCGAAGAAGCGGAGGTTCGCCACGGCCCGTGGCAGGTCCACCTCGCGGGCCAACCGCACGGGCTTGCCCGTGTCCAGGGACTCCAGCTCCGCGAGCTCCCCCGCGCGGGCCTCCAGGCGCCGGGCGGCCTCCTCGAGGATCGCCGCGCGTTCGGCGGCGCCGGCGCGCCCCCAGGGTCCGGCGAGGGCCTCGCGGGCCGCCCGCACGGCCGCGTCCACGTCCTCGGCCCCGCCGCGCGGAACCCGGGCGATGAGCGCCCCGGTGGCGGGGGCCAGGTCGTCGATCCAGTCCCCGGAGGCGCCCGGCCGCGGGGCGCCGGCGATGTGGTGGGACAGGGTCTTCAAGGTCCGCGCGCGCCGCCACTCGCCGCGGCGGCATAGCGCTCCCACGCGTAGTAATAGCGGTCCCGGTCCGGGTCCCACGCGTCCCAGGTGGGGACCCGCTCCAGGGCCTCCAGGCGACCCGGCGGCACCACCCCCGGGACCAGGAAGGCCTTCTGCCGGTGCAGGGGATAGGGGTTCCTGAGCCGGAAGCCCAGGACCCCCAGGACGCCCCGGGCCACGTACCAGGAGGCGCGCGGGTTCCAGCCGTGGGCCAGCTTGATGACCACCCCCAGGCCGGAGGGGTAGTCCGCGTGGACCACCGAGAGCCCCAGGAGCCCATCGGCCCCCTCCTTGGCCAGGACGCGCCCCTCGCAGGCCTTAAGGACGGTGCTGTCCAGGCGGTTGAAGCCCCCCACCAGGTCCGGGTGCCGGACCATGGCCTCCCAGACCCAGTCCTCATCGCGGCGCGCCGCCAGGCCGGCGAAGCCCAGGGCCAGCTCGGCCACGGTCTGGGAGGCCGTGGGGAGGCCGCAGCCGTCCCGGGCTACCCGCAGGGGGGTCCAGGAGGGCCCCAGGTCCCGGCGCAGGACGTTCAGGTATTCCTGAAAGAATGGGTGCTGGGGGAGGGTGTAGCCCACCCGGCCCCAGCCGCGCTCCCGGCAGCCCCTGAGGATGGCCGCGTGCTCGCCGGAGCAGGTGTGGTACCAACGGCGGGGCCTGCGCACCTGGCGGCCGAACTGGACCAGGGGCACGTCCAGGGGGGTCTGCACCAGCCCCCACTCCGACCTCGGGAGGAGGGACTGGGCCGCCGCCACGTGGGAGGGGTCGCCGTTGTGGCTGGCCACTGCGATGGCCCGCTGGGGCCAGTCCGTCACGGACTCCAGGGCTCGCGCCACCGCCTTGATCATGAGGGGCTTCATCATGCTGCGGCCGTAGCACAGGACGTTGCCCCCGAAGGAGTGGACCACCCGGCCCCCGCTGGCCCAGGCCACCGCCCCGTGGATGGTGGTCTCGCTCACCCCGGAGCGCCGGTAGTCCACCAGGGGCTCCCACTCCACGTCCCGGCCCGTGGGGATCCCCGGCTCGGCCTCGCCGAGGGGGCTCCGGGGGTAGAGGGCCTGGGCGTCCACGGGGCTATTCCGCCTCAGGGAAAGAGTCCACCGATGCCGGGTGGCCGTGGCCGTGTGCGTGCGTCTCACGGCGGCTTGCATGTTCTCCCTCGCTGCGCCCGGTCGAACCACCAGAAGACGCCAGGCGGAGATGACGGTATCTCATCGCAGCTCCTCCACCCGCGGCCTCACCTGGCGCATGAATCCCTCCATGCCGGCGATGACGCGGTCGCAGTCGTGGTCGAAGAAGTCGAACCACAACATGAGGCGGTCCTCGGGGTGGAACCGGTCCACCGCCTGCCGCGCCACCTCCCCGGCGTCCCCCACCAGGGCATTGTCCGCGGCCTGCTCCACCCGCCGCGGGTCCAGGGTCCCCTCCAGGGCAGTCCAGTAGGCCGAGAGGGCTGTCCGCGCCCGCTCGCGGGCCCGTCCCGGGTCCTCGTCCAGGAAGACCATCACCGTGCGCGGCATGTAGCCGCGGCGCCAGGGCCCGCCGTCGGGGTGGTAGGCCCGGGCCATGCGGCGGTGGGTGTCCTCGATGACCTCGGACCGGGTGATGGAGAGGTTGAAGACCCGCACGGGGAGGAGGCGGTTGGCCTCCTCCTGCAGGGTGGGCTCGTGGGAGCCGATGACGAGCTGCACCAGCTCGCGGCGCCAGTCCCGGGGGACCACCTGAAGCTCGTCGAAGCCCCAGCGGCGTGCCAGTTCCACTCGCTCGGCCCCGGGCCGGCCCGCCGCCTCCAGGACGCGGGCCCACTGGGCCTCGTCCCGGAAGTCGGCGCGGCGGAGGACCGGCGGCCGGAGCTGCTCGCTCGAGAGGGCCTCACCCCGCAGGAGCCGGAGGAAGACCTCGGTGGCCTCGGCGAAGACCTTCCCCTTCAGGGCAGGCCAGGCCGCCTCCTCCACCGGGCCGCGGGGGACCACCCCGTGGGCGCGGTACATGAACTCGAAGCGTCCCGCGGCGAAGCCCACGTGGAGACGGCGGCCCTCCCCGGGGTCCACGCCGTGGAGGGCGGCGAAGGCCGCCACCCGCTCGGCGGCCGCGATGGGCCCCCCATTCACGAGCAGGCTCATGACCGCGGAGCCCACCTCGATCCGCCGGGTGCGGCGGAAGACCTGGTGGGCGAGCTGGAAGATGTCCGTGTTGAGGCCCACCTCCCCCCGCCAGTGGGGGACCACCGGGTCCGGGTGGCGCCTCTGGACCTCCGTGGAGAGGTGGCTCTCGGCGACCCAGGCCACCCCGTATCCCAGGCGGTCGGCCGCCTCCACCTCGCGGAAGAAGTTCCGGAACATCTCCGCCTCGGTGGGCATTCGACCGTCCACCGGGGTCTGGCTGATGGAGAAGAAGACGTCGTAGTCCATGGCGCGGCGAGCGCCCTCAGACCGAGGCCAGGCGCCCCCCGTCCACCGGGAGGCTGGCGCCGCGGATGAAGGCCGCCGCCGGCGAGGCCAGGAAGGCCACCACGGCGCCCAGCTCGGCGGGCCGGCCCAGGCGCCCCTCCGGGACGGGGGCGAGCCAGCCGGCCTGGACCTGCTCGGGGCTCTGGCCCGTGCGCCGGGCCAGGGCCTCACGCAGCTCCGAGAGCCGCTCCGTGTCCGTGTATCCGGGGAGGACGTTGTTGATGGTCACCCCCGGGGGCAGCTCCCGGGAGACGGTCTTGGCCCATGCCGCCATGGCCCCGCGGATGGTGTTGGAGACCCCCAGCCCCGGGATGGGCTCGCGCACCGAGGTGGATACCACGTTGACGATCCGCCCGTAGCCCGCCTCGCGCATCCCCGGCAGGAGCGAGCGCACCAGGTGGTGGGAGGCCAGGACGTGGCGGCCGAACGCGGCCAGGAAGTCCTGCTCCCCGGCCTCCAGGATGGGGCCCGCCGGCGGCCCCCCCGCGTTGTTCACCAGGACGTGGAAGGGCCCCCCTTCCGCCAGGAGCCGGTCCACCACGCGGGCCAGGGCCGGGCGGTCGTCCAGGTCCGCCGCCACGAGCGGGAAGGGGAGGGCCCCCTGGGGCCGGCCGCGGGCCAGGCCCGTCACACGCGCCCCCGCGGTCGCAAGGGCCTCGGCGGCGGCGCGCCCGATGCCGCGGCTGGCCCCGCACACCAGGGCGCGGAGGCCCTCCAGGGAGGTGCCGGGGAGGGTCATGCTCGCTGCGCAACCTCCGGTTGCTCGCGTCCCGCGAGCACCTGTGCCGCCGAGGGCGCCGAGAGTCCCAGCTCCAGGGCGGCCCGGCGCACGGCCTCCCGTCCCAGCTCCCCGCGGTCCGCCAGCCGCTTGAGGACCGCCAGGGCGATGTGCTCCGCGTCCACGCGGAAGTGGCGTCTGAGGGCAGCCCGGGTGTCCGAGCGGCCGAAGCCGTCGGTGCCCAGGCTGTAGAGCCCGCCGGGGACCCAGCGGGCCACCTGGTCCGGGACGGCCTTCATGGAGTCGGTGGCGGCGACCACGGGCCCCGCGGCCTCGGCCAGGACCTCGACGATGCGCGGCGTGCGCGGCGTCGCCTCCGGGTGGAGGAGGTTGTGCTCCTCGCACCCCAGGGCCTCCCGGCGTAGGCGGCCGAAGCTCGTGACGCTCCAGACGTCGGCGTCCACCGCGTGGCGCTCCGCGAGGATCCGCTGGGCCCGGAGGACCTCCTGGTTCAGGATGGACCCGCTCCCCAGGAGCTGGGCACGGCGCCGCGACCCGGCCGCTCCCTGCGGAGGCGCCGGGGACGGGGCCAGGAGGTAGATCCCCTCCAGGACCCCCGTCTCCGCCCCTGCGGGCATGGCCGGCATGGCGTAGGCCTCGTTCTGGAGCGTGAGGTAGTAGACCACGTCCTCCTCCCGCTTCAGCATCCGGTGCAGGCCGTCCCGGACGATGACCGCCAGCTCGTAGGCGTAGGCCGGGTCCCAGGCCTCCACGTGGGGGTAGGTGGAGGCCAGGAGGTGGCTGTGGCCATCCTGGTGCTGGAGCCCCTCCCCGTTCAACGTGGTGCGCCCGGCCGTCGCCCCGCAGAGGAAGCCGCGCACCCGCTGGTCGCCGAGCTGCCAGACCTGATCTCCGGTGCGCTGGAATCCGAACATGCTGTAGAAGATGTAGAACGGGGCCATGGGCTCCCCGAAGGTGGCGTAGGAGGTGCCGGCGGCCGCCAGGCTGGCCATGGCCCCGGCCTCGCAGATCCCCTCCTCCAGGACCTGCCCGTCCCGGGCCTCCCGGTAGGAGAGGAGCATCTCCGCGTCCACGGGGGTGTAGAGCTGGCCCAGGGACGAGTAGATCCCGTAGCGGCGGAACAGGGCGTCCAGGCCGAAGGTCCGCGCCTCGTCGGGGATGATGGGCACCACGCGGCGGCCGATCTGCGGGTGGCTCATGAGCTGCGCCAGGAGCCGCGCGAAGGCCCCGGTGGTGGAGACCTCCTGGCCCGCGGTCCCTTCTAGGAAGCGGCCGAACCAGTCCAGGGCGGGGACCGGGAGCGGGAACGAGACCACCCGCCGCTGGGGGACGAAGCCCCCCAGGGCCCGGCGCCGCTCCACCAGGTAGCGGAACTCGGCGCTCCCCTCGGGGAACCGGATGAAGGGGGCCTCCGCCAGCCGCTCGTCCGGGAGGTCCAGCTCCAGGCGGTCGCGGAAGGCCTTCAGCTCCTCGACCCCCAGCTTCTTGGCCTGGTGGGCCACGTTCCGGGCCTCGGCCCCGGGGCCCAGGGTCCAGCCCTTGACCGTCTTGGCCAGGATGACGACGGGCTTGTCCCTCTCCCGGCAGGCCTCGGTGTAGGCCGCGTAGACCTTGCGGAAGTCGTGGCCCCCTCGCCGGAGCCGACGGATGTCCTCGTCGGAGAGGTGCCCCACCAGGGCCAGGAGCCGCGGGTCGGCCCCGAAGAAGTCCTGGCGGGTATAGGCCCCGTCCTCCACCGCGTTCTTCTGGTACTGGCCGTCCACCACCTCGCCCATGCGGCGCACCAGGAGGCCCTCCCGGTCCTGCGCCAGGAGCGGGTCCCACTCGCGCCCCCAGATGACCTTCACGACCCGCCAGCCCGCCCCGTGGAAGACCGCCTCCAGCTCCTGGATCACCTTCCCGTTGCCGCGCACCGGGCCGTCCAGGCGCTGGAGGTTGCAGTTGACGACGAAGCAGAGGTTCCCCAGTCCCTCCCGGGCCGCCAGGTGCAGGGCCCCCAGGGCCTCGGGCTCGTCGCACTCCCCGTCCCCCAGGAAGCACCAGACCCGGGAGCCCTCCGTGTCTCGGATCCCGCGGGCCTGGAGGTAGCGGTTGAAGCGCGCCTGGTAGATGGCGGTGATGGGGCCGAGGCCCATGGAGACCGTGGGGAACTGCCAGAAATCGCTCATGAGGTAGGGGTGGGGGTAGCTGGAGAGGCCGCGCCCGTCCACCTCGCGGCGGAAGTGGAGGAGCTGCCCCTCGGTGAGGCGGCCCTCCAGGAAGGCGCGGGCGTAGATGCCAGGCGAGGCGTGGCCCTGGAAGAAGACCTGGTCCCCGGTCCCCCCGTCGGGCCCCCGGAAGAAGTGGTGGAAGCCCACCTCGTAGAGGGTGGCGGCGGAGGCGTAGGTGGAGAGGTGCCCGCCGATGCCAGGCCAGGCCGTGTTGGCGCGCATGACCATGGCCATGGCGTTCCACCGGATGTGGCGGCGGATGGCGAGTTCGATGCGCTCGTCGCCGGGGTAGGGGGGCTCCTTCTCCGGGGGTATGGTGTTGACGTAGGGGGTCTGGACCAGGGCCGGGAGGCGGACCCGGTCCACCTGGGCCCGGCGGAGCAGGGTGGTGAGGAGGAAGTGGGCCCGTTCCATGCCGTGGTGTTCCACCAGGGCGTCGAAGGAGTCCAGCCACTCCCGGGTCTCCTCCGGGTCCGTATCCTTGATGATGTGGGGGTCCAGCTCGCCGTGCATGGGTCACCCTCGCGGTCGGGAATGGTAGGGGAAGCGCCGCTCCCAGGCAAGCGGGGGCGGGGTGGGCGGGAACCGTGGCCCGGCTCCGGACGGCGCGCGCCTCCGCTGCC
>JACQVX010000105.1 GCA_016209495.1 Planctomycetota bacterium
CGCATCGCGCCGCCGCAGCCGGCCGAATGTAGTCAGTTATTGTTTTACGGCGACTTACGCCCACACTACTCGCCCGCCACCACCCTCACCGTCCCCGCGGCGCCGTCCACCTCCAGAGTCGCGCCGTCGGGGATGGCGCTCGTGGCGCCCTCGACGGCCAGGACGGCCGGGATTCCATATTCCCGGGCGATGACCGCCGCGTGGGAGAGCAGGCCGCCCGTCTCCGTCACCACGGCCCCGGCGCGGCCCAGCACCGGCGTCCAGCCAGGGTCGGTGAAGGCGGTCACCAGGACCTCGCCCCGGGCCAGGCGCGGGGCGTCGTCCAGGCGGAGGAGCACCCGCGCAACCCCTCGCGCGCGTCCTGGGGCACAGCCCACGCCGAGCAACGCGCCCGCCGGGGTCAGGGCGGGACCCGCCCCCGGGCCGCCCGCCGAGTGGCCGCGGCCCACCTCGTCCGGGTTGCGGAAGCCCCGGAACGAGGCCATGTGCCTCCGGGCCACCCCGATTCGCCGCCGCGCCTCGTCCGGGCGGAGGCGGCCCTCCAGCAGGGCCACCACCTCCGGGTAGGGGAGGAACCACACCTGGCCGGCCTCCTCCAGGGCCCCCTCCTCCACCAGCCGGCGAGCCACCTCCAGCGTCCAGCGGCGCACCAGCCAGTAGACGTAGCTGGAGCGGTCGCGCATCTCCTCCCGCCACCATGCGTAGGCCCGGACCAGGTCCAGGCCTCGCTCGAAGGCCCGCCGTGCCAGGGGCCGAAGCCGCAGGGCCCGGCAGGTCCGGGTCCGCTCGCGCAGGTACTCCCGGTGCTGCGCCCCGGAGAGCCGCGCCGGGTCCCGCGCCGGGTCCAGGTCCAGCAGGGCGGCCTCCAGGGCACGGCGGCAAGGCCCCGGGTCCTCGCCCCAGCGCGGGGCGCGGATGTCCAGCTCCCGCTCCCCGTGGTGGCGCCAGCGCCACGCCAGCTCCCCCACGGTCCGGGCGTCCGGCGCCTTCCCCTCCCGCGCCAGGGCCGTCGCCGTCCGGTGCAGGTCCTCCATGAGGCGCATGTGCGAGAGACGTTCCAGTCCGCCCACCAGGGCCAGGTAGGAGACCTCGCCCCCCGCGGCTCGCCGGGCCCGCTCGAAGAGGGGCTTGAAGTCCAGCTTCGAGTTCGAGGTGTTGTAGATGGTGTCGAAGTAGGCCGACTCCGTCTCGAAGTGGAAGCGCCCGACCAGGTCCCGGTAGCGACGCACGAGCTCGACTCGCCCCAGGGAAGAGAGGGGTTCCACCTCGAAGGGGGCGGAGCGGGAGGGGAAGGAGCGCAGGAACTCCGCGTCCAGGGCCAACCGGCGCCGGTAGGCGCGCCGCAGGCGGACGAGGACCGGCAGGGCGCGAAGGACCCCGAGGGGTGTGACCGGCGTGGTCCGTCCCTCGCCCTCGTAGGCCGGCCGCACCCCCAGGTCCCGGTCGAAGTCGCGCTCCCGGAACCCCGGGATGGCCGCCAGGACCTCCTTCACGGCGCCCAGGTTCCAGTACGGGCGGGCGTAGAACATGCGCCCCCAGCGGGTGCGGCCCCCGCGCGCGAGGAGGCCCAGGGAGCGGAAGTAGGCCGGCATGGAATGCTGCAGGGCGTGCTCGTAGAGGGACCACATGAACGGCGTGCAGACGTCCGAGGAGACCCCGCCGTCCCGGAGGTCGGCCGTGGTCCATTCCCCCACTGCGGGGTCGAAGCCCAGGGCCGTGATGGGGCGGGCCTGAACGAGCGAGATCTGTCCCTCCGCCAGGACCCACTCCACGTCCATGGGCAGCCCGTAGCAGGCCTGCACAGCGAGCGCCAGCTCGGCCAGCTCCACCAGCCGAGCCTCGTCCAGGGTGGATCCGAGGCCCTCCGCCTCTCCCAGGGGCACCTCCCGCGTGGCGCCGCGTACGTCGAGGTCCACGCGGAGCGCCTTCCTCGCCACGCGCCGCTCCTTGGCCCCCGGCCGGGCGAGGTCCAGGACGTAGCGGTCCGGCTGCACCCGCCCCGAAACCAGGGCCTCGCCCAGGCCGAAGACGGCCTCCACCAGGGCCTCGTCCTCGCGGCCGGTGCGCGGGTCCACGGTGAACAGGACGCCGGAGACCTCCGCGGCGACGAGGCGCTGGACCACCACCGCCATGTCCAGTCCGCGGTCGGCCATGCCGCGCCTCTCCAGGTAGTCCCGCACCCGTGGCGCGAGGGCCGAGTCCAGACAGCGCGCCACCGCCCCCACGAGGGCCTCCTCTCCCCGCACCCCCAGGACCGTCTCGTAGAGCCCGGCGAAGCTCGCCCCCTCCAGGTCCTCCAGGCTGCCACTGGACCGGACCGCCAGGGGGTCCTCGGGGCGGAAGGCGCTCCGGTACGCCGAGAGCAGGGCGTCCCGGGCGGCGCCCGCCAGGACCCCCGCGGCCGCCGTGCGCGTCGCGGCGGTGGTGAGGACGAAGCCCTCGGGGACCGGGAACCCGGACGCCGCCAGGGTCCCCAGGGAGCCGGCCTTCCCGCCCACCAGGGGGCGATGCTCGGGCCGGAGCCCCGAGAGGGGCAGGACCAGGGGCGGCTCCTCCATGGGCGCCGGTATGATACTCGCCGGACATGGACCGGTGGGGCGACCTCAAGTTCGCGGTGGTGCGCGAGGACCCGGAGGTGGAGTCGGCCCTGGTGAAGGGGACCGGGGCGCGCTCGATCCTCCTGGTGGCCTCCGGGGGCTGCACCGCCCTCACCCTGGCGGGCCGATTCCCGCACCTGGCGGTCACGGCCTTCGACCGCAGCGAGGCCCAGCTCGCCCACGTCCGGGTCAAGGAGGCGGCGGCCCTGCGGGGGGACCTCGGCGCCTTGAACGTGGAGGACCCGGACCCGGCAGGGCTCAACCAGCGCGGGGCCTTCGAGGCCCTCTTCCGCCAGCTCCGGGCGTTCCTGGAGGAATTCGTGGCGGGCCCCGGGGATCTCGCGCGCTTCTTCCGGGACGGGGAGACGACGGAGGGGCGAGCGGCACTGCTCGGCCGCTGGACCGCCTCGCCCTACTGGGCCGTGGCCTTCCGGCTGCACTTCCACGACGAGCTGCTCCGGGCAATGTTCGGACCCGAGGCCGTGCAGCACGCGGCGCCGGGCTCCTACCCCGCCTGGTTCCAGCGGGTCTTCGAGGTCGGCCTCGCCGCGCCGGGGGCCGCCAGGAACCCCTTCCTCCAGCACGTCCTCCTGGGCTGCTACCGCGACCTCGACGCCCCCCCCTACGCAGGCCGGACGAGGCCCGGTGGCGTGGCGCTCCGCCACGGCGTCCTGGAGGAGGTCCCGGGGGCCTTCGACCTCTACAGCCTCTCCAACCTCTGCGACTGGGCCGGCGACGACGAGGTGCGCTCCTGGGCGCGGCACCTGGCGTTCCACGCCCGACCGGGCGCCGTCCTCGTGGTCCGCAGCCTCAACAACGATCGCCCCCTGGAGCCCTACTTCGAGCCTCATTTCGCATTCGACCGCGACCTGGGGCGGCGGCTCCTGGCGGCCGACCGCAGCCTCTTCTACGGCCGCATCCGCGTGGGCCGGCGCACGGACGCCCCGGTCGGGTAGGAGTCGCCCGCGCGCGTCCGCATCCTGCGCGTCGGTCCCGAGGGCCTGGGCCCCTACGTGGACGGGCTCCGGCGGCTGGAGGCGGGCATCCGCTATCCCCTCGCGGACGGGGCCGACCACTTCCGCATCGACCACGGACCCCGCTACCACCTCTTCTTCTCCGGGATGGGCCACGCCCAGTTCGTCCTGGCCCTGGAGGGGCGCGAGGTGGTGGGCTCCCTGGCCGGGGTGCTCCGCGAGGCGCGCCTCGGCCGGCGCCGGATCGCCACGGCCTACCTGGCGGACCTGAAGGTGGCCCCCTCCCACCGGGGGACCCGGGTCGCGGCGGCCATGGCCCTGAAGGCCCTCCGGGCGCCGCTGGAGGATCCGCGCTACCGGCGCTGGGGCCTGGCGTGGTTCGCGGCCATGCACGGCGCGCGCGGAGACGTGACCCGGAGCGCCCGGGGCCTGCACCCCATGCGCCTGCTCCGGCCCCTGGCGCGGCTGGCGGTCTACTTCGTGGAGGCCCGGGCCCTGGCGTCCCTGGGCCGGCTCGACGGACCCGCGCCGGCCGCGGGCCCGTGGCTGGACCTGAGTCCCGCGGGGGCCGCCCTGGTCTCCACGGCCGGCCGCAAGGACCTCATGCTGGAGTCCACGGGCCGGCCCTGGCACCTGGTGCACCTGGCGGGGGCGGCCGTGGCCTCCCGGCCCTCCTGGTGCGCGGACCTGGCGCGGGCCGGGGAGGTCCTGGCCGAGCGGCCCGCCCCGCCGATCGCCTGCTTCGCCCTGGACGCGCGACTCCGGGACCACCGGTCCTGGCTGGAGTCGCGGGGCCTCCACCCCGGGGCCACCTGTACGCTATACTCCCTCGCCCTCACCACGCTCCACCGGCCGCACGGATGGGTGCATCTGGCCACCTCGGAGATATGAAGGTGCGCGAGACGATTCGCCAGATCAAGGAGCGCGCCAGGCCCCTGGAGAACCCCTATTTCCGGGCCCTCCGGGACGGCTCCATGGGGCGGGACGATTTCGTCGAGACCCAGGTGCAGTTCCTCTTCGCCGTCGTCTTCTTCTCCCGGCCCATGGCGGTCCTGGCGGCGAGGCTCCCGCGGCCGGAGCTGCGCTGGGAGCTGCTGGAGAACGTCCACGACGAGCACGGGCGCGGCGACATGGCGCTCTCCCACGAACGGACCTTCATCCAGTTCCTCGAGCGGCTCGGGGAGGACCGCGCCTCCATCGATCGCAGGGCCCTGTGGCCCGAGGTGCGGGCCTTCAACACCCTGCTGGCGGGCCTATGCCTCATGGACGACGTCCTCACGGGCCTGGCCTGCCTGGGGGTCATAGAGGACCTCTTCTCGGGGATCTCCGCCGAGATAGGCTCGGCCGTGGTGGCTCGGGGCTGGCTCCCCGGGGCGGACCTGGTCCACTACCGCACCCACGAGACCCTGGACGAGGCCCACGCGGAGGCCTTCTACCGCCTCCTGGAAGCCCCCTACGCCTCCGGCGCCCGTGGCCGCTACGAGGTGGAGCAGGGGCTGGAGCTGGGGGCCAGCGTCTTCCTGCGCCTCTACGAGGACCTGTCCCGCCACCGGACCCGCCGGTGGCTCCGGGAGGTGGGCGGCCCCCACAGCCACGCCTCCGGTGGGACCCTGGGCACCGTGGCGACGCCTATTCCCCCCCCGCCTCCAGCTCGCGCTGGCTGAAGAGGCGGTCCGTCAGCTCGGTGGTGAGGTCCCGGGACTCGTAGATCAGGACCGTCTCCTGCCCCCGGGGCAGGTCCTGCATCACCACCACCCGCGCCCTCTGCACCCCCCCCGCGTCGTGGAAGTCGGAGCGGGTCATCCGTTTCTCGTGTCGCCCCTCCAGGTCGTAGAGGTCCACCCGGGGGACCACGTAGAGGTCCGGCCGCACGTAGATCACGCGCCGGTCGTAGCCGCTGTGGACCCGCTCCTCCCCCCGGCCCACGGCCACCACGCGCAGGCACTCGACGCCGCCCACGTCCTCGGAGCCCTCCAAGGTGTAGTCGTGGGCGTCCAGGTCCTCGGGCCGGAGGTCGCCGAAGCTGAAGTCCGTCCCGGCGAAGCGCCCGGACTTGCTCCCGCTGGCGATGCGCTTGACCTTCTTGATGGCGGGGATGTAGAGCCACTGGTCGTCGTCGGCCCCCGCCACCTCGTGGGTGAGGAGGCCCATGCCCCGGAGTTCCGCGGGCTCCCGGAACCGCACGAGCATCTGGTCGAGCCCGTCGTCCTGCGAGCGGATGTAGAAGAGCACCCGCCGCTCCCGTTCGTCCCCGGCCGAGGTGCGCACCAGGAGCCGGATCTCCGCCGTCTCGTAGCGCACGCGGTGGCGCCGCTCCAGCTCCTCCATCACCTGGCGGCCCGTGGGCCCCTGGGGGGCCGCGACCGCCGCGGCGAGGAGGCCCGCTACCAGGACGCCGCAGGCCACGGGGGTTCGCATCGCCAGGACCTCCATCAGAACGACAGGTTCAGGCCGGCCACCGCGCGACGCTCGTCGCGCAGGCGGCCGAAGAAGGTGCGCTCCCCCCCGCCGGGGAGATCCCCCCGCAGGAAGACCTCCACGCGGTCCACGGCCCTCCAGGCCAGCTCCGGTTGTATCCACCAGGCGTCCTCCCCGTCCATCTCCCAGACGGCCGCGACCCGCGCGTCCAGGTGGTCGGTGGCCTCCCAGGTGAGGCGCGTGGCCACGGCGTTCCCCAGGGCGCGGGCGATGTGCGTGGGGTCCCCGCTGGTGTCGACGCGCCGGGTCACGACCTCCCCAGCGTACTCCAGGATGAGGACCAGGTCCCGCCCCGCCACCGCGGACTCGAGGCGCCGGTTCACGCCGCCCACGGCCTGGAGGTAGGAGTCCCCGTCGTCGTCCCGGCTGTAGAGCTCGGCCGCCTCCCCGTGCAGCTCCCAGGCGCCGAGGGTGGTGGAGAAGTCGCCCCCGAAGATGAAGACGCGGGCGTAGAAGGGGGTGAGCCCGCGCAGGTCCTCGCTCAGGGCCAGGGTGGGGAGGTCGTCGTGGCCCCCGTAGAAGGAGGCCGACAGGTCCCAGCCGCCGCGGTAGGAGCTGACCCGCGCGCCCACCTGGGCGTTCTCCGCCACCACCTCCGGCAGGTCCCGCTCGCGGATGGGGAGCGGGAGGGCCGAGAGGTCGATGGCGTACCGGGAGCCCGCCGGCGGCAGCCGCGTGGGGGTGAAGGCCGGCACCAGGACGCCCTCCAGGACCAGGTCGCCCAGGTAGTACTCGGCGGCGGCCGAGGGGACGCCGATCCTCTGGAGGTCCAGGAGGTCCGTGGCGTCGCGCGGGTTGAGATTGTCCGTGGGGTTGAAGGCGTCCGCCTTGCCCCAGGCGAAGACCCGCTTGCCCGCCGTGACCTCCAGGGGGCCCGTGGAGAGCCGGAGATAGGCCTCCCGCGCGTCCACCGCCGGGGCCACCAGGGCGTCGTCCCGCGGGACCCGCACCACCCCGCGGTGCAGGTTCTCCTCGTCGGCCACGAGGTGCGGGTCCAGGACCGCCTTGAGACGGCGGCCCAGGGGCACCGTCAGCCCCAGCTCCGCCTCCAGGAGCTGCGTCTGGTCGTCCGCCGCGTATCCCCGGTCCGTCCAGTGGAGCCGCGGGGCGAGCCACCCCCGGGCCGGCTCGGGCACTCGCCACCGTGCCCAGAGGCCCCGCTCCTCATCCTCGGGCTCGAAGACCGCCCCGCAGGCGTCGCAGCGGCTCGACCAGAGGGTCGTGGTGGCCCCGCAGATCGGGCAGACGTAGGCGAGGCCGCCCGGGGGGGCCGCCCTTGCCGGGGTGGGAGGCCCATCGGGTGGAGGGCCCTCGTCCGCCGGAGGCGCCTCGGCGGTGGTGGCCGTCCCGCAGATGGGGCATTCCCGCGCGAGCGCCGGGACCTCGCTGAGGCATGCGGGACACTCCCGCCGGGGCGGACCCGCGGGGGGGACCGCCCCGGACGCCTCTCCCGCCGGTCCCGATGCCTCCCCCACGTCCGCGGGCGGGGCCGGGGCCTGACGCGCCTCCAGCGCCCGCTCCAGCTCGGAGATGCGAGCCTCCCTCGCGGCAAGCTCGGCCTCCAGGGCCTGGACCCTCCCCCGCAGCGCCTCGGCCCGCGCCGTCTCGCCCGCCAGGGAGGAGACCTCCGAGCGCGCCCTTCCCAGCTCCCCCCGCAGGGCCTCCAGGGCCTGGTCCGAGGCCGCCTGGCCATCCCGGGCCTCCCTCAGCGCCTCCTCCTGGGCGGCCCGCCCACGCTCGGCCTCCTCCAGGGCCTCCCGGTGGCGCCCCTCCAGGACCTGGCGCTCTCGCGCCAGGGCCTCCTCCATGCGCGCGGCGGCCGCCCGCGCGGCCTCGTCGGCGGTCTCGCCCAGCTCGCGCCGCACCGCCTCCAGGTCCTGCCGGCGGCGGAGGTCCGCCTCCGCCACGGCCTCCCCCACGCGGCGCTCGACCCAGACGGCGCCAAGGGGCACGAGCGCCCCCACCGCCAGGGCCAGGCCGCCCAGGCCACCCCCCAGGAGGGGACGCCACCGGGACACGGCAGGCCCTGCCGGGCGGGCCATCGGGGGCGCCGGGCTGGCCGCATCGGGAGTCGGCCTCGGCATGCGAGCGCTGTCCGCGATGGCCCGGCGGACGGCCTCCGCCTGTGGGACCGGCACGCGTTCCGCGATGATCCGGTCCAGGTCCTCCTGGCCGATGATCACCAGCAGGTCCGAGTCGCCGTCGCCGTCCGGGGCCCAGGTGTCCGTGTCCTCCCGGGCTCCCTCCTCCGGCGCGGCATCGCCGCCAGCCCCGTGGTCCGGGTCCTCGTGGTGGGGCTCGTGCTCGGCCCTCCGCGGCATCGCGGCTACGAGCGCAGGCGGCCGCGTGGCGGCCGCCGAGCGAGCAGGCGGACGTCCGGTGGACGTCCGCCGTGGCCGCAGGCGGGCAGGCAGCACGATCGACTCGCGATCTGGCGGGAGTGCATGGGAATCAAGCCTCACTCGATTATAGCGAGGCGCCGCTTGACCTGCGGTCCCACGGGGCGTACAAGGCCCCCGCCCGCGCGGGAGCGGCCGGCATGACCTATCCATGGACCGCGGGGGACAGGAATCCGATCCCGGAGGTGTGGGATGAACAAGGCGCAGCTGGTGGACGCACTGCACAAGGACAAGTCCCTGGGCCTCGAGTCCAGGGCCAGGGCCGAGCGCGTGGCCAACGCCGTGGTGGACACGATCTGCCAGGGCATCCAGAAGGACAAGAGCGTGCAGATCATCGGCTTCGGGACCTTCACGGTGCGCACGCGCAAGGCGCGCAAGGGGCGGAACCCTCGCACCGGCGAGACCATCAAGATCAAGGCCTCGAAGACCGTGGGCTTCCGCCCCGGCCGCGGCCTCCGGGACATGCTGTAGGGTCGCGCCCCGCCTCGCGCGGAGGCCGCTATTCGTCCGGGACGCCCTCCGCCGCGGGGGCCGGCGGAAGGCCGTGAGGCCAGTCCGCCCACCGCGGGAGCGTGTCCGGGATCGCCCAGAGACCTCCGCCCAGGTCGAAGAGGTGCCGGTCCAGGTCCCGCACCGCCTCGGCCAGGAAACCGCTCCACTGGGCGTCCCGCTCGACCATGGAGGCCACCATGGCGCGCCACCCCGAGCGTGACGAGGGGTCCACCGCCGCGGCGGCGGCGGAGAGGCCCGCGGCCACCCCCGGCTCGCCCTCCGGTCCTGAGGCCCCCCCCGTCGTGACCCGGGCGAGGGACCAGCGCGCCGCCTGGGCCACCTCCGGGTCCGGGTCGGTGCCCAGTGCACGCAGCGCGGCCCCCGAGGCCGGGTCCGCCAGCCTCCCCAGGAGCAGGGCCATGCCCGACCTCACGTGGGGGTCCGGGTGGTCCAGGTGGCGCAGCATCTCGGCCACCAGCGAGCGGTCCACCGGCGCCAGGACCAGGGCGGCGGATGTGGCCACGAGCCGCACCTCCGGGTCCGGGTCGTCCACAGCCTCCAGGACGGTGGCGAACCACGCGGTGTCGCCGCTGGCCTCCAGGCGACGGAGGGCCAGGATGCGACGCGCGGGCGACCAGTCCTCCAGACCCCGGGCCAGGGTCCTCCCCGGGTCCCGGGAGAGCCGGAACCGGAAGCCCGCCAGCCGCAGCCAGCGCGTCTCGCCGAACTCGGCGTAGGACACGAGGGGTGTGAGGTCCATGCGGTGGTGGTAGCCGTGGGGGGTGCGCCGATAGTGCAGGAGCCTTCCCTGGACGAGTTCCACGAGCCGATCCCCCGCGTCGTCCACCGCCACCAGCCCCGCCGGCGAGAGGAGGGTGGTCCAACGGCCGCCGGGCTCCGTACGGTGGTCCAGGACCAGGCCCAGCCCCACGGCCAGCCTCCGGCCCCCACCCGAACGCGCGTGCTGCAGCAGGGCCCGCACCAGCACGTCGTGGCCCTGCTCCCGCACGCGGACCTGGATCAGCGATCCCGCGAGGCTCAAGGCCCCGTCCGGCTCCCGCCAGCACAGGGGCCAGAACCTCGCCAGGGTGCCCGTCCCCTCCATGCGCGGCCCCTGCCTGCCCACCGAGAACCAGAGGATCGGGAAGTGGAGCCTCCAGCCCTCGCGGTCCCGGTCCAGGTCCACCAGGGGCAGCAGGTGGACGTCCGTGAGCAGCTCGCGCTCCCCTGTGGCCCAGCCGAAGGCCGGGTCCAGGGGTCCCAGGGCCGTCTCGCTACCGTCGTGGCGCTCCCGGTAGGCGAGGAGGGCCATGGACCCCAGGGAGCCCACCCTCAGGTCCACGTCCCCGTTGGCGACCTCCCACCGGGTCGCCACGGGGGCCAGCACCCACCGCGTACGCTCGTCGTCGGCGGAGCGCAGGCGTTCCCTCGAGGCCAGGAGGGGCAGGAACACCCAGGTCTCGCGCCGGCCCTGGGCCGACTCCAGCGTGGCGAAGGCAATCCCCAGGGGGACGCAGAAGAACAGCCGCACCTGGCGCTCCGGTCCGTCCTCGCGGTATCCGCCGGCCCCCAGGAGGGGCAGCACCACGTCGAGGCTTCCCGCCTGCTCGTCCCGCTCGTACTCCAGCAGGGGCCTCACCGCGAGGTAGGCCGAGTGGTCCCCCCTCTCCACCCTTGCCAGGTACCATTCCTTCGCCCCCTCCCGGCGGAGTTGTCGCTCCGCAGGGTCCGACCCCCGCTGTCTCCGGGCCAGGAAGGCCCCCCCCTGTAGCCCCGCCGCCCCGCCCGGCCGAGCGGCCGACTCGTGCATGCGCACCCCCAGGGGAGGCGCGCACCCCGCCGCGAGGGCGAGGCTCAGCGCGAGGGAGAGCCGTCTGCCGCGCCGCCGCTGCCGGGTCGCAGGACCTCCAGGTCCCGGCTGCTGGGACGGAAGTCCTCCAGCACGAGGTCGGCGGGATTGGGGCCGGAACCCGGCCGGCGCCAGGGGAGGTAGTGCGCCCTCGGGGCCGGAGACGCGGCCGGGGGTTCGTCGGGGACCGCCCGCGAGGGCGAGAGCCTGCAGGCGAGGGGGGCGGCCGGGAGGAGGGCGACGAGGGCGAGGAGGGCGCCTCGCCCCCTCCGCCACGCCGTCCCGTACGACCGCCTCGCCACGGGGGGCCCTCCTCAGAGGTTCCTCTCGAAGCCCTCGACCAGCGGGGCCAGGTCCAGGCGCTCGTGACCGATGTGCCGCGCCACCTCCTCTACCCCCATGCGCTGGCCGAAGGACCAAAGGCCCCTGAGGAACCTCCCCGCCCGGTAGTTCCTCCACCAGTCCTCCTCGAAGTAGTGATCCAGGTGGCGGTCCAGCATGGCCTGGAACACGCAAGCCCTGAGGACGCCAGCCCCGGCCAACCACGGCGAGGTCTCCTGGAGGTAGAGCCCGCGGGGGTGGCGGAAGCCCAGGGCCGCCATCATGTGCTCGCCATAGGTCTCGCGGGCTCGCGCCTCGTCCAGCGGCGCCCCGTGGAAGAGGAGGCCGCACCGGAGCCGCGCCGCCTCGCCCCGTAGGCGGTAGAGCCGCTCCAGCCACGCGAGGACGAGGAAGTCCTTGGGGTGGGGAAACTCGAGGTAGTGGGCCAGCCAGCCCGCGTCCAGGGTCAGGAAACGGAAGAGGAGCCCGAAGGCCGCCGGGACCGCGGCCTCGCCCCTCCGGCGGAACTCGAAGGGCGTCCCCTCCGCCACGTGGGCGAAATGAAGGGCCCTCCCCAGGGCCTCCAGGAAGGCCTGCCAGGCCCCGTGCCCCCCTCCCGGCCTGGCCACCACCATCACCTTCTGGGGGACCTGGATCGGGGCGCAGAGCGGCTCGGTGGCCTTCAGGGGCCGGTCCTCCAGGTCGAAACGGATGCGGCCCTGGGCCGTCAGGTCCAGGCCCAGGTCCCGGGAGAAGGTCTCCAGGACCCGCGAGAGCCCCTCCCAGGCGAAGCGCGTCTCGAAGGGGCTGGCGTGGAAGAGGCGCTCCACGTCGTGGGGCTCCAGGTCCGCCAGGGCCAGCCCCAGCCGCCTCCGGGCGAACCAGCCCATGACCTCCCGGTAGGTATCGGCGGTGCGGGCCAGGAAGTCCTCCATGGCCCCGCCCAGGGCCCTGAGGTCCACTCCCCCGCGCCGCTCGCGCAGGGCCACCAGGTCGGAGAAACCCATGGGCTGGAGCGCCTGCTCCAGCCTGCGACAGGTCCCCAGGAGGATGGGCGAGAGCCCCTCCTCCAGGGCCTCGACCCAGGCCCGCCAGAGGGCCGTGCGCCTCCGGCGCTCCGGCTCCTGGACGAGCCGGGACGGGACGGAGCGGAAGGGGCAGGACTCCCCCTCCACGCTCACCACGCACTCGTCCTCCCAGGCCCGGCGGGCCTCCACCAGGTCCCGGACGGAGCGTTCCAGGACGCGGCCGCCCACGAAGTCCAGGAGGTAGGCGGTCCGCCGCTGTTCCTCTCCCTGCTGGCCCGCGGCCCGGCCCTCGAGGAAGGCCAGGAGGCCCGGGTCCGCGAGCCCCTCGTGACGGACGTCGATGGAGGCCAGGTCCAGGGTGTCCTTCAGGCCCGCGTGGACCCGGTAGCGCTCCTCCGTGCGCTCGCGCTCGGAAGCCTCCGCCGTCTCGCGAACCGCGTCCAGGTCGTACATCGCTACGGCCCCCGAGGCGCGACCCCCTCGGGCCGCGCCAGGTCGTCGAAGGCGACCTCCCGCTCCTCGCCGGTCTCCATGACCTTCACGCGCGCCACCCGGCGCCCCCGTTCCTCAGGCCCCACGACGACCGAACGCAGGGCCCCTAGCCGATGGGCCTGCCTGAGCTGTTTCTGCAGGGACCGCCCCTCGTGATCCAGCTCGCAGGAGAGCCCCGCCGTCCGCATCCGCTCCGCCAGGAGGAGGCAGTCCCGCCGGGACTCCTCGTCCACCGCCACCACGTAGGCGTCCATCGCCGGGGGCGCCGCCAGGGGCGCCCCCAGGGCCTCCACGATGCGATCGGTCCCGAGGGCGAAGCCCACGGCCCCCACGTCGGGCCCCCCCAGGAGGGGGAGCAGGCCGTCGTAGCGGCCCCCGCCCCCCAGGGCGTTCTGGGAACCGCCCAGCCCCGGGGAGGAGAACTCGCAGACCGTCCTCGAGTAGTAGTCCAGGCCGCGCACGATGAGGGGGTTGACCCGGTACTCGACCGCCAGGGCGTCCAGGGCGCCGCGGACCGCGTCGAAGTGGGCGCCGCAGCCCTCGCAGAGGTGGTCGACCACCCTGGGCAGCTCGCGCGCGATGGCGGCGCAGCCGGGCTCCTTGCAGTCCAGGAGCCGGAGGACGTTGCGCTCGAGACGCCGCTGGCAATGGGGGCAGAGCTCCGCCTGGCGCGGGATCGTCGCCTCGCGCAGCCGCTCCCGGAACGCGGGGCGGCAGGCGGCGCAGCCGATGGTGTTGAGCTCCGTGACGAGGTCCCGGACCCCCAGGTCCCGGAGGAGGCGCCAGGCCAGGACCATGGTCTCCGCGTCCACCGTGGGCGAGGTGGAGCCGATGGCCTCCACGCCCATCTGGTAGAACTGGCGGTAGCGGTGCCTCTGCTTGCGCTCGTGGCGGAACTGGGGCCCCATGTACCAGAACTTGCGGAAGCGCCGCGTGCTCGCCCAATCGTGCTCGATATAGGCCCGGACGATGGACGCGGTCTGCTCGGGGCGCAGGGCGTAGAGGCGTTCCCCCCTGGAGAAGGTGTACATCTCCTTCTCCACGATGTCGGTGACCTCCCCGATTCCGCGCTGAAAGAGGTCGGCGTATTCGAAGAGGGGCGTCCGGAGCTCCTGGTAGCCGTATCGTTCGAACCAGTCGCGCGAACGTCCCTCCACGTGCCGCCAGGCCGCCAGCTCCTCGGGGAGGAGGTCCCGCGTGCCCACAGGTGCCTGCAGCAAAGCCATTCCAATGCAGTCTAGCCAGGGGGGCGGGTGATTCAAGGGAAAGAGGCCCTGCACGCGATTGACGCCCCGCGGGGGGACCGCTACACTTGCCCGACCAGTGGAGGAAGGGCGTGCCATGACTCGGAATATCGGCCTGGCCGCGACGCTCGCCGCCCTGGCCCTCGCCTGCGGCTGCTTCAGCTTCAACTGGGCGCACAACAAGAGGCACGTCAAGGTGGTCTGGGACGAGCTGGTGGACCTGCACCAGGACATCGACAAGACCATCTTCGGGTTGGATCGCTACCCCGCGGAACGCTGATAGCACTGGTGGCTCGGGGGGGGGGACCGCAGACAGTTCCCCCCGGCAACCGTTCAGGGGGCCTGCGGCGCGAACCGATGTCCGTGGTGGGGGTGGTTCGCGGGGTGCCCACGCACACGGCCACGTCCGCGCCCACGCCTCACGCCCACGCCTCACGCCCACGGCTCACGCCCACGCCTCACGCCCACGGCTCACCATCCCACACACTCTTGGCGCGACACGTCGCGACCGCGGTGCAGGCCCGACCCACCCTGCGCGGCAAGCGCGTCACCCCCCACGTACTGCACCGCCCCGGGGCCCGCTGGACAGCGTCCCACGGGCCGGTGAGAATCCGCCGCGTGGCGGGACGGTTCCTGGTGGCGGCCGCGGCGGTGCTCTGGAGCACCAGCGGCCTCTTCGTGAAGAGCCCGGCGGTGGTGGCCATCGGGGGGCCAGAGGTGCGGGGGCCCGTGGTGGCCTGCACCCGCGTCCTGGTGGCGGCCCTGGTCCTGGCCCCCCTGGTGCGGCGCGCCGGGGTGCGCTGGAGGCCGGGGCTCGTCCCCCTGGCGGCCTCGTTCGCCGTCATGAACCTGCTCTTCGTCTCGGCCATGACCATGGCCGACGCGGGGGACGTGATCTTCCTGCAGTACACCGCGCCCCTCTGGGTCGCCCTGGTGGGGGTCTGGTGGCTGCGGGAGCCCCTGGCCCGCTCGGACCTGGTGGCCCTGGCGGCTGGGCTCGCGGGGGTGGCGGCCATCGGCTGGGGGGCGCTGCCCTCGGGACGCTGGGCCGGGGCCCTGCTCGCCCTGGGTTCCGGCGTGGGCTACGCCGGTGTGGTCCTCGGCCTGCGCGTCCTGCGGGACGAGGACGCCACCTGGCTCGTGGCCCTCTGCATGGCCGCCAGCGGCCTCGTCCTCGTCCCCTGGGTCCTGGCGAGGGGGGTCCTTCCCGGGGTCTCCGCCTGGGCCTGGGTGGCGGGCCTGGGGGCGCTGCAGATGGCGCTGCCCTACGTCCTCTTCGCCCGGGGTCTACGCACCGTCCCGGCGCAGGAGGCCGCGCTCCTCACGCTGGTGGAACCGGTGCTCAACCCCCTGTGGGTGCGCCTGGCCTGGGGCGAGCCGGTGGCGGCCCACACCTGGGCAGGGGGCGGGCTGATCCTGGGCGGTCTGGTCCTGCGATACTGGGGACCGAGGCCGCGGGCCTCGATGGAGGGCGGGACATGAGGATCCTGGGCGTGGTGCTGCTCTCGCTCACGCTGGCCGCTCCGGCCGTCTGCGAGGGTGGGGCCGAGTCCCCCGACTGGCGTGATCGCGCCAGTCCGCGGCTCGCGGGCTGGCGCTCCCACCCCAACGTGGCGGCCCTCCTCTCGACCCTGGTCCCCGGGGCCGGGGAGGCCTACATCGATGAGTGGGGGACGGGCATGGCCCAGTTCGGCACGGCCGGCGGCCTCCAGCTCGCCGCCCCGGCCTTCCCGGGCCAGCGGGAGATGGACGACCTCCAGGATCGGGTGGACGCCGAGGTGGAGGAGGCCAACAACCGCGCGATGTTCGTCAACCCCGTGGCCACGGCCGCCATGGACTTCCACCTCTACCAGGTCTACGCCGCCTACCGGGACTGCCGCCTCCGGACCGGGGACGCGGGCTACGACCACCCGATCTCCGACGAGGGGCTCTGGGACCTGGCCAGCGCGCCCTTCCGGCCGCGGCACATCGGCCGTGTGGATTTCTGGCGGGACCTGGTGGGGGTCCTGGCCCTGGACCTGGGCATCGCCTCCATCGTGGGCCACTTCGACCGGGAGGACCCGCGGAAGCCCGCGGAGCTGGCGGCGGACTCGCACGGGCACTCCGCCTTCGAGATCAACTTCCGGCGCTTCGACTACGGCCCCGGGGTGGCCCTGGCGGAGGCCGACTTCGTCGCCGAGCACACCATGGTGGGCCTGGGCGAGGAGGCCTTCTTCCGGGGCTACCTCCAGCAGGAGCTGGAGAGCGCCTGGGGCACCGTCCCGGGCTGGGTGACGGCCAACGCGGCCTTCGGCTCCCTGCACTACGACAATGGAGACACCCGCGCCTCCCGCTGGTACGCCGCGTCCTCGGCCACGGGTTTCGGGCTCTGGAACGGGTGGCGCTACCGCCGGGATGGATACCGACTCGGGGGGCCCGTGGCGCTCCACGCCTGGTGGAACGTCCTGGTGAGCAACCTGGGCTTCTTCACCGAGGGCCCCGGCAAGGGGCGCATCGACGTGGGGGCGAGGTTGCCGTTCTAGGCGGTCGGGGCGTCCACGTTCACCCGGGGATCGAGGCCCGCACCTCGGCCCACGGACGGCCGAGGTAGGGCGACGCGACGCCGACCCGGCTCACGAGGTCGAGGAGCGGGAAGGTCGAGGCCGGCTCGCCCCGGCGCCAGGCACCGTCCGGGCCGCGTCGCAGGGTCTTCACGCCATCGGTGGCTCGCCGTCCGGGGGCGAGGTCCCCGTGGCCGCCGGCCTGGCGCGCGATGACCTCCAGGGCCTCGGAGACGGCCGCGCGGGGGAGGCCGGCCCCGCGCACCGCCGCCCAGCGCGCGAGGAAGGCGAGGCCCCGGAGGAGGTCGTAGTGATAGAGGCGCGGGAAGCAGGGCAGGGCCCAGGACCCGTCCATGACGGCGCCCCCGCGGCTGAGGGAGCGCCAGAGCCGGCGCTCGATGAGGTAGCGGGCCCCGCGGTCCAGGAAGGCCTCCTCCTCCTGCGTGAACGGCCGGTCCGTGCAGTGGAGCACGGCCTCGAGGGCCGGGAGGGTGGAGACCATGGAGCTGCGCGGGACGGGCCGCGTGTAGGCCGCCTCGTCGCAGTTCAGCCCGCCGTCGGGGAGCTGGTAGCGCAGGAACCAGGGTCGGATCCACGGGAGCCGCGCGTCCACGTCCAGGCCGTAGCCCGCGAGTACCTGGTAGACGCACCCGAGCTGGCAGTGACACGGGACCTGGCGGATGGGGTCGATCCCCGGCGGGACCTCCTCGGCCCGGAAGGGAAAGGTCGGGAGGTAGTGGGTCGAGAACGCGCGGACGAAGGCCTCGATGACGACCGGGGGGGTCGCGCGCCCCAGGCCCATCTCGTGGAGGAGGAGCATGCGCCACCAGGGCGAGTCCCACTTCGGCCAGTAGGGGTCCGCCTCCAGGCGAGAGAGGGCCTCGCCGGAGGAGAGGTAGCCCAGCGTCTCGTCGATGGCCCCGGCGAGCCCGTCGCGCGTCGTCAGCCCTTGCCCCCGCGCAGCCGCACCTTGTAGTTCCCGCGGGCCTCGTCGTAGTCCAGGTGGATGTGGCCCGCCTTCTCCGCGTCCTCCATGAGCGCGGAGAAGCTGGGATACCCGAAGTGGCCCTCGTTGAAGCCCGGATAGACGCGGCGGATGGTCTGCTTCACCAGGGAGCCCCAGAGGGGGTCGTAGTCGTTGGCCAGGGAGCGGATGATCTCCAGGAGCCGGTCCACCGCCTCCGGCTTGCCGTTGACCTCCTTCCTGGTCTTGTCCCTCGCCACCCGCGGGTGCTGGCTCGCCCGCACCAGGTCGTCGTAGAAGATGAACTCGTCGCAGCCCGCCACCAGGAGGTCGGAGGTGGAGTTCTTCACCCCGCAGCCGATGACGCGCTTGTCGTTCTCCTTCAGCTTCGAGACCAGGGGCGAGAAGTCGCTGTCGCCGGAGAGCAGGGTGAAGACGTCGATGTGCTCCTTGGCGTAACACAGGTCGAGGGCGTCCACCACCATGTGGATGTCCGCGCTGTTCTTCCCGCTCATCTTGCTGCGGGGGATGTCCACCAGCTCGATGCCCTGCGAGTGGAACTCCCGGACCGCCCCGCGGTACTGGGTCCAGTCGCAATAGGCCCGCTTGAAGACGACGCGGCCCTTCTCCAGGAGGCGCTTGAGCACGAGGTCGACCTGGAAGTCCACGCTTCCCTTCATGTCGCGCACGCCCAGGGCCAGGTTCTCGAAATCGACGAAGACGGCGATGAGGGGTTCGGTGGACATCAGAAATCCTCTCCTTCTCTCCACTCCACTTTGGGGGTCCCCCGCACGGGGCGATCCTGGGAGATGAGCCCCCCGGCATAGCCCTTCCACAGCGAGTCTCCGGCGATCCAGCAGCCGACGGCCACCACGAGCGCCGAGCCCACCACGGGGACGAGGCGCGCCAGGCGGCTCCGGGTCAGGCCCGCCAGGGCCGTGGCGCGGGCCGTGACCATGAAGACGGCGATGGCGCACACCAGGAGCCCTAGCCCCAGGCTGAAGGCCGTGAGCAGGAAGAAGCCCAGGACCATCTTCTGGAGCTGGAACGAGAACATGACCAGGAGCAGCCCGGAGGGGCAGGGGACCATGCCGCCGGAGAGGCCGATGGCCCAGATGCCCACCTTGCGTTCGGGATCGGGATCGGGATCGTGTCCGTGATCGGGATCGTGGTCGTGATCGTGTCCGTGGTCGTGATCGTGTCCCTGGTCGTGATCGTGTCCGTGATCGGGATCGGGATCGTGTCCGTGATCGGGATCGTGTCCGGGGCCGTGAGAGTGGCGGAAGAGCCACCACCCGTGGGCGTGGCCCTCGTCCTCCTCCTCCTGGACCACCGCCGCGCGCCAGGCGCGGAGCCTGCGCGCGAGCATCCATAGGCCGAAGCCCACCACGAGGAGGCCGCCCACGACCCCCGACCAGACGATGCCCTGGTTGAGGATGGTCTGCCTGGCCTCGGGGCTCAGGTCCATGTGGCGCGCGGCCAGGTAGAGGACGAACCACAGCAGGTAGTTCACCGCCATGTGGGTGAAGGTCACGATGACCCCGATGGCCAGGGCATCCCTCACGCGGCCCTCGGTCCCCACCAGGTAGGCGCTGACCAGGGACTTCCCGTGGCCTGGCCCCAGGGCGTGGCCGGCCCCGAGGACGACCGCCAGGGCCATGAAACCCAGGAGCCCCCAGGTCCCCAGGCCCTCCTGCCGCAGGGCCCGGAGCAGGCTCATGGCCTCCTGGCCCTCCTCGTCGGCTGGACGGCCCTCCGCGGTCATCCGAGCCGCCAGCCGGCTCGCCTCCGGGTCCGCGTCCGGGTCCCCGGGGGCCAGGGGCGTGACGAAGTCGTATTCGATCTCCACCTCGCGCCCGGGGACGAACCACGAGCCCTCGATCCCCGAGCCCATGAACTGGGCCGTCACGGTCGCGGGCCCCGACACCCGGAAGTTGCGCACGGTGTGTCCATCGGCCGGGAGGTGGCTCTGCTGCTGGCTCACTCCCTGGGCGTAGGTCCCGTCGTACCAGCGCAGCCGATGGGTCCCGGGAGGAGTGCGGGGCAGGGGGGCCACCAGGACGAACCACACATCGTACTGGAGGCTGGCGTACTCCCCCAGGATGAACTTGTCGTAGCGGAAGGAGCGCAGGTCCACTCGTCGCTCCTCCCCGTCCACCTCCAGGCGCAGGTCCTGGATGAGCCGGGGGGCCAGCCCCTCCAGGTAGGCCTCCATCTCCTTCGCGGTGACGCTGAAGCTCAGGTCCCGGTCCATCCTCTGCAGCTCGGCGTAGCCGGCCAGCTGGGAGAAGCCCAGGTTGAAGTCCACCTGGACCCGGTCCCGGTGCAGGGTGAAGACGGAGCGGGTCCCGACCCCCACCTTGATGTCGTGGGCCAGGGCCGGGGGGGTCGCGAGGGCCAGGGCCGCGACGAGGAGCGGGGCGAGGCGGAGGTTCACAACCGCTCGAGCCTGACGTAGTGGAGGACGAACTGTTTCTCCCCGTGGCGGGGGAAGCGCACCCGGACGCGTGTCTGCAAGCCGGACCCGGAGCAGGAGACCACGGCACCCTCGCCGAAGTACTCGTGCCCCACCCGATCCCCGGGCCGGTAGGGGGACCCGTTCGCCCCCGGCCGCGCCGGCCCTGCCTCGCCGCCGCCGTCGCGGAGGCCATAGGCCGTGTCCGTCCAGACCGCGCGCCAGGCGGCCTCGGAGGCCTGGACCCGCCCCCGAGGCAGTTCCTCCAGGAAGCGCGAGGGTAGGTTCCGGTAGCTCTGGCCGAAGGTGGTGCGCCGCATGCTGCGGCTGAGGTAGAGCCGCCGCCGGGCGCGGGTCATCCCGACGTAGCAGAGGCGGCGCTCCTCCTCGACCGCGTCCGGGTCGTCGGCGGAGCGCGAGTGGGGGAGCAGGCCTTCCTCCA
Organism: Planctomycetota bacterium; assembly: GCA_016209495.1. Classification (GTDB taxonomy): domain Bacteria; phylum Planctomycetota; class JACQVX01; order JACQVX01; family JACQVX01; genus JACQVX01. Next base: position 20,276 of record JACQVX010000105.1, read on the forward strand.
TCCCCGCCATGAAGACCACCGGGAACTCCAGGCCCTTGGCGGCGTGCAAGGTCATGAGGGTCACGCGGCCGGTGCCCCCCTCGTATCCGTCGGCGTCGGTGACCAGGGCCACCTGCTCCAGGAAGCCGCGCAGACCGCCCTGCGGCTCGCGCTGGTCGTAGAGGGCGGCGGCGCTGGCCAGCTCGCGGACGTTCTCCAGGCGCTCCTCCCCTTGCTCGTCCACCCCGGAGATCCACCCCTCGTAGCCGGTGTCCCGGGTGACCTGGCGCACCAGGACCTCGGCCGGGGTCCCCGCGGGGGTCGCCTCCAGCGCCGCCAGGACGGCGAGGAATCCCTGCACGCCCCGGCGGGCCGCCCCGCGCAGGGCGCCGGACGTCGCGATGGGGGCCCCGCGGGCGGCCTCCAGGAGCGGGACGCCCCGGCGGGCCGCCTCCTCCCGGAGGGCGGTGATGGCCTGCTTGCCCACCCGCCTCGGCGGGGTGTTCACCGCCCGGAGGAAGGCCGTGTCGTCCCGCGGGTTCACCGAGAGCCGCAGGTAGGCCAGGAGGTCCTTCACCTCCTTGCGCTGGTAGAACTCGACCCCGCCCACGATCTGGTAGGGCAGCCCCCGCTCCCGCAGGGCGGTCTCGAAGTTCCGCGAGAGGGCGTTGACCCGGTAGAAGACCGCCACCTCCTCCGGGGAGGCCGCGCCATCGGCCACGAGGGCCTCCACCTCGCGGGCCACGGCGACGGCCTCGTCGCGCTCGCTGCCGCAGACCATGAGGCGCACCGGCTCCCCCTCGTCGTTCTCCGTGTAGAGGGCCTTCTCCTTCCGCTGGGTGTTGTTCCGGATGAGCGACTGGGCCACCTCCAGGATGGAGCGCGTGGACCGGTAGTTCCGCTCCAGGCGCACCACCTTGCACTCCGGGAAGTCCCGCTCGAAGTCCAGGATGTTCCGGATGTCGGCCCCGCGCCAGGAATAGATGGCCTGGTCCTCGTCCCCCACCACGCAGAGGTTCCGGTGGCGGGAGGCCAGGAGGTTCACCAGGCGGTACTGGGGGTGGTTGGTGTCCTGGTACTCGTCCACGAGGACGTGACGCAGCCGCTCCCGGTAGTGGTCCAGGACCTCCGGGTGCTCCTCCAGCAGGCGCACGGCGTTCACCAGGATGTCGTCGAAGTCCATGGCGTTGCGCGCCACCAGGGACTCCTGGTAGCGGCGGTAGACCGAGGCCACGGTGCGGTCCAGGTGGGAGACCGCCTCCTCCTCGGCGTGGTCCGGGGTGTAGAGCCGGTCCTTGTGGCGGCTGATGAGCGCCGAGAGCTGGCCTGGCCGCCAGGACTTCGGGTCCAGCCGGAGCTCGTCCATGGCCTCGGCGATGAGGGCCGCCTTGTCGCCGGTGTCGTAGATGCTGAAGTCGGAGGTATGGCCCAACCGAGCGGCGTCCCGGCGCAGCATGCGGGCCGCGAAGGAGTGGAAGGTGGCGACGCGCAGGTCCTGGACCCCGGGGGCCAGGGCCTCGACCCGCTCCCTCATCTCGCCGGCGGCCTTGTTGGTGAAGGTGATGGCGCAGAGGTTCCAGGGCCTCACGCCCCGGGAGAGTAGGTAGGCGATGCGGCGCGTGATGACGCGGGTCTTCCCGCTCCCGGCCCCGGCGATGATGAGCAGCGGCCCGTCCACGTGGGTGACCGCCTCGCGCTGGGCTTCAGTGAGGTCGGCCAGGGGGTCGGCGATGGCGGGCTCCATGGAGGGCGGGATTATAGCCACGCCCGCCGCGGTCGGCGAGCGTGCGAACGGCACTCACGGACCCTGCACGACACAGCGGAAGCCGCGGGAGTTGTAGCGCTCGTGGGGTTGGTTGGTCCCCCGGGCGGTGCTGGGGAGGTCCCGGGCGTAGGCGTCCCAGGAGCCTCCGCGGAGGATCCGGCGGTCTTCGGCCTCCCCCTCGTGGAAGGGGTCTACCCGGGGCGCCGGGTCCCTGTAGGCGCCCTTGTCGTAGGCATCGCGGCACCACTCGAAGACGTTGCCGGCCATGTCCAGGCAGCCGAACGGGGAGGCCCCGTCCGGGAAGCTGCCCACCGGCGAGGTGTGGACGTAGCCGTCCCGGTAGCCGGACTCCACCTGCCAGGTGGGATACTTCTCCTGGGCCGAGAGGTCGCAGCAGTTCAGGACCTGACGGTGGGGGGGGAAGTCGCTGCCCCAGGGATAGAGACGCCCGTCGGTGCCCCGGGCGGCATACTCCCACTGGGCCTCGGTGGGGAGCTGCTTGCCGGCCCAGCGGGCATAGGCCGTGGCGTCCTGCCAGGAGACGTTCACCACCGGGTGGCGCGCCATGAGGTCCCAGTCCGGCTCTCCCGGCTCTCCCGGCTCTCCCGGCTCTCCCGGCTCTCCCGGCTCTCCCGGCTTTCCCGGCTCGTCCGCCTTGGCCGGCTTGACGCGGCCCCAGTCGGGCATCCGGGGCAGCTCGTAGGCCGTGGCCGCCGCGAAGGCGCGGAATTGCTCCCAGGTCACCTCGTGGACGTCCATGAGGAATGCCCTGGGGAAGCGGACCTCGTGCTGGGGGTAGGTGTCGTCTCCGAACCGGCAGCTGGCGCACTTCTCCCGCTCGGCCTCGGTGTCCGGGCCGACCTTGGCGTGGGCGGCACACCACGCCGGCTCCCGCGCGATGCCCGGCGGCAGCCCCATGGGGAAGCTCCCCGCCGGGAGGAGGACCATCTCGGCGCCGTCCTTCTCCCAGCGGTAGACCCTGAAGCCCCGCTCGTTGACCCGAGTGAACGTGGCCCCCTCGGGCTTCTCCCAGCCCTCGGTCCCGTCGCCCCCGGCCAGCGTGGCGGTGAGCGGGGGCGTGGGCCTGGGCCTGGGCGCGGGCATGGGCGTGGCCGTGGGCGTGGGCGCGGGCGTGGGCGTGGGCGTGGGCGCGGGCGCGGGCGTGGGCGTGGGCGCGGGCGTGGGCTCCCGTCCGGGCCGCGGCCCCGCACAGGCGACCAGCGTGAGGATCAGGGCGGCAGCGGCGAGGCATCGAGACATGGGGACTCCCTCCAGGTGCGCCTCGCGAGTGTATCCCGAGCGCTGGCCGGGCAACCAGGAGTGGAATAGAATGCGCCTCCCCCTGGAGGCTTCCATGAGGCCGATGGCACGGCGCGGGTTGCTGGTGGTTGCGCTCGTCCTCGCGCCCGTCCTGGCCACGGGGGCGTACGCCTACGCCCACCGGCGGGAGCTGGCCGCCTCGGCCCTGGAGCGCCTGGGGGGGCAACTCCTGGACAGGGCCGCCCTGGACGAGGTCCGCAAGGAGGCGGCGCGCGCGCGGCTGGCGCGGCTCGCGGGGGCCATCCGCTCGGGGAGGCTCACGGGGACGGACCTCCCGCGACTGCGGGAGGTGGATCGCGCGCTGCAGGAGGCCTCCCGGGACCGGCGCTTCGACCCGGAGGAGGTGGACGGGGTCCTGGCCCGCCTGGACGCGCTGCTGGCGGACATGGAGGCGCGCCCGTGACGCGGTGGGGGCCGGGGGCGGCGATCCTGGCGGCCCTCCTCGCGGGCTGCCCCGGCGGGGGAGGAGGGGGGGACGCGCCCCGGGTCCTGGTCTACGCCCGGGGCCAGGACTCGGTGAAGCTGGACCCGGCGGACATCACCGACGGGGAGAGCGCCAAGGTCACGGCCTGCATCTTCGACACCCTGGTGCGGTTCCAGTCGGAGTCCACCGAGGTGGAGCCCTCCCTGGCCACCTCGTGGGAGACCTCGGAGGACGGCCTCTCTTGGACCTTCCACCTGCGCGAGGGCGTGCGCTTCCACGACGACACGGGGCTCGACGCGGAGGCGGTGGTCTGGTCCTTCCGACGGCAGATGGACCCGGCGCACCCGGCCCGCGCCCCGGAGGCCACCTTCCAGTACTGGGCGGACATGTTCGGCGACGTGGTCCAGGTGGAGGCCCTGGACCCGCGCACCGTGCGTTTCACCCTCTCGCGCCCCTCGGCCCCCTTCCTCGCCAACCTGGCCATGTTCAGCGCGGCGGTGGCGAGCCCCCGGGCCTGGGAGGTCCACGGCGCGGCGGGCTTCGCCACGCACCCGGTCGGGACCGGGCCCTTCCGTTTCGTGGAGTGGCGGCCGGGGGAGCGCATCGCCCTGGAGGGTTTCGCCGGCCACTGGGAAGGGCCGCCGCGCGCGGACCGGCTGGTCTTCAAGCCGGTGTCGGACAACCGGGTGAGGCTGGAGCTCCTGCGCAAGGGCGACGTGGACATCATGGATGGGCTCGACCCGGTGGACCTGGCCGGGGTGCGCCAGGATGCGGGCCTCCGGGTCGTGGAGCAGCCGGGTATGAACGTGGCCTATCTGGCCTTCAACAACCAGCGCCCCCCCCTGGACGACCCGCGGGTGCGCCGGGCCCTGGCCCACTGCATCGACAAGGCGAGCATCGTCGAGAACCTCTACTTCGACACCGCGGTCCCGGCGGTGAACCCCATGCCCCCCATCGTCTGGGGCCACGCCGATGATCTGGAGGACCGGCGGCTGGACCTGGACGAGGCCCTCCGGCTCCTGGACGAGGTCTTGCCCGGGCGGCCCGCCCTCACCCTGGACGTCATGAGCAATGCGCGGCCCTACATGCCGGAGCCCCCCAAGCTGGCCATCTACCTGCAGCGGCAGTTCGAGAAGGTGGGGGTCCGCTGCGAGGTCCGGGAGCACGACTGGCCCTCCTTCCTCCAGCTCACGGAGAACGGCGAGCACCAGCTCTGCCTCATGGGCTGGATCGGGGACAACGGCGACCCGGACAACTTCCTGCACGTCCTCCTGGACGCCTCCAACGCCCGCAAGGGTACGGCGAGCAACGTCTCCTTCTACACCGGCGAGGAGGTGCACCGGCTCCTGGACGAGGCGCGCGGCCTACGCGACGAGCGGGCCCGCGCCGCGCTCTACCAGGACGCCCAGCGCCTGATCCATCGGGATTGTCCCATGGTGCCCCTGGTCCACGCCACCCAGGTCGTGGTGGTGCGAAAGGGGGTGGAGGGGCTCCGGCTCCACCCCACGGGGCAGACCCGGTTCAAGGACGTCTACACGGTCCCTTGATCGGCTTCGTCGAGCGTCGGCTCCTGCAGGCCCTCCTCGTCCTCCTGGGCGTCTCCGTGGTGGTCTTCACCCTGGTCCGCCTCACCCCCGGCGACCCGGCAAGGGTGGCCCTGGGGAAGAGGGCCACCGAGACCCAGGTGGAGGAGGCCCGGCGCCGGATGGGCCTGGACCGCCCACTCCCGCTCCAGTACCTGGTCTTCCTCCGGCGCGTGGTCCTGGAGGGGGACCTGGGGCGCTCCTACCGCACCGCCCGACCCGTCCTGTCGGACTTCGCGGAGCGCCTCCCGGCCACCTTCGAGCTGGCGTCGGCGGCCCTGGCCCTGGCCCTGGCCCTGGGGGTGCCGGCGGGGGTCGTGGCGGGCGTCCGGCGCGGAGGCTGGCTGGACCACGCCTGCCAGGTGGGGGCCCTGGTCGGGGTCTCCATGCCGGTCTTCTGGCTGGGCTACCTCCTCATCCTGGCCCTGGGGGGGGTGCTGGACTACGCGGGCCGCATCTCGGACCGCACGGTCTTCGCGTTCCAGACCCACTTCTACCTGGCGGAGGCCCTGGCCCGCGGGGCCTGGCCCGTGGCGGCGGACTGCCTGCGGCACCTGGCCCTCCCGGCCCTGGCCCTCTCCACCATCCCCATGGCGGTGGTGGCCCGCATCACCCGCTCGGCGGTGGCGGAGGTCGCCGTGCGGGACTTCGTGCGCACGGCCCGGGCCAAGGGGCTCCCGGCCCGAGCCGTGGTGCTGCGGCACGTCCTGCCCAATGCCCTCATCCCGGTCGTGACCATCGCGGGCCTGCAGTTCGGCTACCTCCTGGGCGGGGCGGTCCTCACGGAGACCGTCTTCTCCTGGCCTGGGCTCGGGACCTACACCTACGACGCCATCGCGAACAAGGACCTGCCGGCGATCCAGGGCGTGGTGCTCCTCTTCGCCGTGGTCTTCGTGGCGGTGAACACGGCGGTGGACCTGGCCTACGCGGCCCTGGACCCGCGGGTGCGCCATGGGGTCCGTTGAGCGACGCGCCCTCCGGCGCCTGGGTCGCATGCCCTCGGCCTGGGCGGGGGGCCTGCTCGTGGGCTGCTTCCTGGCCGTGGCCGCGGCGGCCCCCGCCCTCGCGCCCCACGACCCCGTGAGGGGGGACGAACGGGAGCGGCTGACCCCGCCCGGGGTGGGCGGCCACCCGCTGGGGACCGACGCCCTGGGGAACGACGTCTACAGCCGGGTCCTCCACGGGGCCCGCACCTCCCTCGCCATCGGCCTGGCCTCGGTGGCCCTGGCGGCGGCCGTGGGGATCCCCCTGGGGGCCGTGGCCGGCTACGCCGGGGGGCGCCTCGACGCCCTCCTCATGCGCGGAGTCGACGTCCTCCTGGCCTTTCCCGGGATCCTGCTCGCCATCTCCATCATGAGCGTGCTGGGCCGCAGCCTGGGGTGGCTCTGCCTGGCCGTGGGGGTGGTGGGGATCCCGGCCTTCGCGCGGCAGGTGCGCGCGGGGGTCCTGGCCGAGCGGGCCCTGGACTACGTGCAGGCCGCCCGCGCCCTGGGCGCGCGCTGGCCGCGCCTGGTCTTCGCGACCATCCTGCCCAACTGCCTGGGCCCCATCATCGTCCTGGCCACCCTGGGCCTGGGCTCCGCTGTCCTGGAGGCCGCGGGGCTGGGCTTCGTGGGCCTGGGGCCCGAGGTGGGGACACCCGAGTGGGGCTCCGACATCAGCCTCAACCGGAACCTCTTCCAGGCGGCCCCCTGGGCGGTGGTCGCCCCGGGCGTGGCCATCGCCGCGGCGGTCCTGGGCTTCAACCTCCTGGGGGACGCACTGCGCGACGTCCTGGACCCCAGGTCCTCTTGACAGGGATGCCCTGGCCGGTAGAGTGTCCCCCCCCCGATGCCAGGAAGCGAGGAACCATGAGCGAAGAGAAGCTGGGCGCAGCCTCCGCCGCCGTTGCCGCACCCCCCGCCGAGGGCGGACTCCTGGAGGCCCTGGCCTCCCCGGACCTGGACATGGTGGGCTTCTTCGAGCTGCGCCGCCGGGTGTTCGAGGTCCCCAGGAACCTCAACCGCTACCGCGAGCTGCTGAACGGCTGGGAGGCCTTCAGCGCCGCTCAGGCGAGCCCCACGGTGGCGGCGGTCAAGCAGGGGGTGGGCTGGTGGTTCGTGGGAGACGTGCGCCGTGCGAGCGCCATCCTGGAGCGAGTCCCGACGCACCGGGTGGGCGGATACGCCCTGGCCTGCTGCCGCATGGAGGAGGGCGACGCGGGGGGCGCCCTGGAAGTCCTCGACGCCCTCCTGAGCCAGGAACCCGCACAGGCGGCCTACCTGACGGCCCGGGTGGACGCCCTCGTGGTCCTGGCCCGGGAGGCGGAGGCCGACAAGGCCATCGACGCACTCTCCGCCTGCGACGACCCCTCCGAGCACCTCTACCAGGTGGGGGCTCGCCACGAGCGCAACGGCGATCACGCGGAGGCCATGGAGTCCTACGAGCAGGCCCTGGCCGCCAACCCGCGCCACAGCCGTGCCCTGTTCCGGCTGGCCCGGCAGAACGACCGCGCGGGGAACGACGAGGCCGCCATCGACTGCTACGAGAGGCTGCGGCGGGTGGGGCCCACCTACGTGCAGGCCCTCATCAACCTGGGGATCCTCTACGAGGACCGCGGGAACTGGGATCGGGCGGAGGAGTGCTACGGGACGGTCCTGCGCTACTATCCCAACCACGGCCGCGCCAGGCTCTATCTCCACGACGTGCAGGAGAGCCGGGTGATGTACTACGACCGCGACCAGGAACGCCGGGTGGACAAGCGCAACCAGATCCTGCGCATCCCGGTGACGGACTTCGAGCTCTCGGTGCGGAGCCGCAACTGCCTGAACAAGATGAACATCAACTGCCTGGGCGACCTGATCCAGAAGACGGAGATCGAGCTGCTCTCCTACAAGAACTTCGGAGAGACCTCGCTGAACGAGATCAAGGAGATGCTCGCCCAGAAGGGCCTGCGCCTGGGGATGGGGCTGGAGGAGCAGGCCCAGATCGGAACCTCCCGGCATTCACCCGCCCCGGCGGCCCCCTCCCAGGACGTCCTTCAGCGTCCCCTCAGCGAGTTCGAGTTCTCCGTGCGCAGCCGGAAGTGCATGGAGAGGCTCGGCCTGGTCACGGTCGGGGACCTCTGCGCCAGGACGGAGCAGGACCTCCTCGCCGCCAAGAACTTCGGCCAGACCTCACTCAACGAGATCCGGAAGTTCCTGGGCGAGTTCAACTACAACCTGCGGGATCTGCGGGAGTAGCGCCCCGACCGCCGGGGTGCCTCGCGCCGCGCGGTGTACGAGTCGATCCGCGGTGTGCTGACGCGCCGCTCCCCCGCCGAGGTGGTTGTCGAGAGCGGGGGGGTGGGCTACCGGGTGCGGATCCCCCCGACGTCCCTCGAGGCCCTGGGACTCGAGGGCGGCGAGGTGCGGCTGTGGCTGCACCTCCACGTCCGGGAGGACGCCCACCTCCTCTATGGCTTCCTCACCCGGCGCGAGCGGGACGTCTTCGAGGCCCTCCTCAGGGTGAGCGGCGTGGGGCCGGTGTCCGCCCTGGCGGTCCTGAGCGGGATGAGCGTGGAGGACCTGGCGGCCCGGGTGCGCGCGGGCGACGAGGAGGCCCTCTCGAGGCCCAGGGGCATCGGGCGCAAGACCGCGAAGCTCATCATCGCGCAGCTCTCGGACCGGCTGGATCGCCTGCTGGCGGCCACGGGGGGTGGGGTCCAGACGGCGACGGGGGCCGGGGCGGCGAGCCGCCGCGAGGAGGACGCGGTCCTCGCCCTCCAGGCCCTGGGCTACAAGGAGGGCGTGGCCCGGCGCTCCGTCCGCTCGGCCCTGGCCTCCGCGGGGGCCGGCGCGGACCTGCAGGCCCTGGTCAAGGCCGCCCTGGCCGCGGACGCGTAGGCGCGAGAGACAATGCGTTTGACAGCCCCGCCTGCCGGGCGGTATCGTCGGATCGCCCTGGGCCCATAGCTCAGTTGGCTAGAGTGCTTGGATCACACCCAAGAGGTCGCAGGTTCGACTCCTGCTGGGCCCACCAGTAGAATAGCGGCCTCCATGGCGATCGCCCTGGAGGCCGCTTCGCCTGTGTCACCACCCTGTCACCAGGCAGGTGATTCCTCCGCGGGCCCTTGGCGCCAAGCCCCCTGAACGAAGCCGGGCGAAGACAGGCCCGCTCGCGCCCCCGCCCCCGCCCAC
>JACQVX010000106.1 GCA_016209495.1 Planctomycetota bacterium
CCACGGTGCAGGGGCTGGCCAGGTACATCCGGCCGGGGCCGCTGCGGCCCGGGAAGTTCCGGTTGATGGCGCTCACCGTCACCTGGTCCGGGCGCGTGGAGACCCCGGGGCCGGCGTTGATGCAGGCCCCGCAGGAGGGCTCGATGACCCGGGCCCCCGCCTGCTGGAACACCTCCACGTGGCCCCGCGCCTCGCAGTAGCGCTTCACCGCCTGGGAGCCGTACTGGATCCAGAAGCTCACCCCCGGGGCCACCCGGAGACCCCGAGCGAGGCCCTCCCGCAGGACCGCCGCGTAGAGGTCCATGTCCGCGGTCTTGCCTGCGGTGCACGAGCCCCCGTAGGCGATCTCGATGGGCACCTCCCCCAGCTCCTCCAGCGGGACGCCGTTCCCCGGGTCCCCGGGCAGGGCCACCATGGGCCCCAGCCGCGAGGCGTCGATGACCACCTCGTGCGCCACCTCGGCCCCCGGGTCGCCCCGGAGCCCGCGGCACAGCGCCTCGGCCTCGCCGCGTCCCATGCCCCGCGCCGACACCAGGAAGTCCACCGTCCGCGCGTCCGGGGCCACGATGCCGGTGAAGGCCCCCACCTCCGCCGCCATGTTGGTCAGGGTGGCCCGGTCGTCGATGGAGAGGCCCGCCACGGCCTCGCCGGCGTACTCGACCACGGCCCCGATGGCCCGGCCCTCCTTCACGTAGGGCCGCCGGAGCAGCTCCAGCATCACGTCCTTGGCCGTCACCCCGGCCCGCAGGCGGCCCCGTAGATCCACGCGCACGGTGGAGGGAACGGTGATGCGCACGTCCCGGGTGATCCAGGAATTGAAGAGGGCGGTGGTCCCCACGCCGAAGGCGAGACTGCCCACTGCGCCGCTGTGAGGCGTGTGGGAATCGGAGCCGATGACCACGGCCCCGGGCCGCGCGTAGCGCTCGCAGACGATGCTGTGGCAGATGCCCTCGGACCCCTTCAGGCCCGGCACCTCGCCGTGGAGGCGCACCCCCTGCCGCCGCGCGAAGGCCTCCTGGCGGCGGGCCAGCCCCGAGGCCACCTCCAGGAGGCCGCGGGCGCGGTTCTCCTCGCTCATGGCCTCGTCCAGGAACGTGAGGTGGTCCCGGAAGAACAGGACGCTCGCTGGGTCGTTCACCCGGGCGTCCTCCCCGCAGAGGCGCTCGAAGAAGATGGAGGCCATGGGGGTGACGTACTCGTGGCTGAAGCGCAGGTCCGCGCGCACGAAGACCCCGTCCCCCGGCCGCACCGCCTCGACCCCCACCCGGCCAGCCGCCAGGTCCGTGACCACCCGCCGGGCGATGATCCGCTCGGCCAGGGTCATGGCCCGTCTGGGCGTCCGGACCGGGGGCGGCTCGACCAGCCCCTGGAGCCGGGCCCGGTTGTAGTTGTAGAGCCCGCCGAACTCGACCACGTCGCGGCTCACCGGGTCCAGCCCCTGGGTGAAATCGTCCAGGCTCAAGGTCTCGCCCCGGCGGATGCGATCGATGAGCCGGAAGTCCGTCGAGGTGAGGATCCCCAGGTTGCGGCAGTTCTCCGCGTAGATACGCTCGATGTTCTCCGCGATGACCACCCGGACCCCCGCGCACCACTCCGCGTACGGGGCCTGCTCCCGGCTGGAGCCCTTGCCGCGCCGCTTCCCCGAGACGCTCACGGCGAAGCCCCCGGCCCGGACCTGGCCGCGGCCGACCGGGGACTGGTCGCCGCACCGGAGGCCCGTGTAGGGGAAGTCCCCCAGCGTCTCGTCGTAGTAGTAGCAGATGGTGGCCGGGGTGATCTCGTCGGTGGAGATGTCGTCCCGGAGTGGAAAGGCCCCCGGACCCTCGGCCGTCCAGGACAGGTCCTCACCCTGGAGCTGTCTCCGCACCAGCTCCGGGTCCCGCGCGAGGAAGAGGACCCGCCCCTCCACCTTCAGCCCGCGAGGCAGACGGGCCGGGCCGTCCTCTGCCGGGGCCGCCCTCACCGGCCGTTCTCCAGGGAGAGGGTGTAGGCCTTCCAGCGCCCCTCCAGGTCCCTCAGGGCCTCCCGGTCCCCGAAGACCTCCCGCACGGCGCGGCCGTTCCGCTGTCCCCCGGCCAGCCGCCGGAAGTAGTCCTCGAGGTCCTCGCGTCCCTCCGCCGTGGACATGAGGAAGTGGACCAGGGACCAGGCCTCGGCGTAGTGCAGGTTGGCCAGGTCGCCGTCCCCGAAGCCGTCGGGGCCCAGGACCATGAACCGTTCTAGGGTCTCGGGCCCGCGGCGGTAGTCGCCCCGCAGGGCGGCCTGGATCGTATCCAGGCGCGTCATGTAGTCCTCCGAGCCCGGAGGGACCAACCCCACCCTCGTCTTGCCGTGGTCGTCGACCACGGTGGGTCCGAAGTACTCGGCGAACCCCTCGCTGTACCACGGCGGGGCCCGCCGCAGGTGACGGTCCAGGAACTGGTGGAACCCCTCGTGGTAGAGGGTGTCGATGGCCTCTTCCCAGAGGAGGCCGCGACGCTCCCCATCCTCGAGGTTGTAGAGGACCAGGATCTTCAGGCTGGGGGAGAAGAAGCCCGCCACGCCCTCCGGCTCGAAGCCCTCCATGGAGACCTTGCGGGAGAAGTCCGCGAACTCCCCGTAGCGCTCGAAGACGAAGACCTGGTGCACCGTGGGCTCCGCGTCCACGGCCTCCTCGAGCCAGGGGAAGACCCGCAGGTAGGCCTCGTGGACACGCTCCATGGTGGCCCGGACCCCCTCCCAGCCCTCGCTGTGGCCGAGGGGGAGCCCCGGCGACTTCCTCAGCCGCGCCGCCAGGTCGTCCATGGCCGCCGCGCTCACCCCCAGGTCCGTGCTGATGGAATAGCGGCTGCCCTCCGCGCGCCCCTCCAGGTAGTCCGCGGCCGCCCCCCAGCGCGCCCGGAACGGCCCCTCCAGGGCGGCGCGGAGCCGCGCGCCGTCCTCGGACAGCCCCTCACCGGCCGCCGCGGCGTCCAGGTCGTCCAGGGCCTCCTCGTAGCGTCCCGCCAGGTGGTGGCAGGAGGCGCGTCCCTCCAGGGCCCCGACGTCCACGGGGGCCAACCGCAGGGCCTGTTCGAAGTCGGAGCGGGCCTCCCCTAGCCGGTAGGTCTCCAGCAGGGCCCGCCCCCGTTCGACCCAGTGCTCGGACTTCTCGGGCTCGGCCTCGATCTGACGGGAGAGCTCCTCCACGACCCCGGCCCCGGCCCCGGCGGGGGTGGCCCAGACCAGGCAGGCGGCCAGGAAGAGGATCGGAGGGCGCGGTCCAAGGCGTCGTAAAACAATAGCTGCGTGAAACACCGAGGCCGAGCGAGGCGGCGCGAGGCTAGGAGTGAGGTGGAGCAATAGCAACGGAGTGCTTTTCCGACGACGAGCGTCGACGCAGCGCGCCGCCGCAGCCGGCCGAATGTAGTCAGCTATTGTTTTACGGCGACTGAGGAGCGAGCCCATGGGGTAGGACCTGCCCGCGGCGAACCGCGGGCCTCAGCGCCCCTCCCAGACGGGCTCCCGCTTCTCCAGGAAGGCGGTGGTCCCCTCGCGCATGTCCCGCGTCGCGGCACAGCGCCCGAAGAGGTCGGCCTCCACCCGGAGGCCCTCCGCCAGGGGGACCTCGACGCCGCGCTGGATCGCCTCCATGGCGAAGCGCGCGGCCAGCGGGGCCCTCGCGGCGATGGCCTCCGCCACCTCTCGCGTCACGGCCTCCAGGGACTCCGGGGGGACCACCCGGTTCACCAGGCCGATGCGCAGGGCCTCCTCGGCGGAGATCATCTCCCCCACCAGGCACACCTCCATGGCCCTCCCCTTCCCCACCAGCCGCGGGAGGCGCTGCGTGCCCCCGTAGCCCGGGATGAGCCCCAGCTTCACCTCGGGCTGCCCCAGCCGGGCGCGGGTGGAGGCGATGCGGATGGTGCAGGCCATGGCCACCTCGCAGCCCCCGCCCAGGGCGTAGCCCCGGATCATGGCGATGACCGGCTTGCCCAGGTGCTCGACGAACTGGAGGAGGGCCTGGCCCCGCAGGGCATGGGCGGCGGCGGAGAGCGGCGTCAGCTCCGCCAACTCGGCGATGTCCGCCCCCGCGATGAAGGCCCGCTCCCCGGCCCCGGTGAGGATCACCACCCGGACGGCGTCGTCCCCCTGGGCCCGCTCGAAGGCCGCGCGCAGCCCGTCCAGGGTCGGGGCGTCCAGGGCGTTGAGCTTGTCGGGCCGATTCACCGTGATGGTGGCGACCCGTCCCTCCACCCGGTAGAGGACGAGCCCCGGGGCCGCGGTTGCCGTCACCTCGGCCTTTCCTCGATGCGCACGCTCCGCATGACCACCCGCTCCAGGGGGCGGTCCCCGGCGTCCGTATCCAGCGCGCCGATCTCGTCCACCACCTGCTGGCCCTCCACCACCTGTCCGAAGACCGTGTACTTCCTGTCCAGGTGGGGCTGCGCCTCCAGGCAGATGAAGAACTGGCAGCCGGCGCTGTCCGGGTCGCTGGCCCTGGCCATGGACACGGTCCCCTTGAGGTGCCTCTCCTCGCTGAACTCCGCCTTGATGCTGTAGCCCGGCCCGCCGGTCCCGTCCCCCTTGGGGCAGCCGCCCTGGATCATGAAGCCCGGGATGACCCGGTGGAACGCGAGCCAATCGTAGAAGCCCTTCCCGGCGAGCTTGGTGAAGTTCTCCACCGTCTTGGGCGCCACCTCCGGGCGGAAACGGAAGACGATCCGGCCCTTGCTGGTCTCGATCACCGCCACCTTCTCCGTCGCCGGAGTGACCGGGGCCGCGGGGGTCGTCTCGGCCGGGGTCGCGGCGGCGGCGGGCGTGGCGGCGGGCGTGTCCGTGGCCGCGGGCGTGTCCGTGGCGGCGGGCGTGTCCGTGGCGGCGGGCGTGTCCGTGGGCGTGGCCGTGTCCGCGGGCGTGTCCGCGGGCGTGTCCGTGGCGGCAGGCGTGGGCGCCGGCTCGACCCTCGGCGTGGACCGGCACCCTACCGCCAGGACCGCGCACAGGGCGAGGGGGGAAATGCGGAGGAACTCCCGGGTCTTCTTCGTCATGGCTTCACCTCGATGATCTCCAACGATTCGATGATCACGTCCTCCCGCGGCCGGTCCGAGGCGTCCGTGGGCACCTCCCCCACGGCACGGACCAGGTCCAGGCCCGAGACGACCTGCCCGAAGACGGTATAGCGGCCATCGAGCCCCGGCTGGGGCTCGAGACAGAGGTAGAACTGGCTGCCCGCGCTGTGGGGGTGATTGGACCTCGCCATGGCCAGGCTCCCCGCCTCGTGCTTGCGCGGGTTGAACTCCCCCGGGACCCACCACCCGGGTCCCCCGCGGCCCGTGCCCTCGGGACAGCCGCCCTGGATCATGAAGCCCTTGATGACGCGGTGGAAGACGAGCCCCTTGTAGAAGCCCGCCTGGGCCAGGGCCACGAAGTTCGTGACGGTGTTGTAGGCGTCCTCCGGGTAGAGGCGCAGCCGCACCTCCCCCCGGGCCGCCAGCCGCAGGACCGCCTGCAGTTCCCCTTCCCCCTGCACCCGCACCGGGACCGTGGACGAGCTGACGGTGTCGTGGTAGAGACCCCCGGGGTCCGCGTAGCCGTCGTACTTGGCCGTGACCTCCAGCTCCCCCGCCACCACGGCGGGGAAGCGCCACTTCGCCACCAGCTCCTCGCCCGGGCCCAGGTCCTGCGCGGGGACGTCCAGCGGCCCGGACTCCCCCGCGCGGAGCCGCCCCACCCGGCCCTGGCGGCCGGACCACTCCGCCAGGAAATGGATCGAGCGGGGATCCAGGCCCAGTTCCCGGACGCGGCGGACCCGGGTGCCCCGGTTCTTCAGGGTCACGGCCCACTCCATGGTCTCCCCCAGGGCATACGACTCCCTGTCCACGGTCAGGGAGAGTGCCAGGTCGCTCGCCGCGTCCGGCGAGGCGGTGGACCGGAGGAACGGGGCCGCCCCCAGGGCCAGGACGAGCGCCCACGCGAACCTGGGGCGGGCGGACCCCATCAGGGCGCCGCCTCGACGATGCGGACCCGCTCCATCACCACCGGCTCCCGGGGCCGATCGCGGGCGTCCGTCTCCACCTGGCCGATGACCTTCACCACGTCGATGCCCTCCACCACCTGGCCGAACACCGTGTAGTCCCCGTCGAGCTGGGGCAGGTCCCGGAGGCAGATGTAGAACTGGCTCCCGGCGCTGTCCGGGTCCGCCGAACGGGCCATGGCCACGGTCCCGAGCCTGTGCGGCCGCTCGTTGAACTCCGCCTTGAGGTGGTAGCCCGGACCCCCGGTCCCCTGGCCGTGGGGGCAGCCCCCCTGGATCACGAAGCCCTTCACCACCCGGTGGAAGATGAGCCCGTCGTAGAAGCCCTCGCCCGCCAGCTTCCGGAAGTTCTCCACGTGGCCCGGGGCGTCCTCCGGAAAGAAGTCTATGGAGATGGTCCCCTGGGTGGTCTCGAGGATGCCCCTGGGAGCGGCCATCAGTCCAGTTCCCCCCGGTGCCGGATCACCCGGTCCACCAGGCCGTACTGCACGGCCTCCTCGGCCTCGAGCCAGAAGTCCCGGTCCGCGTCCGCGGCGATGCGGTCCTCGGGCTTGCCCGTGGCCTCCGCCACGATGCGGTTGTAGCGGCTCTTGATCCGCTGGATCTCCCGGGCGGTGATCTCGATGTCGCTGGCCGTCCCCATGGAGCCGGTGGACGGCTGGTGCAGCAGGAACCGGGCGTTGGGGAGGGAGTAGCGCTGGCCCTTGGGGGCCGAGAGGAAGACCGGCACCGCGGCGCTGGCGCACAGCCCCGCCACGATGGAGCGCGTGGGGCAGCGGGAGAAGACCAGCATGTCGTAGATCCCGAAGCCCGAGTCGGCGCTCCCACCGGGGGAATTGACGATGACCGTGATCACCCGGGATGGGTCGGCGTTCTCCATGAGGACGAGCTGGGCGTAGACGTTCCTGGCCAGGCGGTCGTCGATGGGCCGGCTGATCAGGATGGTGCGGGCCTCCAGGAGCTGCCTGGAGAGTCCCCCCCCCATCCCCTCGCCCTTCTCCTCCGTCTCCTCGTCTTCGCGCGGCGCCAGTTCCGGGTAGTCCATCCAGATCTCCTCCTTCAGGGACGCTCGAACGCGAGGGCCAGGCCCATCCCCCCGCTCGCGCAGAGGGTCGCCAGGCCGGTCCCACGGCCAAGCCGGGCCATGGCGTGGAGCAGGGTGACGACGATGCGGGCCCCGGTGGCCCCGATGGGGTGGCCCAGGGCGATGGCCCCGCCCACGACGTTGAGCCGCGCGCGCTCCAGGCCCATCTCCCGTTCACAGGCCAGGACCTGCGCGGCGAAGGCCTCGTTCAGTTCCACCAGGTCGAAGTCGCGGGCCGCAAGGCCCCCGCGCTCGCGCAGCCGCGCCGCCGCGGCGACGGGCCCCAGGCCCATGCGCTCCGGGTCCACCCCCGCCTGGGACCATCCGGTGATGCGCCCCAGGACCGGCATCCCCAGCCCCCGGGCCACGTCCTCGGCCGCCACCAGCACCGCCGCGGCCCCGTCGGTGATTCCGGAGGAGGAGCCGGCGTGCACCGTCCCGTCCTTCTGGAAGACGGGGGGCAGCGTGGCGAGCGACTCGGCGGTGACCCCGTCCCGCGGGTGCTCGTCCGAGTCCACCCGCTCGGCCTTCCCCCGGCCGCGGGGGTCCGGGACCTCGATGGCCACCGTCTCGTCCGCGTAGAGGCCCCCCCGGCGCGCGGCCTCGCACCGCTGCTGGGAGAGGGCGGCGTATTCGTCCTGGTCCCGCCGGCTGATGCGGTACTCCCGCGCCAGGGTCTCCGCCGTCTCGCCCATGAGCCGGTCCGTCAGGGGGCAGCGGAAGCCGTCGCGGTACATCCCGTCTATCGCAGGGGCGTCGCCCTGCCGGTAGCCCTCCCGCATGCGGTCCAGGAAGAAGGGCATCCGGGACATGGACTCGGTCCCGCCGGCCAGGACGAAGTCCGCCTCCCCCAGGGCGACCTGCTGGGCCGCCAGGGTGATGGACTTGAGGCCGCTGCCGCAGGCCATGTTGATGGTCGTGGCCGGGGCCTCCCGGGGCACGCCGGCGCGGATGGCCACCTGGCGGGCGAGGTTCGTGCGGGTCCCGGCCTGGCGGGCGCAGCCGAAGTAGGATTCGGCGATGCGGGCCGGGTCCACCCCGGAGCGCCGCACCACCTCGCTGGCCACCGCGGCCCCCAGGTCCGCGGCGCCCAGCCTGCTCAAGGAGCCCAGGAACTTCCCTATGGGGGTTCGCAGGGCGCAGGTGATGACGGCGGTCCGGATGGCTCTTCCTCCGCGGCGGGCGGCGGATTGTAGCGCCCTCCGCCGCCTCGGGCAAGACGCCCATGCCGCGAGGTAGACCGGGGCCCGGGACCGTGGGCGTGGGCGTGGCCGTCGGCGTGTTCGCGGGCGCGCCACCCACGCCACGCGGTGGACGGGTGCGTGGGGCCCCACTAGAATGCGCCCCCCGTCATGGAGATCGAGGCCACACGCGCCGTGCGACCGGAGGGCCGCCTGGACGCCGCCGCCGGCGAGGAGCTGGTGGCGGACGTGACCGCCCTTGCGCGCTCGGGGGCCCCGCGCCTGCGGGTGGACCTCTCGGCGGTGACGGCCCTGGACAGCCGCGGCATAGCGGCCCTCTGCCGCGCCAGACGGTGCGCGGCCGAACGGGGAGTCCCCCTCGCGGTGGAGGGGGCCTCCGGCCCGGTGGCCGACTTCCTGGCCATGGCCCGATTCGACGAGCTCCTCCGCGAGCCGTCCGCCCCCTCGGCGGGGGCGCCGAGGGAGGGCCTGCTGGAACGCCTCGGGGCCGCGGCCCTGGGCCGCGCGGCCTCGCTCCGGGCCTCCTGGGACCTGGGCCTCGAGACCATCTACTGGGCGGCCGTGGCCCCCCTGGAGGGGCGCTCGGGCTGGCGCTGGGACCGCCTGGCCATGGAGCTGGAGCGGGTGGGGACCGCCGGGGCGCCCATCGTCTGCCTCATCGCCTTCCTCATGGGTCTCATCATGGCCTTCCAGGCCGCCGCCCAGCTCCGCCAGTTCGGGGCGGACATCTTCTGCGCCGACCTGGTGGGGGTGGCCATCACCCGGGAGCTGGGGCCCCTCATGGCGGCCATCGTGGTGGCGGGACGCAGCGGCTCCGCCATCGCCGCCGAGCTGGGGACCATGGTGGTGGGCCAGGAGGTGGACGCCCTCGTCTCCATGGGCATCCGGCCCGCCCCCTACCTGGTGGTCCCCAAGGTCCTGGCCCTGGCCATCGCCCTGCCCTGCCTTGCGGCCCTGGCGGACCTGGTGGGCGTCCTGGGCGGCTTCACCATCGGCGTGGGGGTCCTGGGGCTGGGTCCCGGCCTCTACCTGGAGCAGACCGCCCGCGCCGTCCTGCCGCTCGACGTCCTCACGGGCCTGGTGAAGGCCTGCGTCTTCGGGCTCATCGTCGCGATGGTGGGCTGCCGGCAGGGGCTCGCCGTGGAGGGCGGGGCCGAGGGCGTGGGCCGCGCCACCACCTCGTCGGTGGTCCAGGCCATCGTCTGGATCATCGTGGCCGACGGGCTCTTCACGGCCCTGTTCTTCTATCTGTGAGCGGAGGACGCCCATGGAGTCGGCCCTCCCCGACCCGGCCGTCGCGGCCCGGGCCCTGGTGGTCCGCTACGGTGACCGCGCGGTCCTGGACGGGGTGGACGTGGAGGTGCCCAGGGGCGCCATCACCGTGGTCCTCGGGGGCTCGGGCTGCGGGAAGAGCACCCTGCTCCGGGCGCTTACGGGCCTGGCCAGGCCTGCCGGGGGTGAGGTCCGGGTCCTGGGGGTGGACCTGGCCACCGCCGACGAGGACGCGGTGGACTCGGTGCGGCGCCGGATCGGCGTCGCCTTCCAGGCTGGGGCCCTCCTGGGCTCCCTCACGGTGGCCGAGAACGTGGCGCTCCCCCTCCGCGAGGCGGGGGTGGACGAGGAGGCCATCGGGGTGATCGTCCGCATGAAACTGGCCCTGGTGGGGCTCGCGGAGGCCGCCGGCCGCCGCCCGGCGGAGCTCTCCGGCGGGATGGTCAAGCGGGCGGGCCTGGCCCGAGCCCTGGCCCTGGACCCGGAGCTGGTCTTCTGCGACGAGCCCTCGGCGGGGCTGGACCCGGTGACGGCCGCCGGCCTCGACGCGCTCCTGATTCGCATCCAGCGATCCCTGGGTGCCACGCTGGTGGTGGTCACCCACGAGCTGGCGAGCATCCACGCCATCGCCGACCGGGCCGTGATGCTCCACGGCGGGCGGATCCTGGCCCAGGGCACCCTGGCCGAGGTCCGCGAGGCGCCGGACCCTCGGGTGCGAGCGTTCTTCGACCGGGTGGCGCAAGGGGCTTGAAGTGGAGGGGAGATGGTCAGCGGATCCCAGAAGCTGAGGGCCGGGGTCTTCGTGCTGGGTTGCGCGGTCGTGGCGGCGGGCCTCGTGGCCGTGGCGGCCGGGGCCCGATACGCCGAGGACCGGGTCACCCACACGGTGGACTTCGCCGAGTCGGTCAACGGCCTGGAGAAGTCCTCCGCCGTGAAGTTCCGGGGCGTGCGCGTGGGGGAGGTGAGCGAGATCCGCATCCCCCTGGACGACCCCTCGAAGATCCGCGTCACCCTGCGGGTGGACCGCGCGGTGCCCATCTACGCCGACGCCCGGGCGACCCTGCGGCCCATGGGCGTGACCGGACTGGTCTACGTGGAGATCACCGGGGGCACGCCGGATCAGGGTCGCCTCCAGGACGGGGGCGAGATGGCGGCGGAGCCCTCCTTCATGGCCTCCTTCACGGACGCCGCCGCGAGCGTCTTCTCCAGGATGGACACGGTCCTGGCCAGCATCGGGGAGACCCTCGACGCGCAGGCCCGCGCCGACCTCAAGCGCCTCCTGGCGGCGCTCCGCGGCATGGCGGAGCGCAACGCCCCGGCCGTGGACCGGGCCACCGACGAGGTGGCCCGCCTGGCGGCCCACATGAACCGCACCCTGGACCGCATGGACCGGGTCCTGGAGCGGAACGAGTCGGACCTGCGCCTGACGGTGCGGGACCTCCGGGAGCTCGCGCGGGAACTCCGCACCCGGCCCTCCCTCCTCGTCCGGGACCATGCCCTGGAAGAGCGGGAGCTGCCGGAATGAACCTGCGCCACGCCCCCGTGCTCGCGCGGGCCGCCGCGCGGGCCGCCGCGCTGGCCCTGGCGGCCGGCTGCGCCTCCACCCCGCCGGAGACGCACCTCTACTCCCTGGACCTCCCCCCGGCCGAGGGGACCCCCGGCGAGGCGCTGGTGGCCCGCCTGGGGGTGGAGGAGTTCACCGCCTCACCCCTCCTGGAAGGCCGCGGCCTGGTCTACCGGCTCTCGGAGGTGGAGCTCGCACGCTACCGCTACCACGAGTGGGCCGAGGCCCCCGCCGTCCTGGTCCACGGCAACGTGGCGGAGGCCCTGCGGGCCGCGGGGGTGGCGGGGTCGGTCCTCGAGGCGCCGAGGTTCTACGAGGGCGAGGCGGACCTCGTCCTGGCGGGCCGCCTGGTCCGGCTGGAGGAGGTGGACGGCGACAAGGCCTGGCGCGCCGAGCTGGAGCTCCGGGTGGAGCTGCTCCGGCCTGGAGACCGCCGGGTGGTCTGGGCCGAGACCTACCGCGACGGCCGCATCGCCGAACGCCGCCGCCCGGAGGCGGTGGTCCGGGCCCTGGCCGAGTCCCTGCGGGAGATGGCGGCCCGGCTGGCCCTGGACCTCCGGGTCGCCCTGGCCGAGGCAGCCCGGGCCGAGGGAGGGGGAGCCGAGGCCGTCCCCGCGACGCCGCGCTAGAACCCGTCAGGCACGCCCTTGACGCAGCGTCCGATCCGTGCTTACGATGTAATCACGGAGGCACCCATGAACGCCAGACTCGTGCGCATCGGGAACTCACGCGGCATCCGGCTCCCAAAGCCGGTGATCGAACAGGCGGGTCTCACGGACGAGGTCGAGCTTCGCGTGCGACCTGGAGCGATCGTGATCCAGCGGGTTCAGGGACCGCGTTGCGGCTGGGCGGAGGCCGCGAGGCGGCTCCGTGAGCGCGGAGAGGACGGGTTGCTCGCCCCCTTGCCGTCCACAAATTTTGATCGGGATGAATGGAAGTGGTAGCGCAAGGGATCCGTCGCGGTGACGTGTTTCTCGTCCACTTGAACCCCACGCAGGGTCGCGAGATTCGGAAGACGCGGCCTTGCGTTGTCGTGTCCCCCGACGAGCTGAATGCCCACCTGCGCACCTTCATCATCGCGCCACTCACGACGCGCACTCACCCCTATCCCTTCCGCATCCCCTCGCGCTTCCGCGACCGGGCCGGCCACGTGGTGCTCGACCAGTTTCGCACCGTAGATCTGGAACGCCTCGGCCGGCGGCTAGGCCGGCTGCCACCCGCAACGCTAGGCCGGTGCCTGGCGGTTCTACAGGAGATGTTCGCGCCATGAATCAGCGGCCCTGGCCGCTGCCGCCCCAGCGACCCGGGACTGGAACCCGCCCGTAAAGACGTCTGGCTGCCAGTGCTCCCGGGCCGAGCCCTACTCTGTCCCCCCCATCCAGGTTGACACCTCATCGACCCGACACGGGGTTGAGGAGGGGTAACCTAGCAGGGGAACCGATGGAGAGGAAGAAGACGAACGAGACCCAGCGCTCGGCCCTGCCGGAGGGAGGAGCGGAGCCTAGCGAAGCGACGACGGACGGCGGGGCCGAGGCGGCCCCCGCCCCACCGGGCCGGTGAGCCCCCGCGCCCCAGACGACGGGGCACGGGGGCCCACCTCGCCCGCTAGAACCCGCCCGTGAAGGCGTTCCCCACGTCCAGGAACTCCAGGAAGCGAAGCGCCTGGTCCGCCGCCACCTTCTGGGCGACGGGGTCGATGGCCGCGAACTGCCCGCTCCCCGGCGAGGTCTCCACCTCCACCAGGGGCGGGGCCACCGCCTCCCAGGCCGAGCCCTTCACCAGGTCCGAGGTGGAGGTGAAGGGCGGGCTGGCGGTGAAGTTGAACGAGGCCGGCGGCTTCCTCATCTCGTAGACGACGGTGTAGCGGAAGGTCTTCCCGGCCACCGCCGTCGGGAGGCCCGTGACGCTGGCCGCCGTGAGCTTGTAGACCAGCTTGAGGGTGGGCGGGGGGCTGTTGGATCCCGTGGGTCCCGCCGCCGGGAGCGTCACCGTGGCGTCGATCCCCGCGGTGCCGCCTATGGCCACGTTCCCGGTGGTCCCCAGGAACCCGGCCAGGGGGCCGGAGGTCGCGTTGTCCAGGGTGACGGTGAGCTTCCCGGAGGGGGCGGGAGGGGTCAGGGTCGTCGCGGTGGCCCAGGTCCCCTTGGGGTGGACGAACTGCCCGGCGCTGAAGGCCAGCTCCAGCCCCCAGCGGCCCTCCAGGGCCCCCTGGGGGATCCCACCGTTGAGGATGAGCGGGTGGTTCGGGTCCACGAAGAGCGGGTAGGGGTTGGCGCTGGCCGGGGCCAGGGGGTCGGTGCAGGGCAACAGGTTCGTGAACTCGACCCCCTTGCGCGCGTCCAGGAGCTTCCAGGCCCCGTCGAAGGCGGGGCGGGACAGGTTGTCCGTCCTCGCGAGACCCAGGGCCACCGCCTGGTCCTTGGCGTCGCGGTAGAAGACCTCCAGCGTGTCCGGGGTGCCCTGGCGGAGGATGGCCCCCGCGACGGCCCCGGGCCGGAAGAGGTCGGGGCGCGGGGTGTCGATGACGCCGAGGGCGAAATGGAAGGGCGCGCCCGCGTAGCCCCGGATGACCGGCTGGGTCGTGGCCGCGGTGAGCTTGCCGCCCGCCAGGAACCCGCCCACGGTCCCGCCCGTGGAGGTCCCGCCCGTGGAGGTCCCGCCCGTGGAAGTCGCGGGCGGCGGCGCGAGCTGGGCGAAGAAGGATTGCAGCGACTTCAGCACCTCGGCCAGGGTGAGGGCGGTGCCCGTGCGGATGTCCACGCGGCCCGCCGCGGCTGCGTCCAGGGCCGTCGGGACCTTCGCGGCGTCCTGGGGGTCGCTGTCCAGGAGCATCTCGATGATGGTGGCGATCCCGTCGTGATCCAGGTCCTCGTCGAAGTCCGGGACGTTCGGGTCCCCCTTCCCCGTGGACTGGGGGGTGAGGCCGTACTTGTCGAAGAGGTCCGGCGTCCCGTTCCTGGCAATGGCCCCGGTCCCCAGGCTCCCGTCGTCCTTCAGGACGCGCGGGGACAGGGCGGGGTCCCCGGAGGCCTTGACGCCCGCGGCGGTCTTGCCCAGGAGCAGGTCCTCCACCACGTCCGGCGCCTTGTCCCCGTCGTTGTCGATGCTGAAGACGTCGCCCGTCGAGGGCCCCTGCTGGAACTGGTCCGGGGTCTCCTTCACCAGCGGGTCGGTGCCGAAGTGGAAGAGCTCGTCGAAGTTGTTCTTTCCGTCCCCGTCGTAGTCCTGGTCGATGTCCGGCTTCTGGTCCGCCACGGCGGTGACGACGCCGCTCGCGTCCACCGTCACCCGGTCGATCCGGAAGAGGTCGGGGATGGGGCTCGCCGGCGAGGAGATGGTCGCCGTGGTGTTCCCGCCGCTGTAGGCGCTCACCTTGCCGCCGGTGATGGTGACGCCGGTGGCGGTGAGGAACTGCTCCAGGAGGTCGTTGAGCCCGTCCCGGTCCGCGTCCAGGGCGGTCCCCGCGGGGCTCTTCAGGTTCTGGGGCGGGAAGGGATAGCCCATGGGCGCGGGCGGCGGCGCCACGCCCCCGGTGGGGGCCGGTCCCTGGAACCGGCCGCCGGACACCCCCGCCGCGTTGGAGGGGACGCTGGCGGCGGAGAGGGGGTCGGTCCCGTTCCGGAGCTCGAAGTCCGAGGGGAAGCCGTCCAGGTCCAGGTCCTGGAACATGTCGGGGACACCGTCGGGCTTGCGGTCCGTGGCCGTGCCTGCCGCCGCCTGGCCCGCCCCCAGGGCGGGGGTGCGCAGGTCGGACTGGAAGTCCGGGAGGCTCGTCGCGAGCGCCTTGTCCGAGCCCAGGAAGTCCTCCACCTGGTCCGGGTGGCCGTCCCTGTCCGTGTCCACCGCCTGGGTGGGGACCGAGGTCCTGTCGAAGGGGTCGGTGCCCTGCTGCTTCTCGATGAAGTCCGGCACCCCGTCCCCGTCCGAGTCGCCGAACTGGTTGAAGCCCGGGACCCGGGGGTCCGCGTCGTCCGGGTCGCCGCCCCCGGCCGGGAAGCCGTCCCCGTCCCGGTCCACGAACTGGCCCTTGCGCTTGTCCCCGTCGTGCTGGAAGAACTCGATGAGGAGGAAGGCCAGGCAGCGCTTGACCCGCACCCGTTCGGCGTCCGTCGCGCTGGCGGCGATGGTGTCCAGGGCCCGGTCCACGGCGGCGACCCTGTCCAGGGCCGCCTCCACGGCCAGCCGGACCCGCGCGAAGAACTCCGCCTCCTTGCCCCCCTTGGGACGGAAGCCGTTCTTCAGGATGTCCGTGGAGTCCAGCGTGGCGGCGGTCCCGTCGGAGCCCAGGAGCTCCACGTACTCGGCAGCCGCCGAGGCGGCGGTCCCGCCGGCGAAGGTGGCGGCCTGGACGCCGGCCAGCAGGAAGTCCGTCTTGAACTCGGTCTGTTCGGGGATGGAGCTACCCGCCGTCCCGTCCCCCTGGGCCAGGTGGTGGAACCGGAAAGCGGCGTTCGGCCCCCCCGCCATGGCGAAGCCGCCGGGCTTGCCGCCGGCCACGAGGGCCTCCACCGCCGCCACCAGGGCCTGGTCCATGAGCTTGAAGGCGTCGGTGCCGGGCTTGAAGACGTCCTGGGCCCGGGTGAGGTCCACGGCCTGCTTGATCCGTTCCCGCACCTGATCCACCGACTGGAGGAGGCGGTCGTAGTCGTCGGTCCCGTCCCCGTCCAGGTCCAGCTTCAGGTTGTTGTTCCTGGTGGAGGCCACCGCCGGGTCGTCGTCCGCCCGGAATAGGCAGCCCTCGATGTTTCGCATCACGTCCTCGATGCGCTTCAGGGCGTCCCGGATGAAGTGGTCCCGCTGGAAGGCCCGCTGGACGTCCTTGTCGGCGATGCCCGCCCCCACGGCGGCCAGCTTGGTGTCGGCCGCCTCGTCCTTGGCCTTGTTGAGGGTGTTCATCTGGGCCGGGTCCACCCCGAAGGCCTGGTCCATGAACTGCGCCATGGAGGCGTCCAGGAGTCGGCGGGCCTCGTCCGGGTCCATGCCCAGGTGGGCCACGTTGTGCTGGAGCTGGGCGAATCGCCGCGCCCGCTCCTGGTGGAACCGGGTGGCCTGGGCCGCCGTGAGCCCCAGGCCCCCGGTGGTCGTCGCACGGGCCAGCATGTCCGCCTCGGCGGCGGCCTCGGCGGTGATCACGTCCGCCAGGAGCCCCGCGTCGGCCGCGCTGGCCAGGGCGGTCCCGTAGCGCGTCGTATCGCCCATCTTCTCCTGCACGTCGGCGAAGATGGCCCTCGAGGCGTCGGCCAGGTCGATGACGTGCTCCCGGAAGACCAGGAACTGGTTCTCCCTCATGGGGTCGCAGGGCGGGCACAGGGTGCGGCCGAACTTGGCCACGCCGGGGACGACCGTGCGGAAGGTCCTCGTCCCGTCCGTGGCCACCACCACCAGGTTCACCAGCTCGTGGAGCTTCTTCCCGCCCAGGTTGGCGGCGTTCCGGGCGACGTTGTCCTCCACGTCCTCGGGGCCGAGCCTCCACTCGCCCGCCGAGTCGGTGGTGACGGCCGACCCGTCCTTGTGCTTGTCGCAGATGACGGCCCCCAGGGTCCCGTCGTTGGCGAGGAGGTGGACCTTGACGGCGTAGCCCGACCCGGAGGTGGCCGTCCCGCCGAAGGAGGAGAGGGTCGCGGTGGAGACCTTGCCCGCCAGGTCGGCGCGGGTCGCCACGTTCGTGTCGCGCGTGGCCACGAAGCCCCCGGCGGTGTTCGTGGCCTTCGTGTTCGCGGCCCCGGCCGCCAGCGGGTGCCCCGCGGTCGCGGCCAGCCCCGTGAGCGCGGTCTGGATCCCGGTCGTGGCCGCCGCCCTGTCCAGGACGGGGGCCGAGGCGGCGCTCCCCACGCGCACCTTCTGGTCGCCGGCGAGGTCGGTGGCGTCGGCCCCGTCGAAGGCCCCGTCCCGGCCGTCCGCCGCCATGGCCCCGATGAGGTCCACCGCGGCCACATTGAGGGTGCGGGCCTGCTTCACCAGGGCGGCCATGACCAGGCCGTACTCGTCCTTCTTGTCGTCCCCGGTGAGGGCATAGGCCGTCCCCCCGCCCCGCGTGTCCACCACGTTGGGCAGGGTCGTGGTCAGGGCCGGGCGGCTCGCCGCCGCCAGGTTGGGGAAGAAGTAGTCCGAGCACTCGGCCAGGGCGGTGTCGATGGACTCGGAGACCTTCATCCCGTTCGAGGCCTTCTTGGCCGCCATGTCCGCGGCGATGGTGGTCAGGGGCGTGACGGCCTGCCTCGCCTGGGCCGCCTCCGTCGCGTCCTTAATGATGGTGGTGAGGATCCGCGTCCCGGCCGGGATGGCCACCTCGGCCCCGGCGGCGTCGGATTCGTCCACGAACTTCGTGGCCGCGCCGGCCACGACCTCGATGAGGGCCGGGGTCCCCGCGGGGATGGCGAGGGAGAAGTTCCCGGAGGCGTCCGTGTCGGCCTGGGCCAGGAGGGCCCCGGCGCTCCCGTTGTCCTCCAGCTTGAAGGCCTTGACGATCGCGGGGCCGGTGAAGACCCCCTTGGAGGCCTGGCCGGTGACGGCGGTGGTGGCCGCCGCGCCGCGGTGAGGGTGGTCCTCATCGAAGACGCCGCAGCCGGCGGTGATGGCAATGGGGGCCAGGACGGCCAGGGCCAGGAGACGGGGGCTCATCATGGGACACCTCCAGGACGGGGGTCGCCGCGGCTCGACCCGACGTGGACCGGCCATGGTAGTCTTCGCCCCAGGGCTGGCAACGTGATTCTTCACACCGCGCTCGTCGCGCGAATGCGGCCGTCCTCCCCGCGGACCAGGTAGGACGCGGGCGTGGCCGGGTCGTGGTCCCACAGGCAGAGCCAGCCCCCGGCCAGGGCCTCCTCCTCGAACCGCCGCTTGGCGGCGTAGGTCTGGGCCGGCAAGACGTCGTAGCCCATGATCCAGGGGTGGGGGACGTGGTGCGTGGTGGGGATGAGGTCCCCCCAGTAGACCGCCGTGCGGCCGCCGGAACGGACGCGCACCGCCTGGTGGGCCTCCGTGTGGCCCCCGGTCACCACCGTCTCCACGCCCTGGGCGACCTCCACGACCCCTTCCACCAGATCCACGAGCCCCGCCGCCTCCAGGGGGAGGAAGTCCTCCGGCCGGTAGGAGGCGCGTCGGAGGTGCGAGCGGTCCCGGGCCTCCTCCCACTCGCGCCTCTGGATGACGTGGCGGGCCCGGGGGAAGGTGGGAACCACGTCCCCGCGCGCGTTGCGGAGCGTGGCGCCGCCGGCGTGGTCGAAGTGCAGGTGCGTGAGGACCACCACGTCCACGTCCGAGGGGGCGAGCCCCGCCGCCGCCAGGCTGGAGAGGAGCGTCTCGCGCCGGTCGATGGCGTACATGGAGACGCCCTTCTCGTCCCACTTGCCTCCGAGCCCCGTGTCCACGAGGACGTTCTTCCCGCCCGAGCGGATGAGGAGGGGCCGCAGGCCGAGGTCGATGCGGTGCTCCGGGTCCGCAGGCGCCACCCGCTCCCAGAGGACGCGGGGGACTACCCCGAACATGGCGCCCCCGTCCAGCCGGAATCGGCCGTCCGAGAGGAAGTGGAGCGTGACCCCGTCCAGGTCAAAGCTTGTCGTCGTCGTCAAGGGTGGCACCGCCGCGCCCCCGGGGGGGGGCGCGGCGGCATGATAGCAGGCCGAGGAGTCGCGGCGAGGCGCTACTTCCCGCCGGAGAGCCTCGCGGCCTCGCGGACGAGGTTCAGGTACTCGGCCCGGTAGCCGCCCCGGTCGTCGGAGAGCCCGGAGAGGGCCAGCTCCTCCACCAGGCCCCAGCCCGCCGGGCCCAGGTCCGTCGAGCCCCGGAGCAGCATCCCGAAGCCCGCCACCGAGGCCGCGAAGTCGAAGTCCGCCGAGGGCCGCGCGGCGTCCCCGCGGTCCACGAGGGGGACCTCGAGCTTCGTGCTCGTGTCGCCCTCGGGCTGCTTGTAGCGGAGCTTCACCGTCAGGAGCTCCCCCGAGGTCCCCTCGGCGGGCGCAGCCGCCGGTGCGCTGTACTTCAGGGGGTCCACGGAGGCCCCGGGGACCTCCACGCCGGCGGGGACCACCTCGTAGAGGGCCGTCACCGTGTGGCCCGCGCCCATCTCCCCCGCGTCCTTCGTGTCGTCATTGAAGTCCTGGGCCGCGAGCAGCCGGTTCTCGTAGCCCACGAGCCGGTAGGCCGCGACGCGGGCCGGGTTGAACTCCACCTGGATCTTCACGTCCTTGGCCACGGTGATGAGCGTCCCCCCCGCCTCCTCCACCAGGACCTTCCTCGCCTCCTGCAGGGAGTCGATGTAGGCCGCGTTCCCGTTCCCGTGGTTCGAGAGCTCCTCCATGCGCTGGTCCGCGTAGTTCCCGGTGCCGAAGCCCAGGACGCTGAGGAAGACGCCGCCCTTTCGCTTGTCCTCGATGAGGCTCACCAGGCCGCTCTCGCTCGAGACCCCCACGTTGAAGTCCCCGTCGGTGCAGAGGAGGACGCGGTTGGTCCCGCCGTCGATGAAGTTCGCCTGGGCGACCTCGTAGGCCAGCTCGATGCCCTCCGCCCCGGCGGTGGAGCCCCCGGCCTGGAGCCGCCCTATGGCCTCCAGGATGGCCCCCTTCTCGCTGCACGGGGTCGAGGGGAGGACCAGGCCCGCGGCCCCTGCGTAGACGCAGATCGCCACCCGGTCGCGCCCCGTCAGGCGGTCCACCAGCATCCGGAGCGACTGCTGCACCAGGGGCAGCTTGTCGGGGCTATGCATGGAGCCGGAGACGTCGAGGAGGAAGACCAGGTTCGAGGCGGGCCGGGCCCCCTCGGGGACCTCCCGGGCCTTGAGGCCGATGCGCACGAGGCGGTGGGCGGGCCGCCAGGGGGCCGCGCCCACCTCCAGGGTCACGGAGAAGGGGTGCTCGCCCGTGGGCTCGGCGTAGGCGTAGCGGAAGTAGTTCAGCATCTCCTCGATCCGCACCGCGCCCGGTTCCGGCAGCCGCCCCTCGTTGAGGATGCGCCGGACGTTGGCGTAGGAGGCCGTATCCACGTCGATGGAGAGGGTGGAGAGCGGCTGATCCGCCACCCGCAGCCAGGGGTTCTCCTGGACGTGGGCATACTGCTCGCGGTCGGCGGGGGGGGCGCCCTCCTCGAAGGAGAGCACCCCATCCCCGGCCTCGATGGGGTAGCGCCCGGCCACATCCTTCCCCGTCGTGATCGTGTGGATGCGGCCGGCGTCCACGGCCAGGTTCACCGGGGCCGCCGCCGCGGCGTTCCCGTGGACGTCGAAGCTCAGCGTGGTGCCCGCCCCGCCCGCCACCCGCATCTTCTCGGCGTGATACGCGCCCTGCGCGGCGACCATCGGGGCGGGCCCCACGTTTGGCTTCTGGGCCACGATTTCGAACCCCGTGCCCCGCATGAGAGGCCGCGCCGTCTCCATCCCCACCCACGCCAGCACCCCCGCCGCGGGCAGGGCCAGGGCGGCGAGCCACCAGCGCCGGCGGGCGTGCCCGCGCGGCCGGGCCGCCGCGAGCACCGCGGCGCGGCGCTCGGGGGCGAGCCCCTCGCCGGCGCCTTCGCCCGAGGCGGCCACCGCCGCCACGACCTCGCGCAACTCGAAGAGCCGCGCCCGCAGGGCCTCGTCGCCCTCCAGGGCCCGCTCTATTTCCTCGCGCTCCCCGGCCTCGACCTCGCCCAGGGCGTAGTCCGCCAGCCTCGATTCGACCTTGTCACGGTCCATGGCCTGTCTCCTGACGACTAATCCAGGATCCCATCGGAACGGAGTCGCCGGCCCACGGCCTCCAGGGCCGCTCCGGCGTGGTAGCTCACGGTGGAGAGGCTCATCCCCAGCCGCTCGCCTATCTCGCGGTAGGGGAGCCCCTCCCAGAGCTTCAGCCTGAGCACGTCGCGCTGGGCCTCGCTCAGGCCCGCGACCGCCTCCCTCACCCGGCCCCGGGTCTCCTCGTCCAGGAGCCTCGCGTCGGACCCCTCCGCCTCCGGGGCGTCCGACCGCGCACCGGCCTCCGCGTGCCTTCGTCCCATGCTCCGCTCCTTGCGCCTGCGGTCCAGGCAGAGGTTCCGCGTCACCTGGAAGAGCCAGCCCGAGACGGAGCGGATCGGCCGCCGGGCCGGACCCCCGCCCAGGGAGCGCAGGAAGCACTCCTGCACCACGTCCTCGGCCCCGTCCCGGGACCCGAGCAGGGCCCGGGCGTATCGGAGGAGGGGGCCCTCGTGCCGGTCCACCAGGAGGCCGAAGGCCGTGGGGTCCCCGGTCCGGTGCCGCTGGAGCAGCTCCTCGTCCGTCATGGTTCTTCCATCGGGGATGACGCGGCAGGGGCCTCCGCGTTCGAACGGAAATCCCCGGGGCTCAGCCCAGGATATGCCGGGCGATGACCATGCGCTGGACCTCGCTGGTCCCCTCGCCGATCTCGGCGAGCTTGGCGTCGCGGTACATCCGCTCCACGGGGTAGTCCTGGGTGTAGCCGTTCCCCCCGTGGACCTGGACGGCGTCCTTGGTGACCCGGTAGGCCGTCTCGCTGGCGAAGAGCTTGGCCATGGAGGCCTCGCGGCCGTAGGGCTCCCCCGTGTCCCGGAGCCGGGCCGCGTGGAGGCAGAGGAGCCGGGAGGCCTCGATGTCCGTGGCCATGTCCGCCAGCATGTGCTGGATCCCCTGGAACTCGGCGATGGGGTGGCCGAACTGCCGCCGCTGCCGCGCGTAGGCCACCGCCTGCTCGTAGGCCCCCTGGGCGATGCCCAGGGCGAAGGCCCCGATGGTGACGCGCCCCCCGTCCAGGGTGCGCAGGAAGGCCTTGAATCCCTGGCCCGGCTCGCCCAGGAGGTTCTCCGCCGGGATCCGGCAGTCCTCGAAGTGCAGGGACACCGTGTCCGAGCCCCGGAGCCCCAGCTTGTCCTCCCTCTTGCCGACGGAGAAGCCGGGGGTGCCCCGCTCCACCAGGAAGGCGCAGATCCCCTCCTTCCCGGCCTCGGGGTCGGTCCGGGCCGTGAAGACCACGACGTCGGCGTGGCCCCCGTTGGTGCAGAACTGCTTCTGGCCGTTCACCACCCAGGCGTCCCGGACCCGCGTCGCGGTGGTGCGGGTGGCCCCGGCGTCGCTCCCGGCCCCGGGCTCGGTGAGCCCGAAGGCCCCCAGGGCGCTCCCGTCGCAGAGGCCGGGCAGGTGGCGGCGCCTCTGGGCCTCGGAGCCGAAGAGCTGGATGGGCGTGGCGCACAGGCCCGTGTGGGCGCAGAGCCCCAGGGCCGTCGAGGCGCAGACCCGGGCCACCTCCTCCACCGCCAGGACCATGGAGACCGTGTCGGAGCCGGCCCCGCCGTAGGCCTCCGGGATGGGGATGCCCAGGATCCCCAGCTCCCCCATGCGGTGGAAGGTCTCCCGCGGGAAGCGCCCCGTCTGGTCGATCTCGGCGGCGTGGGGCGCGACCTCCGACTCCGCGAACTCGCGCACCATGTCGCGGAGCATGAGCTGCTCGTCCGTCAGGCCGTAGGGCATGTCCCTCTCCCCTCCGTTCCCCGCGCCCGGGTCTCGCACCAGCGGCGGATGTACTCCACGAAGGCGTCCATGTCGGAGCCGGGGCCGAAGAGCCGCCCCACCCCCATGCGACCCAGGGCCTCCATGTCCTCGGCGGTCATGATCCCGCCCCCGGTGAGGAGGACGTCGCCGAGGCCCCGCTCGCGCAGGAGCTCCAGGGTCCGCGGGAACACGGTCATGTGGGCGTTGTTCATGCTCGAGAGGCCGATGACGTCCACGTCCTCCTGCTCCGCGATGGTCACGATCTCCTCGGGGCTGAGCCAGAGGCCCCCGTAGATCACCTCCATGCCGGCGTCCCGCAGGGCCGAGGCCACGACCCGCGCGCCCCGGTCGTGGCCGTCCAGGCCGGGCTTGGCCACCAGGACGCGGATCGGTCGTGCCTCGGTCACGAGGACGGGCCTCAGAATACCGAGGGCTCGCGGTAGGTCCCGAAGACCTCCCGCATGGCGTCCACCACCTCGCCCAGCGTGGCATAGGCCCGCACGGCCTCGAGGATGGGGCCCATCAGGTTGTCGTGGCCCCGGGCGCCGTCGCGGACCCGGTCCAGGGCCCGGCGCGCCGCGGCGGCGTCCCGGCGGCGGCGCAGGGCCGCGAGGCGCTCCCGCTGGGAGGTCTCTACCCGGGGCTCGATGCGCAGGAGCGGGATGCCATCCCCGGCGGCGGGCGAGTCCGCGTAGCGGTTCACCCCCACCATGACCTGTTCGCCCCGCTGGAGCTTCCGGGCGTAGTCGTAGGAGGCCCGGCCGATCTCGCGCTGGGGGTAGCCGTCCTCGATGGCCCGCACCATCCCGCCCCGCCGGTCCAGCTCGATGAATATGGCCTCCGCCTCGGCCTCCAGGCGGTCCGTCTCCCGCTCCACGAACCAGGAGCCCCCCAGGGGGTCGATGGTGTTCGCCACCCCGGTCTCGCAGGCCAGGACCTGCTGGGTCCGGAGGGCGATGGTCACCGCCTTCTCGGTAGGCAGGGCCAGGGTCTCGTCCATGGAGTTCGTGTGCAGGGACTGGGCCCCCCCCAGGACCGCCGAGAGGGCCTGGAGGGCGACCCGGGCCACGTTGTTCTCCGGCTGCTGGGCCGTGAGCGAGCAGCCCGCCGTCTGGGCGTGGAAGCGTAGCTGCATGGAACGCGGGTCGCGCGCCCCGTAGCGCCCCTTCATCCGGCGGGCCCAGATGCGGCGCGCCGCGCGGTACTTGGCCACCTCCTCGAAGAAGTCGCTGTGGGCGTTGAAGAAGAAGGAGAGCCGGGGGGCGAACTCGTCCACCCCCAGGCCCCGGGCCAGGGCCGCCTCGACGTAGGCGAAGCCGTCGTAGAGGGTGTAGGCCAGCTCCTGGGCCGCGGTGGAGCCCGCCTCGCGGATGTGGTAGCCGGAGATGGAGACCGGGTGCCAGAGCGGGAGGTGCCGCGCCGCCCACTCGATGGTGTCCACCACGAGCCGCATGTGGGCCTCCGGCGGAAAGACCCACTCCTTTTGCGCGATGTATTCCTTGAGGATGTCGTTCTGGATGGTCCCGCGCAGGCTCGCGGCCGGGACGCCCTGCTTCTCGGCGTTGGCGATGTACATGGCCCAGACGATGGCCGCCGGGGCGTTGATGGTCATGGAGGTGGAGACCTCGCCCACGGGGATCCCCTCGAAGAGGGTCTCCATGTCCTCCAGGGAGGCCACGGCCACCCCGCACTTGCCCACCTCCCCCAGGGCCCGCGGGTGGTCGCTGTCGTAGCCCATGAGGGTGGGCATGTCGAAGGCCACCGAGAGCCCGGTCTGGCCGTGCTCGAGGAGGTAGCGATAGCGCGCGTTGGTGTCGGCGGCGGTCCCGAAGCCGGCGAACTGGCGCATGGTCCAGAGCCGGCCGCGATAGAGGCTGGGGTGGATGCCCCGGGTGTAGGGGAACTGGCCCGGGAAACCCAGCCCATCCAGGTAGGCCCCGTCCGGGTCGCCCGCCGGCAGGCCCAGGGCCGGGACGTCGGTCCCGGAGATGGTCTCGAAGCGCGGGAGGCGCGGCCCGGACCGGGCGAGCTCCGCCTCCCAGCGCCTCCGTGCCGACTCGAACGCCTCCTGGGACATGGCTCTCCTCCCTGGGGATCCAGTCTACTCGCCCCGCGGCGGACCGCCCAGCCCCGCCGCCCGGCGGAGCCACGAGCGGAAAAGCCCCGCGGCGGCCCCGTAGAGGTCCGCGCCCCCCGAGGCCACCCGGTCCGCCGCCCCCTCCAGCGCGAGGGCGGAGCCCGGGTCCGCCCAGATCGCCTCCCTGTGGATCTCCTCCACCGCGGCACGCAGCCGGGCCAGGAGCCGCCCGCGGCGGCGCGCCGCGAGGCCCCCCCTCTCCTCCTCCGAGCGCCGGTGGCGCGCCACGGCCTCCAGGATCGCCTCCACCCCCTCCCCCTTCAGGGCGACCGAGCGGAGGACCGGCGGCTCCCATGCACCCCGGCGCGCGCGCAGGTGGAGCATCTCCTCCACCTGGGCCACCATCCGGTCCGCCCCCTCCCGGTCCGCCTTGTTCACCACGAAGACGTCCGCGGCCTCCATGAGGCCCGCCTTCATGGCCTGGACCTGATCGCCGGACTCGGGGGAGAGGACCACCAGGGTGCAGTCCGCGGCCCGGGCCACGTCCACCTCCGACTGGCCCACCCCCACGGTCTCGATGACGACCACGTCCCGGCCGTAGGCGTCCAGGACGTCGCAGGCCTCCTCCGCCGCGCGGGCCAGGCCCCCCAGGGCGCCCCGGGTGGCCATGCTGCGGATGAAGACCCCCGCGTCCAGGCCGCTCTCCCCCATGCGCACCCGGTCCCCCAGGAGGGCGCCGCCGGTGTAGGGGCTCGTGGGGTCCACGGCCACGACCCCCACCGTGCGGCCCGCGGCGCGCAGGGCGCGGGTCATGGCGTTGATGAGGGTGGACTTCCCGGCCCCGGGCGGACCCGTGACCCCCAGCCGCTCGGCACGCCCCACCCGGCCCGCCAGGGCCCCGAGGACGGCGAAGCGCTCCGGCCGGCGGTCCTCGATGAGGCTGATGACCCGGCCCGCGGCCCGGGCCTCCCCGGCCAGGAGGCGCTGCACCAGGTCCTCCGCCTCCGCGGCCAGGGCTAGGTCGCCTTGAGCAGTTCGCGGGCGATGACCAGCCGCTGGACCTGGCTCGTCCCCTCGTAGATCTCGGTGACCTTGGCGTCCCGGAAGTAGCGCTCCACGGGGAAGTCGCGGGTGTAGCCCACGCCCCCGTGGATCTGCACCGCCTGGGTGGCGGCCCGGTTGGCCATCTCGCTGGCGTGGAGCTTGGCCATGCTGGCCTCCCGCGTGTGGCGCTCGCCCCGGTCCGCGAGCCATGCGGCCCGCCAGGTCAGCAGCCGCGCGGCGTCCAGTTCCATGGCCATGTCCGCCAGCTTCCACTGGATCGCCTGGAACTCGGCGATGGGGTGCCCGAACTGCTCGCGCCTGCTGGCGTAGCGGACCGAGTCCTCCAGACAGCCCCGGGCGATGCCCAGGGCCTGGGCGGCGATGCCGATCCGTCCGCCGTCCAGGGCCCGCATGGCGATGCGGAAGCCCTCGCCCTCCTCGCCCAGGAGGTTGGCCGCCGGGACCCGGCATCCCTCCAGGTGGAGCATGGTGGTGGAGGAGCCGCGGATGCCCATCTTCCTCTCGAACTTGCCCACGGTGAGGCCGGGGGCGTCCTTCTCCACCACGAAGGCGCAGATCCCCCTGGAGCGGAGCCCCGGGTCCCGGGAGGCGTAGACGAGGTAGAGGTCCGCGTGGCCGCCGTTGGAGACCCAGGCCTTGGAGCCGTCCAGGACCCACTCGTCCCCCTCGCGGCGGCAGGTGGTCCGGAGGGCGGCGGCGTCGCTCCCGCTCCCGGGCTCCGAGAGGCAGTAGGCCCCGAGTAGCCGTCCCGTCGCCATGGAGGGGAGCCAGCGCCGCCTCTGCGCCTCGCTCGCCTCCCGGGCCAGGACCGACGAGGTCAGGGAACAGTGGACCGTGTAGGTCACCCCCGTGGAGGCGCAGGCCCGGTTCACCTCCTCCATGACGAGGACGTAGGCGAGCTGCCCGAGGTCGCTCCCCCCGTAGGCCTCGGGGATGAGGATGCCCGCGAACCCCGCCTCGGCCAGGGCGCGGAAGCCCTCGGCGGGGAAGATCCCCTCCCGGTCGACCTCGGCGGCCCGGGGGGCGATGCGCTCCGCGCAGACCTTCCGGGCCGTGTCCCGGACCATCCGCAGCTCGTCGGAGAGCTCGAAATCCATGGCTCGCTCGCTCCACCCCCTGCCGGCGGCCCCCCCGGGGGAGGCCGCCGGGGCCGCCCCCACGAGGATCAGTCGTCGTAGCTGTAGAAGCCCCGGCCGGACTTCCGCCCCAGGAGGCCCGCCGCCACCATGCGGCGGAGCAGCGGCGCGGGGCGGTACTTGTCCTCCCCCAGGTCCCGCTGCAGGACCTCGCAGATGTCCAGGCACACGTCCAGCCCCACCAGGTCCGCCAGGGCCAGGGGGCCTATGGGGTGGTTCATCCCCAGTTTCATCACCTCGTCGATGGCCTCCCGCGACGCCACCCCCTCCTGGAGGGCGAAGACCGCCTCGTTGATCATGGGCAGGAGGATCCGGTTCGAGATGAATCCCGGCGAGTCCTCCGAGCGCACGGGGGTCTTGCCCGCGCGCCGCGCCAGGCCCTCCACCGCCTGCAAGGTCTCCTCCGAGGTGAGCTGACCGCGGACCACCTCCACCAGGGTCATGACCGGGACCGGGTTCATGTAGTGCATCCCGGCCACCCGCTCGGGGCGGGAGGTGCAGGCCGCGATGCGCGTGACGGAGATGGACGAGGTGTTCGTGGCCAGGATCCCCGCCGGGGGGACCACCGCGTCCAGCCTGCGAAAGACCCGCTCCTTGAGGTCGAAGCGCTCCGGGACCGCCTCCACCACCAGCTCGGACTCGCCCAGGGCCTCCAGGTCCATGGCCGTCCGGATACGGGCGCGGGCGGCGCGCACCTCCTCGGGCCCCAGCCTGCCCTTCTTCTCCAGCCGCGCCAGGTTCTTCTCGATGGTGGCGAGCGCCCGGTCCAGGACCTCCTGGCCCACGTCCACCAGGGTGACCTCCAGGCCGGCCTGGGCCAGGACCTGGGCGATGCCGTTCCCCATGGTCCCGCCGCCCACCACCCCCACGCGCCGCGGGTCGGCCGCGGACCCCGTCATACCATGGCCTCCACGGCGAGGGCCACCGCGTTGCCGCCCCCCAGGCAGAGGGAGGCCAGCCCCCTGCGGGCACCGCGGGCCGCCATGGCGTGGAGCAGGGTCACGAGGATGCGGGCCCCGCTGGCCCCGATGGGGTGGCCCAGGGCCACCGCCCCACCGTGGACGTTCAGCCGGTCCGGGTCCAGCCCCAGCTCCCGCTGGAGGGCGATGGCCGCCACGCTGAAGGCCTCGTTCAGCTCCACCAGGTCGTAGTCCCCCAGGCGCGTAGCCGTGCGCTCCAGGAGCCGGCGCACCGCCACCCGGGGTGCCATCATGACCCACCGGGGCTCCACCCCCCCGGCGGCGTAGCCCGTGATGCGCGCCAGGGGCCGGACCCCCAGGCGGTCCGCCCGCTCCCGGGAGAGGACCACCAGGGCCGCGGCCCCGTCGTTCACCCCCGGGGCGTTGCCCGCGGTCACCGTCCCGCCCTCCTTGAAGGCCGGCCGGAGCCGGGCCAGGGCCTCCAGGGAGGCGTCGCCTCGCGGTCCCTCATCCCGCGACACGAGGAGCGGCGGGCCCTTGCGGGCGGGGACCTCCACGGCCACCGTCTCCGCCTCGAAGCGGCCCGCCTCCAGCGCCGCGACGGCCTTCCGGTGGCTGCCGAGGGCGTACTCGTCCTGGGCCTCTCGGCCGATGCCGTGGTGTTCGGCCACGAGCTCGCCGGCCAGGCCCATGTGGGAGCCGTCGAAGGCGTCGCGCAGCCCGTCCTGCACCATGGCGTCCACCAGGTGCGCGTCCCCCAGGCGGGCCCCCTCCCGGGCCTCGGGCAGGAGGTAGGGGGCGCGGCTCATGGACTCCATGCCGCCCGCCACCGCCACGCCCAGGTCGCCGGCCCGGATGGCCTGGGCCGCCAGCATGACGGCCTTGAGCCCGCTGCCGCACACCTTGTTGATGGTGAGGGCCGGGACCTCCGGGGGGATCCCGGCGTGGATGGCCGCCTGCCGGGCCGGGTTCTGCCCCAGCCCCGCGCCCACCACGTTGCCCAGGATGACCTCCTCCACCGCCTCCGGGGGGACCCCCGAGCGGCGCAAGGCCTCGCGCACCGCCACGGCCCCCAGCCGGGCCGCCGGCACCTCCTTCAGGCCCCCGAGGAACCGGCCGATGGGGGTCCGGACAGCGGCGGCGATGACGGCCTCTGTGGGCATGGGACGCTCCTCCTCCCCCGCCACACCTCGCGGGGCGGGATCCTAGAGCGGCCCCGGGGGCCGGGCAAGCGGTTTTCGCGGTGGCCCGGACGTCGTTACACTGGCCGCCGTGGGCAAGCAAGAGCACCCCGAACCGAGCGAGGCGAAGCTCAAGTCGATGGTCGAGGCCTTCGACAAGGCCGCGAAGGAGCGGCGCGTCTGCACCCGGTGGGTCGTGAAGGAGGACGAGGAGGTCCGGGTGGAGTTCCCCAACCTTCGCTCCACCGGGCCGGCGGATGGGATCTACGGCCGGGCCATCGACATCTCCTACTGCGGGATCTGCTTCGTCCCCGATCACGCGCCGGACCTGGGCCAGCTCGGCGACCTCAGCTATCACCACATGTGGCTGCACCTGGAGGGGACCGTGCACCACATGATCGTGGTGGTCGCCAACCGGCGGGGCCACGGCGTGGGCGTCCAGTTCAACGACGCCCAGCTCCCCACGAAGAAGGCCCTGGCCCGCTACCTCCACGCACGCCTCGGCAACCTGGTCATCCGCGAGCTCGGAGGGCCCCAGGCCCAGGCGCGCCGACCCCGCCGGCCCTGAGCGCTGGGCGGGGGGTGGGTTGCCTGCACCGCCCCCCCAGGCTATCCTGCGCGTCCCACGTCCCTGGAGGTGCCCCACCCATGAACATCCGGAATGGCCCCTCGGCCCTGGCCGCCGCCCTGGTATGCGCCGCCCTCCTGGCCACCGGGTGTCCCGGGAACGGCGGCACGGCCGCGGGGAAGGCCCTCGTCGTCTCCAGCCTGCCCATGCAGGGTTCGGCCATGGGCCAGACGCGCTCGGTGGTGAACGGCATCCGGCTCGCCTTCGAGGAGGTGTCCTACAAGGCGGGGGACCTGGAGTTCGCATACGAGCCCTGGGACGACGCCACGGCCCAGACCGGCACCTGGGACGCCACCCAGGAGGCGCAGAACGCCCGCCGGGCCGCGGGGGACGAGAGGATCCTGGCCTACATCGGCACCTTCAACAGCGGCGCGGCCAAGGTGGCCATGCCCGTCCTCAATCGCGCCGGGCTCCTCATGGTCTCGCCGGCCAACACGGCCACGGGCCTCACCAAGCCCGGGCTGGGCGAGTCCGGGGAGCCGGGGATCTACCGGCCCAGCGGGCAGGTCAATTACTTCCGCGTGGTCCCGGCGGACGACATCCAGGGGACGGCGGCGGCGGTCTGGGCCGCCGACCTGGGCGTGAAGAAGGTCTACATCCTGGACGACCAGGAGGTCTACGGGCGCGGCATCGCCAACGTCTTCGAGCGGGCCTGCAAGGACCGTGGCATCCAGGTCCTGGGCCACGACGGCATCGACCGCCGGGCCCCGGAGTACAAGGCCCTCATGACCCGCGTGGCCCAGACGGGCCCGGACCTGCTCTACTTCGGGGGCATCACCCAGAACAACGCGGGCCAGCTCGTGAAGGACATGCGGGCCGTGGGCCTGGAGTGCCGGTTCATGGGCCCGGACGGGGTCTTCGAGCAGGCCTTCATCGAGGCCGCCGGCGCGGAGAACCTGGAGGGGCGCACCTACACCACCTTCGGCGGCGTCCCCCCGGACCAGCTCAAGGAGGGACGCGCCGCGGAGTTCGCCCGGACCTACAGGGAGAAGTTCGGCATCGAGCCCGAGGCCTACGCCGTCTACGGCTACGAGGCCGCCCGGGTGGTCGCCCACTGCCTGCGCGAGGCCGGTGCGCGAGACCGCTCGCTGGTCCTGGAGGCCTGCCGCCGCCTGAAGGACTTCGACGGCGTCCTGGGCCGCTGGTCCTTCGACGCCAACGGCGACACGGACATGACCATGATGTCCGGCAGCACCGTGGTGGGCGGCCGCTTCCAGTTCGTCCGCTTCCTCACGGTGGAGTAGAGGCGCCTCGCCTCACCGGCCCAGGTGAGGTGGGGGGTGTTCACGGGGCGCCCACGTCCACGCCCTCTCCTACCCCCCCGCCAGCCCCCGGACGATGGCGCCCACCACCC
>JACQVX010000111.1 GCA_016209495.1 Planctomycetota bacterium
CCCCCCCCCCCCGGCCCCGGATCCCGTACTGCCGGAGAAGCCGCTGGAAGGCCTGGCGCATCACCCCGCCGTGCCTGGCCGCGCGGGTCACGCTGCCCCCGGCCCTGTCCAGGGTGCGGATCAGGTACTCGCGGACGAAGGCCTCCTTGGCCTCGTGGTAGCCGAGAAGGAAGAGCCCATCCAGCCCCGAGCCGCCGTGTCGCGCGTCCGCGCCCGCGCGCGACGTCGGGCTAGCCTTCGCGGGCGAGTCCACGGGACCCACCGGGGCGGGGCGCGCCGCCAGCGTGGGGGCAGAGGTGGTGGCGACCGTGGGGGCGGCCGCCGCGTCGGCCCCCGCCATGTCGGCGCGGAGCCGCTCCACGGCTTCCTTCGCCGCCACCCGGTCCGGCTCCCTGAGGTAGGTCTCTCCCAGCTCCGGGGGCACCCTCTCCCACACCCTGCGGATGACCTCCATGGAGCGCACGAAGTGCCGCGCGGCCCCCGCCCCGTCGCCTCGATCCCAGAGGGCGCGCCCCAGGGCCAGATGGACCCGCCAGACGAGGTGGGGCAGGGGCAGGTCCCGGAGGAGGTCCAGGGCCCGCCCCAGGGTCCCCACTGGGTCCTCGTCCACGGCCGCCGTGTAGAGGGCGTGCTCGGCAGCCAGCTCCCGGCTGCCCGCGCGCACGAGCAGGGCCGCTGCCTCCTCCAGGGCCGAGCGCGCCCTGGCCGGGCTCCCCCGGCGCACGTGGAGGGCCGCCAGCCCCACCAGGCCCTCGCCCAGGGCGCGTGCCTCGCCCAGCCGGCGCGCCGCCTCGACGGCCTCCGCGAGCCGGCCGCGTGCGTCCGCCCATTCGCCGGCCTCCACGGCGGCCCGGCCCGAGGCCAGGGCCACCTCCATGAGGCAGCCGGCGTCGCCCGAGGCACGGGCCCGCTCGAAGGCTACCGCCGCCAGGGCCCTCGCCTCGGCGGGCTGGTTCGCCTCTGAGTAGAGCCGGGTCAGGTCCGCCAGGGTCCGGGCCACCTCCGCGGCCTGGCCCGCCGCCTCCCCCGCGTCCCGTGCCCGGTAGAAGTGGAGGATGGCCCGGGCGTAGTCGCCGGTGGCCACGTAGACCCGGGCCAGCTCGCGCTGGAGGGCCGCGGCCTCCGGGTGGGTCACGGCGGGGCGCAGCCGCCGGAGGCCGCGGCGCAGGACCTCCATGGCGCCGACCCAGTCCCCCAGCTCCCGCCGCCGGGACGCGTCCCGCAGCATCTCCCTGGCGTCCGCCTCTGCGTCCGACATGGCGGCGAAGTATAGCCCCCCCGGCGGCGAGCCGTCACCTCGCCAGGTCCAGGGCCCTGGCAAAGCGCCCGTCGGCGCGCAGGGGCTCCAGGTCCGGGTCCGAACGGGTCTCCTCGGGCCGGTCCCAGCCCGCCAGGAGGGCCATGCGCAGGGAGCCCAGGGCCTCCTCCCGCTCCCCCGTGCGCGCCGCCAGGACCGTCCGGCCGTAGTGGGCCTCGAGGAGGTAGGGGTCGTGGTCCGAGGCCCGGCGCAGCAGGTCCAGGGCGTGGTCCTCGTCGCCTTCGAGCCACGCCCCGCGGGCCAGGGCCAGGAGGTCCCCGGCCTCCCGGAGCAGGCCCGCCCGCTCCAGCCACCGGAGGGCGTGGGCCTCATCGTCGACCCGGTGCAGGTCCACGGCCCGAAGCACCAGGGCGAAGTCCCAGGGTCCGGGCGCGCCAGGGACGGACAGTTCCCCAGCCACCGACGCCATGCGCGCCAGGTCCGGGTCCGCGAGGGACAGGCGCAGGACCTCCGTCGCCCGGCGGGAAAGCTCGCCGAGCGAGTTCCTTCCCACCCGGGAGACCCGATGGACGAAGAGACCTCGGAGCTCCTCGCGCGACGGCGGACTGGCGAGGAATGGGCTCCCCACCGCGGACAGGGCCTCCGAGCGAAGCACGTCGAGGAAGAGGTCCAGCCTCTCGGCTGGCCAGTCCTCAGGGATGGACATGAGGATCGGCAGCTCCCCGGCGGCCAGGCGGCGGACCTCGGCCCTCAGGCCCTCCACGTCGCCCCGTCTTGCCGCCTCCGCCGCGAGGCGGATCGATTCGACCCACGCTGGCGTAGCGGGGCTCGGCGGCAGGTCCTCGGGTGTGCCCCGGGGGTCCCGGGCCCAGGCCCTGAGCGAGGCCAGGGCCCGCCTCCCCACGGGGTCCAGGGGCTCCGCCGCGACGTGGCGCTCGAGGGCCGCCAGGGCACCCGTCGGGTCGGTGGCACCGTCCGCGATCCTGGGCTCGAGCCCCCCCGCGGGACCGGGGCCGAAGCCCCCCGCCACGAGCCCCGACCACAGGTCCGCCTCGGTCACCCCGGCCGTGTCTTGCGGCCACCGGCCGCCGAGGACACCGAGGGCCACCCGGGCCGCGCGGCCGTGGGGGCCCTCCGGGTCCGCCCGCCGCGCCTCCTCGAAGGCCGCGGCCGCCTCGGCAGGCCTGAGCACGAGGAGGACCTTCCCCGCCAGGTAGGCGGCCTCGGAGAGGGACTCGTCCAGGGAGGTGGCCCGCCGCAGGTCTTCCAGGGCCCCCTCCAGGTCCCCCAGCTTCGCTCGCACCCGACCCCGTTCGAACCAGGCCCGACCCCAGCCCGGGTCCGCCTCCACCGCCGCGTCGTAGGAGGGCTGTACCGCCTCCAGGGTCCCCCGATGGCTGGAGGTGGCCCCCAGGTCCCGGGCCTGGCGGAGGCACTCGGCGGCGCTCCGGCGTACCGCCTCGCGGCGTCTCAGGTGCACCGCCCCCAGGGAGAGGCCGGCGAGGCTGGCGGCCAGGACGGCCGCCAGGGCGCGGTTCCGCGCCACCCACTTCCACGCCCGCCAGGCGAGGGAGGGCGCGCGGGCGACGATGGTCC
Organism: Planctomycetota bacterium; assembly: GCA_016209495.1. GTDB lineage: Bacteria > Planctomycetota > JACQVX01 > JACQVX01 > JACQVX01 > JACQVX01. The sequence continues at coordinate 2,855 of JACQVX010000111.1, forward strand.
GCCCCTGGAGGAACCGGCCGATGTCCTCGGCCAGGGCGCCCGCGCTGGCGTAGCGTCGCGCCGGCTCCTTCTCCAGGGCCTTCCCCACCATGGTCTCCACCTCCGGTGGGACCCAGGGGGCGACGCGTCTCAGGGGCCGCGGGTCCTCCCCGAGGACCCTCGCGAGGACCTCCCCCGGGGAGCCGGTGCCGAAGGGCGGCGAGAGGGAGAGCATCTCGTAGAGGACCGCCCCCAGGGACCAGACGTCGCTGGCTGGCCCAACGGCCCCGTGCTCGCCCCGGGCCTGCTCCGGGGCCATGTAGGCCGGCGTCCCCAGGACCTGGCCGGTGAGGGAGAGACCCTGGTCCGAGGCCAGCTCGCGGGCCAGGCCGAAGTCGGTGAGGTGCGGGAAGTCGTCGGCGTCCACGAGTATGTTGGAGGGCTTCACGTCCCGGTGGACCACCCCCTGCCCGTGGGCATAGTGCAGCCCCTCGGCCACGCGCCGGACCAGGGTCAGCGCCCATTCCAGGGTGATACGCCGCTGGTCCAGGACCTTCTGGAGCGGTTCCCCGGCCACGTAGGCCAGGGCAATGTAGGGACGGCCTCCGTCCTCCCCCACCTCGTGGACGCGGACGAGGCGCGGGTGCGACAGGCGGGCCGCGAGGCGCGCCTCGCGGGCGAAACGTTCGCGGGCCTCCGCGCCCGCCCCCTGCACGGTGAGGAGCTTGAGGGCCACCTCCCGCCCCAGCTCCCGGTGCCGGGCCCGGTAGACCACCCCCATGCCCCCGCGGCCGAGTTCCTCCAGCACCTCGTAGGGGCCGATATCCCCGGGGCGAGGCGTGGAGGCGGTCCCGTCCGCGGTCATCTCGCCGCCAGCCGGAGGAGCCTCTTGAACCGCGGGTCCGGCCGCAGGGCCTGGAAGTCCGGGTCCTCCCAGGTCTGCCGCGGTCGGTCCCAGCCCGCCAGGAGGGCGCACCGGAGCTCCGCGAGGGCCTCCTCGACCTCCCCCTCCAGGGCGAGCTGCGTCGCCAGCCCGTACCGGGCCTCCACGCTCCAGGGGTCGAGTCGAGCCGCCCGACGTAGGGCCTCGGTGGCCCGCGCCGCCTGGCCGTCCAGCCACCAGCCGTTGGCCAGGGTCAGGAGGTCCCGTGCCGTCCGGAGGTCCGCCTCCAGGGAGCGGAGCGCCCGCCCCTCGGTGAGCGCCAGGATGAAGCTGGAGCCGGAGAGGATCAGCCGCGGGTCCAGCTCGCCGCCGTCCTTCAACCGCACCGGCCCCAGCCTGCGCATGTATTCGAGCATGCGCGGCTCGCGGCCGATGCGCTGGATGGCCTGGATCGAGTCCCGCAGGTCCGCCAGGTCCTCGCGCCCGCTCTGGCGCGATACCTCGTCCTCGGCGCCAGCGAGCGCCCGCCCCAGGGCCATGAGGATCCGGAGCCCGGCCTTGGCCGCGGGCTCCGCCATGAAGACGGCCGGGGCGGCGTCCAGGGACTCCATCACCGCGTCCCGCGTGGTGGGGTCCAGATCCATGTAGCGCGCGATGCGCTGGGCCGTGGCGCGGACCTCCGGCTGATCCATCCCGTCCATGACCTCGGGCACCGCCTCGCTGAAGGCCCGGAAGTCCTCCCTCCGGGCGGCGTAGCACATCCGGATGAGGGCCCTGGCCCAGCTCAGGTTGTGCCCCTGGAGGCGGGCCAGGACCTCCTCGCCGCGACGCAGGTCCCCCTCGATGAGCCGGAGGAGGACGTCCAGGTAGTCGAGGAGCCCCACGTCCGTCTTCGCCAGGGGGCGCGCCGCGTCCAGGGCGGCGCGGGCCTCGGCGTGGCGGTCCAGGGACATGAGCAGCCGGACCCTCCCTGCGTGGGCGCTCCCTCGCCCAGGATAGAGTTCCGCCAGGCGCGTGAAGTCCTCCAGGGCGCCCTCCAGGTCCCGCAGGCGATTCCGGAGGGTGGCCCGGACGTAGTAGCCCATGTAGTTCAGGGGCTCCAGGTCCACGTAGCGGTCCAGGGACGCCATGGCCCGCGCAGGCTGGTAGTACCTGCGAAGCTCGGCCCGGTCGTCGAAGTCCACCTCGTGGGTCTCGCGGATCTTGAACTGGGCCTGGACGAGCCCCCGCAGGAGGTGCACGTCGGCAATGGGGGGGCGGGAGTCGGGGAATTCCCGGAGTCGCTCCTCGACCGCGGCATAGTCCGGCGCGAAGGCCGTCAGCTCCAGGTAGGCATCCGCCAGCGTGGCAAAGGGACCCCCGGGTTCGCCCGCGAAGAGTCCGGCCAGGATCTCGCGGGCCATGGGCCGGTTCGGCTCGAGGACGAGCCCCGGCCGGAGCCTCAGGGTGGCGAGGGCCGCCCCGTGGGCGGCCACCGCCAGGGAGGGGTTCCTCTCCAGGGCCGTACGGCAATCCTCCAGGGCCGGTCCGAAGTCGCCCTCCTCGTAGCTCAGCCGCCCGCGCTCGTACCAGGCGCGCGCCAGCTCGGGTTCGATGGCCAGGGCCTGGTTCAACTGGTCGCGCGCGTCCTGCAGGTCCTTGCGTCCCCGCCCGTGGAGGAGGCTGTGCCGCGCCTGGGCGAAATGATCCTCCGCCGAGCGCCGCCGGTGCTCCCTCCAGGCCGCGCGGGTGCCCAGGGCGAGGAAGGCCACCGCGCTCAACGACAGGGCCAGGGCCAGGGCCCGGTTGCGGCGGGTCCAGCGCCCCAGGAGGTAGGTCCAGGAGGGAGGTCGGGCCTGGATGGATTCGCCGCGCAGGTAGCGGTCCAGGTCCTCGGCGAATTCGCGGGCGCCCGCGTAGCGGCGCGCCGGGTCCTTCTCCATGGCCCGCCCCACCATGGTGGCCACGTCCCGGGGCACCTGGGGATTCACTCGCCGCAGCGGCACGGGCTCCACCGTGAGGACCCGCGCCAGGATGTCCGCCGGGTTGGCCCCCTGGAAGGGCGGCTTCAGGGCCAGCATCTCGTAGAGCACCGCCCCCAGGCCGTAGACGTCGCTCAGGGGACCGACCGCGGCCGCGTCGCCCCGGGCCTGCTCCGGGGCCATGTAGGCCGGCGTCCCGACCACCGTCCCCGCCAGGGTGAGGCGGCTCTCCGAGCCCAGCTCCCTCGCCAGGCCGAAGTCGGTGATGCGCGGGAAGCCGTCCTCGTCCACCAGGATGTTGTGGGGCTTGACATCCCTGTGGATCACCCCCTGCGAGTGGGCATAGGCCAGGCCCTCGGCCACCCGCCGGGTCAGGGTCAAGGCCCGGTCCAGGCCGATGCGCTCCGTGTCGATGACCTGGCTCAGGGGGCGGCCGCGCACCAGCTCCAGGGCCATGTAGCGCCGGTCCCCGTCGGAGCCCACCTCGTGGACGGACACGACGCGCGGGTGGGAGAGCCGGGCGGCCAGGCGGGCCTCCCGGGCGAAGCGCTCCGCCCCCTGGGGGTCGGTGGCCGCGTCGGTGGGAAGGACCTTCAGGGCCACCTCGCGGCCCAGCTCCCGGTGGCGGGCGCGATAGACGACGCCCATGGCACCGCGGCCCAGTTCCTCGAGGACCTCGTAGGGGCCGATGGTCCCGGGCAGCACGCCCCCTCCTTCCGGATCGGATCCCGACACGCCCCGGCGATTCTAGGAGCGCGCCCCCCCCGCCATCCACCCACGGGACGCGCCGGGGCATGGATCGGCCCACCCCCCCGGGGCCGGCTCCGGTATAACCACGGTGGATGGACGCCCCGCGGGACCCGGCGCGGCAAGAGACGGAACCCCGTCGCGACGCCACAGACCTGGCGGCGGCGACCACGGTGCCCCTGGCGGGGCCGCTCGGGGCCGGCCACGCGTCGCCGCTCGCCGGCGCTCCGCCCCCGGGGCGCATCGGTGGCCACGACCTCCTCGATCGCATCGCCCAGGGCGGCATGGGCGTGGTCTATCGCGCGCGCCAGGTGGGCCTCGAACGCGTGGTGGCCCTCAAGGTCCTGCGCGCCGGGACCGACGCCGACGAGGGCGAGACGGCCCGCTTCCGCCAGGAGGCCCGGAACGCGGCCCGCCTCCAGCACCCGAACATCGTGCGCGTCCTCGACTGCGGAGAGGAGGAGGGGCGGCTCTGGTTCACCATGGACTACATCGAGGGCCGCTCCCTGGCGAAGGGGATCGCCACCGAGCGCATCACCCCGGTTCGGGCCGCGCGCCTCGCCCTCCCCCTGGCAGAGGCGCTGGCCTATGCCCACGCCCAGGGGGTGATCCACCGGGACGTGAAGCCGGCCAACGTCCTCCTCGACGCCGCCGATGAGCCCCACCTGGCGGATTTCGGCATCGCCCGGGACGTGCGCGCGGGGTCGCGCCTCACCCTGACCGGGACGGTCATGGGCACCCCCGCCTACATGCCCCCGGAACAGGCCCGCGGCGACACCGGCGCGGTCGGTCCCCGGAGCGACGTCTACGCCCTGGGCGCCACCTTGTTCGAGTGCCTCTGTCTTCGCCCCCCCTTCGAGGGCGGGAGCCCGGGCGAGGTACTGTCGCGGGTCCTCCGGGAGGACCCGGCGCGGGTGCGGCGTCTCGCGCCGCAGGTCCCACGCGACCTGGCGCTCATCGTCGAGACCGCCATGGCCAAGGACCCCGCGAGACGCTATGCCGGCGCGGCCGAGATGGCGGCGGACCTCCGGCGCTTCCTGGCGCGGGAGCCCGTCCTCGCCCGGGCGCCCTCCCTCGCCTACCGGACCTGGCGCCACGCCCGGCGGAACCCCTGGGCCGCGGCCCTGGCGGCGCTGCTCCTGGCGGCGGCGGCCGGGGTCGTGGCGGCTAGGGAACTGACCATGAGGCGCCTGCTGCGAGAGGGGTGGGACGAGCGCTCCCGATGGGTCCAGGCCCTGCACGAGCGCAACGACGCGCGCGACGCCCTCGGCGCCATCGAGGAGGAGACGCCCCCGGGGCTCCCGCTCGCCCAGAAGGGCGAGCTGCTCCAGGCGCGGCGGGCCCTGCGGGATGCAGAGGGGCGGCTCTTCGAGCACTTCTATGGCGGGCTCGACGCCTTCGGCGCCGTCCTGGGGCTGGACGCCGACCGCCCGGAGGCGCTGCGCGGGCTGGCGGAACTCTACGTCGACTACCTCCGGGCGGCGGAGGAGGACGGGGACGAGTGGGGCGTCCTCGAGGCCTCGGCCTACGTGCGCCACTACGACCCGGAGGGCCGGCACGTGCGGCTGGACTCGCCGGTCCCGGTGCGCGTCGCCAGCGACCCGCCCGGCGCCGCCGTGTGGCTCTACCGCTACGAGCCCGACCGCGATCACCTGCGGCTCCTGCCCCTGCCTTGCGGCCCCTCGGGGCGGCTGGCCTCGGCGGCGGACTCCCCCCCCATCCCCCCCACCCCGGAGACCGACGACCTGCGCGGCCCCGACA
>JACQVX010000004.1 GCA_016209495.1 Planctomycetota bacterium
CCCGGCCGGCCCGCCGCGGGGGATGTACTTCTCCCGACGGAAGGCGACGCAACCGTCGCCGCCCTTCCCGCTGGCCACCCGGATCTCCGTCTCGTCGGCGAACATGAGGTCCTGTCCAACGAAAAAGGGGGCGGCAGGGCCGCCCCCTCCACACCCACCACCGCGACGCGCGATGCTAGTTACGCGCCTCGGTCGCCGGGACCGGGGCGAGGCCGGGGGCGGCCGCCGGGACCACGACGACCCGGCGGGCATTGCGGAACTCCACCACCCCCTCCAGCAAGGCGTAGAGGGTGAAGTCCCGTCCCATGCGGACGCCTGGGCCCGCGCGGAACCGCGTCCCCACCTGCCGGACGATGATGCTCCCGGGGCGCACCCGCTGGCCGCCGTACTTCTTGATGCCGCGGAACTGCGGGTTCGAATCGCGACCGTTCCGGGTGGACCCCTGCCCCTTCTTGTGCGCCATGGCGGCTCCTACGGGATCTCGATGGCCTTGATCTTCACGCGGGTGTAGCGCTGCCGGTGGCCCACGCGCTTCCGGGAATCCTTGCGCCGGCGATAGCGCAGGTGAAACACCTTCTCGCCCTTCACCTCGCCGCAGACGGTCCCCTTCACGCGGGCCCCGGCCACCGCGGGCGTCCCGATGAGGACCCCCGCCTCCCCGGCCACCAGGAGGACGTCCGCGAACTCCACGGGGTCGCCGTTGCGCGTCTCCCGGCGCAACTGCACCAGGACGCTCTCCCCCTCCGCCACCCGGTACTGGTGGCCTCCGTCACGGATGATCGCGTACACCGCACGTCCTCCAGGCGCCGCGCCCGGGCCGGGCGTCCAGCGAAGGGGCGGATACTAGCCCCCTCCCGGGCCAGGGTCAAGCCCCGACGCGCTATCGCCGGACCGCGACCCAGAGGCCGTCGCCCAGGGGGACGATGACGCCCTGCAGCCCCGGGTGCGCGGCCACCAGGTCGTTGAAGCGGCGGATGGCCTTCACCCCCGGGTCGCGGGAACGGCGGTCCAGGAGCTCGCCGAAGGCGAAGGCGTTGTCGGCCATGATGAGCCCGCCGGGCCGGACGATGCGGAGGCACTCCCTCAGATAGCCGCCGTAGCCCCCCTTGTCGGCGTCCAGGAAGGCCGCGTCCGCCGAGTCCGTCTCCAGCCCCGGCAGGATCTCCGCGCCAGCCCCGTGCAGGACCTGCACCCGCGCCGCCGCGTCGGACCGGGCCAGCCACCGCCGTGCGAAGGCCGCGTGGGCCTCGTCCACCTCGATGGTGCGCACCCGACCGCCTCGCGGCAGGGCGCGGGCCATCCACAGGGCCGAATAGCCGAAGAGGGTGCCCACCTCCACCACCTCGCGGGCCCCCGCCAGGCGGAGCAGCACCTGCATGAGGCTGGCCTGCTCGGCGGCGATGTGGATGCGCGGGATGCCGGCCCGGGTCGCGGCGGAGCGCATCCGACGGAGGTAGGCGTCCTCCTGGACCGTGTGGGCCGCCACGTAGCGGAGGAGGGCCTCGGTGGGCGTGGTCGCGTCGGCCGCCATGGTTTACCTCCAGCCCGCGGCGAGCAGGGCCGCGGAAACGGGGTTGATGCCCGCGAGGGTCGCGTCCCGGAGCAGCCGCACGGCGTGGTAGCGCCCGAGGGGGAGGCAGTGGCCGTCCGGGGTCCCGGGGAGGCACCTCGCCTCCACGACCCGGTGAGCGGCGTCCAGCCGGGCCTCCACCACCCCGTCGCCGAAGAGGGAATCGCCCTGCCCCGCGCCGAGCTCCAGGTGGTGCAGGCGGCCCCCCATGCGGAAGAGGACGCGCCGGCCCCCATCCTCCACCAGGAGGCCGTCCTGCGGGGCCACGGCCTCGAAGGTGCGCCGGGACCCGAAGAAGCGGGGCTTCACCCGGTAGGGCCCCCCGTCCTCGGGACAGAAGACGTCGCAGTTGCCGCACTCGTTGCAGAGGTCCGCGAAGGTGGCCCACTGGCGCTCGCGGCCCGACTCGAAGCGGGCGGGGCGCGCCCTCACCGTGCCGGCCTCCACCACCAGGTCCCAGGTCTCCACCGCCGCCGGCTCCCAGGCCACATGGAAGTTGGCGTCCTGGGGGCAGACCGGGACGCACTTGTCGCAGGAGACGCAGTCGAGGAGCGCCAGGGCCGAGCCCAGCTTGCGCGGGGCCCTGCGGTTCCGGACCGCGTGGTAGCGCCCCTCCAGCGGCAGGCGGGCCGCGTAGGCCGAGAGGTTCGCCAGGGCGGCGGAGCGGACCGCCGCGTCGCCCCCGGCGGGGTCCGTGGCGCCCGCGCGGCGAAGGACGAATCCCGGCACCGTGCGGGCGCCCAGGGCCCGCATCTCCTCCTCCAGGCGCCGGAGGTAGCGCGGCATCCGCGCGTAGCCCCCGGGCCGCAGGAGGTCGGTGCAGGCCGTCACCGGGACCATCCCGCAGGCGACGGCCTCGTGGAAGTTCCCCGCGTCGATGCCCGCCGAGAAGGAGAGCCCGTGGCGGAAGCCCGTGGCGCGGGTGAACCGCTCGGCCAGCGTCGTGGCGATGACGTGCAGGGGTTCGCCCGAGAGGTACATGAGCCGGTCGCGGAAGAAGCCCTTGTGGTTGGTCACCACCAGGGTGTTGGTGAACTTGGCCCCCAGGCTCAGGCCGGCGGCGGCGGCCCGGCGGCCCAGCCGCTCGAACATGGGCAGGGCCTGGTCCCACTGGAGGTCCCGCTCGAAGGAGGGCCGGTCCAGCAGGACCTCCTCGTAGCCCAGGCGGCCGCGGAGCAGGTCCTCCACCTCGTCGTGGCCCAGGAGCGTCGGATTCAGCTTGACCACCACGTGCACGCCGTGGCGCCCCAGGAGGTGCTCCACGATGGACTCGATCTCGCCGGCGGGGCAGCCGTGGAAGGTGGAGAGGGTGACGCAGGCGGAGAGGCGCGAGGGGACCTCCACCTCCGCCACCCGGCGCAGGCCCGGCGGCAGGGAGTCGCGGAGCGCCCGGATGAGCGTCCCGGCGTCCCGCAGGGTGTCCAGCCACCGGGCCACCGCCCCGGAGCGGATGCCCGCCAGGTCGTAGCCCACGGAGAAGTCGAAGAGGGTGTCGTGGCTCGCCGGGGGCGAGCCCGCCGGGTTCAGGGCGCCGAGGACGTGGATCAGGAACCAGCCGGAGACGTACTCGGCGAGGGACTCCTCCAGGCGCAGCTCCTGGGACCACTCGACGTTGTAGCCCACGGTGGCCGCGTCGATGCAGGGCCTGGGGATCCGCAGCCGGTCATCCACCTGGATGGTCTTCAGCTCCAGGACCCGGGCGCCCGCGAGCCAGGAGAGGACCAGGTTGGCGGCGAGCTGGGACTGGGGCCCCGCCGCGGGCCCCGCGGCGTTGGCCGCCCGTTCCCCGTGGAAGCGCACCGAGAGGTCCAGGTCCTCCGGGGCCCGCCACCAGGAGCGCCGGGGCAGGTCGAAGATGCTGTCCTGGCGCCGCATCTCCTCCAGGATACGGGCCAGGAGGACCGGGAAGGGCTGGGGGACGAGTTCCGCCATTCAGAGGGCCGCCATGCGCCCCCAGAGCCGGACCGCCTGGGAGCGGGCCTCCTCGCGGATGGCCTCCAGGTCGCCGGTGAGGAGCCTCCCCCCTTCCACCACCGCTCGCCCCCCCACCACGACGCCCCGGACCCGGACCGGGGCGCCCTCCCGATCGGGCTCCAGCGCCACCAGGTCCGCCGCCGCTCCCGGTCCCGGCGGCGCGAAG
>JACQVX010000107.1 GCA_016209495.1 Planctomycetota bacterium
GGCCCACCCTGTCCTTCGACGACGACGACGACGAGTCCAGCGGGGAGAAGACCATCAACCCGGACACCCTCATCGACCTCGTCAAGCAGGCCACCGGGGAAGAGAACTGGGAGGACGAGGAGTTCCAGTCCATCGAGCATCACCGGGGCCAGCTCCTGGTGGTGAACACCCGCGAGGTGCACGCCCAGATCCGTGAGGTCCTGGCCAGCCTCCGGCAGAACTCGGGGATGTTCGTGGTCATCGAGGCCCGGTTCATCGACGTCTTCGACGACTACCTCCGGGACATCGGGATCGACTACCGCGGCCTGGGGGCCATCCCCAACATCGGCCGGCCCTACGACATGGACCCGAACGACTCCGGCGGGACCGACGCGGGCATCCAGAGGCTGCGGGGCGGCAACTCCCCCCTGCCGGGTCGGACCGTGGGCGGTTCGAACAACAACCTTGCGGGCCGCGTGCAGCACGTCCTCGACGGCTTCGCCGGCTCCTTCTTCGGGGAACGGCTGGAGGGCGGCAAGGGCCTGGTCCTCCACTCCACGTGGCTGGACCCCCTGCAGGTCTCCGCCATCCTGCGGGCGGAGGAAGAGAAGGCGGATGCCCACCTCCTGACGGCCCCCGTGGTGACCGCCGCCAACCGGCAGCGCGTCTTCGTCTCCGTCGTCACCCAGAGGGCCTACATCAGCGACTACGACGTGAGCGCCAACGCCGTGGGCATCGGCGGGGGCGGGGCGGCCGCCGTGGAGGTGGCCGACCCGGTGATCTCCACCTTCCAGGAGGGCGTCATCCTGGACGTCCGACCGGTCATCTCCAGCGACCGGCGTTTCGTGACCCTGGACGTCCGGCCCACCCTGGCCCAGCTCGTGGGCGGGTCCATCGGGACGATCCTGGTGGACCTGGGCTCCGTGGGCATGGCGGCGAGCCAGGTCCCCATCGGCGTCCCCGAGATCACCCTCCAGGAGGCCTACACCTCGGTGACCATCCCCGACGGGGGGACGGCCATGCTGGGCGGGTTCCGCTCGCTCAACGAGCGGTACTACAAGTCGTCCATGCCCTGGGTGGACAGCATCCCCCTCATCAACCTGGCCTTCATGCGCAGGGCCGAGGTGGAGGAACGACGGTCGCTCGTCATCCTGGTGACGGCGCGGATCGTCATCCTGCGGGACGAGGAGAGGCGGGAGTTCAACACCGAGTGAAGGGACTACCGGAGGGTCTCGGCCTCGCGAAGCTCGGCCTGCGGCCCTCCCGAGCCTACCGGCTCGGGCTGCGGGCGACGCGGCCAGGTCGCCCACCCTTGCTCGATTCGCGAGCAAGAGTCCCCGGGCTCCCCACCCGCTCTCGCGGGTCCCCGGACAGGCCGCTACTCGCTCGGCGGGCCTTCGGCCCGACTGCGCTCGTCGCCCGCGAGGTTGCGACCGAGTAATGACGGGGCCGAGTCTCCGGGCCATCTTCTTCGACGTCGACGACACCCTCTATTCCACCAGCGAGTTCTCCGCCAGGGCGCGAGACGCCAGCCTGGAGGCCATGATCCAGGCGGGGCTGGCCGTCCCCCTGGAAGAGCTGCGGGTGGACCTGGAGGAGGTGATCGCCGAGTTCTCGCCCAACCACGAGCACCACTTCGACAAGCTGCTCCTCCGGCTGCCGCGGCGCGCCTACAAGGGCCGCAACCCCGCCTGCATCATCGCGGCCGGGGTGGTGGCCTACCACGCGGTGAAGGCCCGGGAGCTGGTGCCCTACGAGGACGCGGTGGAGGTCCTGCGCATGCTCTCCACGCGTACGGACCTGATCCTGGGCGTCATCACGGCGGGACTGGCGGTGAAGCAGGCGGAGAAGCTGGTGCGCCTCAAGGTCCTGGACTACCTGCGGGCCAACGCCATCTTCATCTCGGACCAGATTGGCATCAACAAGCCCAACGTGAAGCTCTACCAGAGGGCCCTGAGCGACCTGAACCTGAAGCCATCCGAGTCCATGTATGTGGGGGATCACCCGCACCACGACATGGACGCCGCGCGGGCGGCAGGGATGATCACCGTCTGGAACCGGCGCGGTGGCAAGCATGCCGGCGGGACGCCCGCGTCCCCACCCGACCACGTGATCCAGAACTTCTGGGACCTCCTGGAGGTCCTCGAGGGACACTACGGGTTGAAGCCTCAGGGTGGATGAGGCTCCTCCTCTACACGGCGGCCTATCCGTCGCCGGCTGCTCCCGACCGGGCCGTCTTCGTCGAGACCCAGGCACGGGAACTGGTCCGGCGGCACCGGGTGCGGGTCCTGGCGCCTCGAGTCCACGCCGGGGACCCCCGGCGGGAGCGGCGCTCGGGGGTGGCGGTCCGGCGCTTCGCCTATGCCTCCGGCGGAAGGCTGCTCCGGGACCGGCCCCGCCCGGGGCCGGTGGTCCTGGGGAGCTGGGCGATGTCGAGCGCCGGGGCCCTGGCGGCGGAGGTGGCCTCGTTCCGGCCGGACGTGATCTACGCCCACTGGGCGCTGCCCTGCGGCCCCTTCGCCGTGGCCGCGGCGGCGGTGGCCCGCCGGCCCCTGGTCCTGGCGGTCCACGGGTCCGACCTGGAGGTGCAGGCCCGCCGCTCGGCTCGCTGGGCCGCCCTGGCGGCCCTGGGGCTCCGCCGGGCAGAGGCGGTCCTGGCCGACAGCGAGGACCTGGCGGCCCAGGCGGTGGCCCTCGGCGCGGGGGAGGCCCGGGTGGAGGTCCTGCGGGGCGTCCCCGGGGAGGGATTCGCCCCGGGGTCGCGCATCGAGGCCCGCGCGGCTCTGGGGCTGGCGCCGGAGGCGCGGCTGGCGCTCTTCGTAGGGGACCTGAGCGCGGACAAGGGGGCGGACCGCCTGGCTGCCGCGGCGCCGTCCTGGCGGTCGTGGCAGGTGGCCGCCCTGGGGGGGGGACCCTGGGACGACGCCCTCCGCAGGGCCGGCGTCCGGGTACTGGGCGTCCGGCCCAACGAGGAGGTGGCCGTCTGGATGCGAGCGGCGGACCTCCTGGTGCATCCCAGTCGCCACGAGGGGACCCCCGTGGCGATCCTCGAGGCGCTGGTCACGGGCCTCCCCGTCGCGGCGAGCCGGGTGGGAGGCGTCCCGGAGGTGGTGGTGGAGGGGGTCGGCGGGTGGCTCTTCCCCGGCGAGGGGCCCGTGCCCCCGCCGCCGGGGGACCGGGACCTGGCGCGGGCTCGCGAGGCCCTCCTCCTCGACGCCGCGCGCCAGCGTGCGGGGGGGCGCGCCCGGCTCGCGCGCCTGGAGGCGGTCCTGGAGCGCGCGGCGGCGACCGGACCGGAGGTGGTGCGGAGACGCGCGCGGACCCTGGAGCGCGCTCGCGCCGCCCTCGCGGCCACCGCGCGGCGGCGTGGCCGGGTCCTGGACGCCGGGGCCGGTTCGGGGGCGGCCGCGCGGCACCTGTCGGACTCGGGCTTCGAGGTGGAGGCGGTGGACCTCTGCCCGAGTTCGCCCACGGAGTACCCGGTCCGCCGCTGGGACCTGAGCCTGGGGCCCCCCGCCGCCCCCTGCGGCCCGGGGGGGACCTTCCCCCCCGGCGTCGGCTACGACCTCGTCCTTTGCCTGGACGTACTGGAGCACATGGACGACCCGACGGGGGTCCTGACCTCCCTGGCGGCGGCGCTCCGGGAGGGTGGGGAGCTGGTCCTCTCCCTCCCCAACGAACGGTCCCTGGCCCCGCCGGGCCGCGCCCGGCACCGGCATCGCTTCGGTCCCGGCGCGGCGGTCCGCCTCGCCCGCGCCGCGGGGCTCACCGTCGTCTCCCGGTCCCGCCTGAGCGTGGTCCCGCCCCGCTGGGGCGAGCCCGCGCGTGCGCTGGGGCGTTGCCTGGCCGCCCTCTGGCCCGGGGCCTTCGCCATCGGGGAACTGGTCTGCGCCCGCCGTATCGACGGGCTGCCGCCGGGACCCGAGGCCCTGGGACCAGGCTGGTCCGCGTCGCCCCCCGCGCGGCGCCTCGCGCCGTGACCATGGGCCTGAGGACCGCCGCGGGGCGCCTGGCCGCCTCGCCGCGGCGGGTCGCCCTGGTGCTCGCCCTCGTCTCGGCGGCGGCCCATGGGAACGCGATCCCGGGCGAGTTCGTCTTCGATGACGTGCGCACGGTCCAGGAGAACGCCATCCTCTGGGAAGGCGAGGCGGTGCCGTCCATCCTGGGCGGCGTCCTGGGGGGCGTGCCCCTCGCCGAGCGGGGCGACACCCTGGACACCTCCTACCGGCCCCTGCGCTTCCTCTCGTTCCGGCTGGACGCGGACCTGACCCGGCTCCTCTTCGGAGGGCGGCGGGTCCCCTACCTCTTCCATGCCACGAACGTCGCCCTGCACGCCATGGCCGCCCTGCTCGTCTACCTCCTGGCCCTGCGACTGACGGGGGCAGGCGAGGCGCTGGCGGCGGCCCTGCTCTTCGCGCTCCACCCGGGGGCCACCGAGTCTGTGGCCTACATCTCGGGCCGCCGGGACGTCCTCTCCACGGCCCTCTACCTGGGGGGTGCGGTGGCCTATCTGGGGCCGGCGGCGCCCGCCGGGGGCGTCGCGCGGGGCCCATGGGGCGCGGCCCTGGCCCTGGGTGCCTACGTGCTCGCCATCTCCGCCAAGGAGATGGCCCTCACCCTCCCCGCGGCCTGCCTGGCCCTCGACCTGGCGCTGGCCCGCAGGCCGCGCTGGGCGACCCTCGGCCTCATGGCCGCCGTGGCCGTACCCGTCGGGCTCTGGACGGTGCTGGCCGCCAACCCCGCCGGGACCGGGGCCGAGGGGGTAGGGTGGTGGGGGGGGAGCCCTTACCACGCCCTCCTGGGGGCCGCGCGGGCCGCCTGGTTCCACGTCGGCCGGCTGCTCTGGCCGGTGGGGCTGGCGGCGGACCTGTCCTTCGACGGCTTCCCCGCCTCTCGCGGCCTCTGGGACCCTCCGGGCGGGGCCGTCGCTCTGGCGGGCTGGGGACTGGCCGTGGCCCTGGCCGCCGCGGCGGCCGCGCGCGGTGGGCGGCTCGTCCCGCTCTCCGTGGCCCTCTACCTGCTGACCCTGCTCCCCGTGTCCCAGCTCGTGCCGCACCCGGAGCGGGTGGCGGAGCACCATGGCTACCTCCCCTCGGTGTGGGTGTTCCTGCCCCTGGGGGCCGCCTTCCTGCGCGGAGGCGTCCCGGGGGCGTGGGCCCTGGCGGCCGTGCTCGCCCTCCTCGGCGCCCGCACCGCGGTCCGCAACCTGGACTGGCGGGACTCCCGCGCCCTCTGGACCTCGGCGGCGGCCGCTGCCCCAAGATCGGCGCGTGCGCGGTGGGCCCTCGGGATGGTGCTCCGCTCCTCGGGCGAGATGGAGGCCGCCCTGACCGAGCTGGACGCGGCGCTGGAGATCCTCTCGCCGGAGGCCCGCACGGGGCGCCTGGCCGCGCTCTACCTCTCGGCCCGCCACGCACGGGGGGAGGTGCGCTTCGCCCTGGGCGACGCGGGGGGGGCCGCGCGGGACTTCCGCGCCCTCCTGGACGGCACCGACGCCTTTGGCCGGCCCGTGGCCGACCAGCCGCGCTTCGCCCACCTCTGGCACAACTACGCCTCCTGCCTGCGTGGGCTGGGGGACGAGGACGGCTCGGTACAGGCGTGGCGGCGCGCCGCCGAGCTGGCCCCGGGGTACGGAGACCCACGCGTCTTCCTGGGGGAATACCACCTCCGGCGTGGCGAGCTGGCCCAGGCCCGCGGCTGGCTGGAGGCGGTGCGGGGCGAGGACCCCCAGTATCCCATCGCGCTGCTCAGCCTGGGGAAGGTCCACGAGGCCAGCGGGGACGCCGCCCGGGCGGCCCTGTGCTACGAGGGACTCGCGGGGCGCCGGCCCGGTAGCGCCGACGCCCGCTACCTGCTGGCCCGGGCCCGCCACGGGCTGGGACGGCCCGCCGCCGAGCGAGAGGCCCTGGAGGCCGCCCTGCGGCTGGACCCGGGCCACGCGGCGGCGCGTTTCAGCCTGGGGGGGCTCCTGGCGACCTCCGGGGAGCTGGAGGCGGCGCGGGGGTGCTTCGAGGCCGTCCTGGCGGCCGAGCCGGACCACGACCCGAGCCGGGCCGAGCTGGTAGGGCTCGCCCTGAGGTTCCTCGACCGGGGGCGGGCCCGTCTCGATGGAGGCCAGGCCGAGGGGGCCCTGGCCGACGCGGAGGCGGCCCTGTCCCTGGGGGCCCCGGGTCACTCGGCGGGCTTCCTCAGGGGCCTGGCCCTGGGGGCCCTGGGCCGCGGGGCCGAGGCGGAGGGGACGTTCCGGGGCCTGGCCCTGCGCGCAGGGGAGGGGCCCGCCGCGGCGTCCGCCTGGATGGCCCTCTCGGACCTGCTCCGGGGGCGGGAGGCCTGGGACGAGGCGGGCGCTGCCCTGGAGGCGGCCCTGCGGGCCGGCGCCGGGGCCGAGGCCGTCCTCAACCTGGGAAACGTCCGGGCCCGCTCCGGGAGGATGGACGAGGCGCGTTCGGCCTTCCGGGATTACCTGCGGCTCGCGCCGGCAGGGGAGGCGGCCGAGGCGGTGAGGCGCTGGCTCGAGACCCACCCCTGAGACGCCGTGAAGTGGTGCCGCCCTGGACAGGAGGTCCCGATCAGAACTTCTTGTCCAGGGTCCATTCCACCACCCAGTGGCACCTAGGGCACTCGGGGAAGCGGTCCCCCTTGGCCAGGGTCACACGGGCCCTGCACGAGCAGTCCGAGCTGTAGAGCCCGAAGACCTTGCAGGTCTCTCCCGAGCGAGGCAAGGGGGCATGTCCTCCTCGTGACATCACGACGTCTGGACGTCCACGTGGGCGCGGCCTGGCTCGGGTTCGCGCCCGGGGACCGGCGCGGCCGGCGAGGGACCCCCGAGCCCGATGATCCCCTCCGAGAGCCAGGCGTGCTCGCCCCGGAGGACCCGCTGGGCCACGCGGTACTTGAAGGCGTCGTCGTTGCGCCACAGGGCGCCGAACAGGACGCGCACCTGGCGGCGCGCGTTCCGGCAGTGGAGGTCCGCCAGCTCCGTCGCCTCCGCGGCGTGGGGGTGGCGCCGAGCTGCCATCTCCTGGGCCCGCGTGAGGACGGCGCTCATGGCGAAGAGCTCGAGCCCCACGTCCACGATGCGGAAGAGGAAGGCCTGGCGACGCTGGAGCGCGGCCCGGTGGACCAGCATCCCGTGGAAGGTCTGGCGGGCCAGCTTGCGGCAGGCGCGGTCCACGAAGCGCACATGGCCCGCGAGCTGGCCGAACTCGCCGAACCGGGGCCAGCGGCCCCACCCCAGCCAGCGCCCGGGGTACCACAGGGCGTAGAAGGCGGCGATGCGCGGGAGGGCGGCCAGCTTCGCCCCCGTCCCCTTGCGCGGGTCGATGACGGCCCCGGCCACCTGGAGGTGCCGGTCCACGGCCTCGCGGGCCATGAAGAGGTGCATGATCTCGCTGGACCCCTCGAAGATCCGGTTGATCCGGGCGTCGCGCATGGCCCGTTCCACGCCTATGGGGGTCTCCCCGCGGCCGGCGAGGGACTGCTCCGTCTCGTAGCCGCGGCCCCCGCGGATCTGCATGGCGTCGTCGATGAGCCGCCAGCCTCGCTCCGTGTTCCAGAGCTTGGCCGCCGCGGCCTCCAGCCGTATGTCGTAGCCCCCGCGGTCGGCCAGGCGGTCCGCCAGGTCGCTGAGGGCGTCCATGGCGAAGGTCGTGGCCGCCATGTCCGCCAGCATGTGCGCGACGGCCTCGTGCCTCCCGATGGGGTGGCCCCACTGGACGCGCTCGTTGCACCAGCGCCGGCAGACCTCCAGGAGGCTCTTGGAGGTCCCGACCGCCGCCGCGGGCAGGGACAGGCGCCCGGTGTTGAGGGTGACGAGGGCGATCTTCAGCCCGCGCCCCTCCTGCCCGATGAGGTTCTCCCGCGGGACCCTCACCTCGCGGAAGCGGATGAGGGCGTTGGAGATGGCGCGCAGGCCCATGAAGCGGCAGCGGTGCTCCACCGTGACCCCGGGCCAGGATGCCTCCACCACGAAGGCGCTGATCCGGTTCGTGTCGGGGCTCCGGGCCATGACCACCAGCAGCTCCGCCAGGGTGCCGTTGGTGGTCCAGAGCTTGGTCCCGTCGAGCACCCAGCCGCCGCCGGAGGGGTCCGGGACGCACGTGGTGGAGAGGGTCGCGGGGTCGGAGCCCACGTCGGGCTCCGTGAGGGCGAAGGCCGAGATGGCCCCGCGGGCGCAGCGGGGTAGGAACCTCTTCTTCTGGTCCTCGGTCCCGAACATCTTGATCGGCTGGGGGACGCCGATGGACTGGTGCGCCGAGAGCAGGGCGGTGATGTTCCCGTCCACCGTGCCGAGGAGCTCCATCACCGTGTCGTACTCGGACTGGGTGAAGCCCAGGCCGCCATACTCCCTCGGGATCTTCATCCCGAAGGCGCCCAGGCGGCGCAGACCGTCGATGACCTCGGCCGGGTACTCCCCCGTGGCGTCGATGGCGGCCGGGTCCACCTCCTCGCTCAGGAAGGCCTTGAGGGCGGAGTGGAACGCGAGGAACTCGGGCCGCGGGGGAGGCGCCTGCGGGGCCGGGTGGATCAGCCCCAGGCGAAAGCTGCCGAGGAAAAGCTCCTTGAGGAAGCTCGCGGAGACCCACTCCTTCTCGCGGGCGGACTCCGCCACCTCCATGGACTCGGCCTCGGACGT
Source organism: Planctomycetota bacterium (assembly GCA_016209495.1). Lineage (GTDB taxonomy): Bacteria > Planctomycetota > JACQVX01 > JACQVX01 > JACQVX01 > JACQVX01. The sequence continues at coordinate 8,615 of JACQVX010000107.1, forward strand.
GCGCCGGACCTCCCTCTCGCTCATGAAGCGGCCTCCAGCACCCCGGTAGAATAGCACGCATGGACGGCCACGCCGAATCGACTTCCCTCCCCCTGGGCGCGGTCCTGCTCGTGGCCGTCCTGGTGGCCGCGTTCGGCGCGCTGGCCCCCCGCGGCCCCGCCGGGCCCCCGGGGCCACTGGAGCTGCCCCCCTGGCCCGAGGAGCTGGAGGGTCGAGCCTGGCCGCGGCGGCCCGTGGCCTGGGACGCCCCCGTCCCGCCGAGACCGGCCCTGGACGCTGCCCTGGCGGCCCGCGGGGGAGAGCTCTACCCGCGGCTCTGCACCGCTTGCCATGGCGAGTCGGGGCGCGGGGACGGGGAGCTGGCCCCTTGGCTGGCCTCGCCGCCGCGGGACCTGCCCCTCGGGCGATTCAAGCTCAAGTCCACCGCGGCGGGAGAGCCCGCCGCGCCGGAGGACCTCTACCGTACGCTCACGGCGGGGATCCCGGCCTACGGGATGCCCTCCTTCGCCCACCTGCCGGAGCGGGACCGCTGGGCCCTGGTGGTCCGGGTACTGGAGCTGGCCCGGCTCCAGGGGAGGCCGAGGGCGCGCCCCCTCGAGCTGCCGGGCCGCCGGGGCCCGGATCGGGGGGCGGTGTCGCGCGGGCGCGCGGTCTACCTGGGCTCGGGCTGCGCCGCCTGCCACGGCGTGGACCTGGCCGGGGACGGGCCCTCGGCCGCGGGCCTGGTGGACGAGGCGGAACGGCCGGCCGCCGTCCCCGACCTGTCCCGGGGGCCCGGGGCCTTCCGCCGCGGGGCCCTGGCGGCGGACGTGGCCGCCACCCTCCTGGCGGGGATGCCCGGGACGCCCATGCCCTCCTACCTTGAGCTGGCCTCGGCCCCGCGCGACCTCTGGGACCTCGCCCTCTACGTGGAGGCCCGCGCCATGCGGGGCGAGGCCGAACGGCGGGCCGCCTGGACGGAGTTCTTCCGCCGCTGGCGCTCCGAGCACCCGCCGGGCGTTCGCCGCGCGCGAGCGCGCATCCCCCCCGCGGAGGGGACGGGCGAGCCCGTCCCCCCGGGGCCGGCCGGGGAGGGGTGCCTGCGCTGCCACGCGGGCATCGAGGACATCAACGAGCGGATGCGCACCGCCCTGCTCGCCCTGGCCGGTGGCGCCGAGGGTCGCGCCTGCGTGGCCTGCCACGAGGGCGACCCGGACGCCACGAGGGTCGAGGCCGCCCACCGGGGCCTCGTCGCGAACCCCGGGGATCTCTGGGCAGTCTCCCTGGGACTGGGCTGCGGCCGCTGCCACGCCGATCGGGGCTCGCTCGCCAGCGTCCATGGACGGCCGCTGCCGGAGCCGGTGGGGGGCTCGCTCCTGCAGGTGCGCACGCGGGTCATGGACCCCACCGGCGACACCGGCGGGGGCCACGCCTACCGGATCCAGCGGTCCCTCATGGCCCTGGAGGCGGGCAAGGTGACGCACGTGGCGCGCTCCGCGGGCATCCTGGGCCCCGGGGAGTGGCGCTACGCCGACTTCGACGTGGACGACCCGGACGGCCCGGTGCCGGTGGCGGGGGGCGAGGCCTACCGGCGGTGGGTCGAGGAGGCCCGCCGGGCGGGCTTCCTGCCGGCCTTGGACCGACTGGAGGAGCTGCCGGGCTACGACGCGGCGGTCCAGCGCTTCGGCGACGAACGACGGGCCGGCTGGTGCGACGTGGCCCGCAAGGAGTGCAACCAGTGCCACCTCTGGGGCGTGGGCCGGAGGAAGTACCGCGAGCACCGGGCCTCGGGTTGCGCCGCCTGCCACGTCCCCTATACCCTCTCCGGGACCTACCAGGGGGGCGACCCCACGACCCGGCGGGACGAGGCGGGCCGGCCGGCCGCCCACCGCGTCGTGCTCGCCGTGCCGGACTCCCAGTGCTTCCGCTGCCACAACCGGGAATTCCAGCGCCACAACGACGAGGTCCATGACCGGAGCCTGGGCTGCGCGGACTGCCACGGCTCCATCGACATGCACGGGGACGGGAACCTCGCGCCCTCCATCCCCTTCCAGCTCGAGGGGCGCTGCGAGGACTGCCACGGCACCCGCGAGGCGGCTCCCTGGGACCTGCCGCTGGGGATCGGGACGCCGGTGGTCCTGGAGGGACCCAGGGGCACCCACGACGAGGGCGGGCGGCGCTACCTCAGGAGCTCGCGGGGCAACGTCCGCGCCAACTGGCTGCGAGAGGGGGAGGGGGTCGTGGTCCTCCGGGTTTCCGACGGCGGCCGAGTCCCGGCCCCCCTGCTCCGGGACGCGCCGGCCGCCGTCGGCGTGGCGGACCCTCACGGGGCCGACCACGCGGGGCTGGGCTGCGGCGCCTGCCACTCGGCCCGCGCGGTGCGGTGCGGGACCTGCCACATGCGGCTGGACCTGCGCGCCCGTGGGGAGGACTTCATCGCCAGCGGCCTGGACTTCGACCCCGCGGACTTCGGCCGACGCACCGTGTCCACCCGGGGCGAGAGCTGGGACCCGCGAGAGGAGGTGCGGCCCTGGTGGCCTCGCCCCGAGGTCTTCCGCGACGCCTCGGGCCGCGCGATGCCCCACGTGCGTCCCTGCGAGCCGGACCTGACCCTGGCCCGCGAGGGGGCCGAGCCCTTGCACGCCTCCGCACCGGCCCCCACGGGGATGGCGCCCCAGGTGGCCCACGAGTTCAACCGGGAGGCCCGTCCCTGCGCCGAGTGCCACCCGGAAGGGGGCCGCTGAAGGACTCGCCGCCCAGCTCCTGGACCAGCTCCGAGCCCTCCCTCTGCAGGGCCGCGCAGTCGGCCCGTTCGAGGAAGCGGCCCCGTGCGCTCGCCGGCAGCCGCTCCCAGACCGCCCGCAGGAGGTCCATGGCCCGGGCGTATTCCCGGGCCGCCTCGGCGGGCAACGCCCCATCCCGGAGGACGCGGGCGCGCTCCAGGTGGAGCCGCCACCGGAGGTCGGGGAACTCCTCCCCCTGGAGGAGGCGGGCGGCCTCTTCCAGGGCGCCCTGGCGGGCCTCCATGGCTCCCCCGCGCAGCCGCTCCAGCTCCGCGCGCAGGAGGAGGCCGCGGGCGAGCGGCAGCCTCTGGCCTCCCTCGCGGGCCGCCGCCACCAGCCGCGCGATGGCCCGGGACGCCTCCGCGTGGCGGCCGGCCTGGGTCTCCAGGACGCCCAGCTCGTGGAGCGCCGAGAGCGTCCCCGCCCGATCCCCCATGGCCTCGTAGGCCGCCAGGGCGCGGTCCAGAGGCCCGCGGGCCGCGTCCACCTCCCCGCGCAGCCGGAGGTCGCGCGCCGCCACCTCCTCCACCTGGGCGGCCTGGCCCGCCAGGGAGCCCTCCGACGCCAGGCGCCTCGCCCTTCGCAGGAGCCCGGGGACCTCCCCGGGTTCCCCCAGGTCCAGGAGGAACGCGGCCCGGGCGACGATGTTGAGGCACAGGAGGTCCCGGGCGCCCAGCTCCTCCGCCAGGGCCAGGGCGCGCCCCAGGTGCTCGGAGGCCCTGGCCCATTCGCCCGATTGCCGGTAGCCGTCGGCCAGGTTGGTGTGGGAGGCGGCGAGGGCGTGGCGGTCTCCCAGGGGGGTCCGCACGGCCAGGCTCCGCTCCCAGCACTCGAGGGCCCGGGCCTGCTCGCCCCGGTAGCAGTGGACCGCCCCCATGTTGTTCCAGGCCCACCCCAGGCCGTCCTGGTGGCCCGTCCGCTCGCAGAGGTCCCGGGCGCGCTCGTAGGAGGCCAGGGCCTCGTCCAGCAGCCCCAGCTGGAGCTGGGTGTTCCCCAGGTGCGTGACGGCCATGGCGACGCCGGAGACGTTCCCCATGCGCTCCATGAGTCCCAGGCCTATCCCGGCGTGGCGAGCCGACTCCTCGGCAGAGCCCGCCTTGAAATGGGCATGGGCCAGGTTGATGTGGGCGTTGGCGAGGTCGCCCTCTCCGGCGCTCGCCGCCTGGCAGCGCTCATAGGACCGGATGGCCTCGCCGCAGTCTCCGGCCGTGAGGTGGAGCGAGCCCAGCGAGGTGTGTAGCTCCAGGGCGACGGCGCGCGTCTCCGCCGTCTCCCCGGCCCCCTCCAGCATGGCCAGCCCCTCTTGACAGGCCGCGATCCCCCGCGCCAGGTCCCCGGTGTGCATGAGGAGCCATCCGTGCTGGCCCTGGATGCGGGCGCGGCCCGCGGGCCCCGCCGACGCCAGGGGCCCCGCCCAGGCGTCCAGCACCTCCAGGGCGCGCCGGTACTCGCCCTTCCGGTGGTGGGCGTTGGCCACGTTGCGGACGACCCGCGCCAGCGGGTCCCCGGTGGGACCGTCCTGGAGGACCGCGTGGTAATGGGCCAGCGCCTCGTCGTAGCGTCCGACGATGGAGAGGAGATCGCCGAGGACGCCGTGCATCCTGGAGCGCGCCTCCCGGTCGTGGGGACCCCGGTCCATGCGGTCCAGGACCTCCAGCGCCCGGGTCATGCACCGGATGGCCTCCTCGTTGGAGTAGAGGGCGCGCGCGCGCCCGCCGGCCGCCTCCAGGTATCCCAGGGCTGGCCCGGCGAGCCCCGCGTGGTAGCAATGGTCGGCGAGCTGGTCCACGACCTCCGTGGTGCGCCCCGCGTGGTGCGCCTCCAGCGCCTCGGCCGCCCGCCGGTGCCAGGCGGCCCGCTCGGCGGCCCCCAGGTCCTCGTAGACCCACTCCCGTGTCCGGCCGTGGCGGAGGTCGAAGAGGGGCTCGCGGCCGATCCCCGGCTCCCGGGCCACCAGGCCGCGCCCCTGGAGACGGAGCACCGTGTCCCAGGCGGCCTCGCCGCCCAGGCCCAGGACCCGCTCCAGGAGCGGGACCGTGGAGGGCCGACCCAGGACGGCCAGGGCGGTCACGACCTCCCGCGAGGCACCCTCCAGGCGGGCCAGCCCCCGGAGCGGTCCCTCCGGGAGAACCAGGCGCGCGGGGTCGTCGCCGCCCAGGGTCCAGCCCTTCACCTCCCGGACCAGGAGCCCTTCCTCCACCAGGGACCTCATGAGCTCCACGAGCTGCATGGGGTTTCCGCGCGTCGCCTCCTGGAGGCGAGCCACGAGCACCTCTGCGCGGGGGAGGGGCCCTACCATGGAGGCGACGAGGGCCGAGGTCTCGTCGAGGGCCAGGGGCTCCAGCCGGATGGACTCGCAGAGCCCCTCCCGCTGGAGGGCGGCCTCGAGGCTGGCGACCGCGGGGAGCTCCTCCCCGTCCGTGCGCCAGGTGGCGCACACCAGCATCCGGCCCCGGTGCAGGGCGCGGGCCAGGTGGGCCACGAGCTCCAGGGTCGAGGCGTCGGCCCAGTGCAGGTCCTCGAGCCCCACGACCAGTCCCGAGGTCCGCGAGGCGCCCACGAGGAACCGGGTCAGCTCCTCGAGGTGCCGCAGCCGGGCCGGGGCCGGGTCCAGGGGCGGCGGGTCCGGGGCGCCGGACAGGGCCGCGCCCTCGCCGGCGGCGGGGAGGAGACCCTTCAGGTAGGGCGCGGCGCGCTCCACCTCGCGGGCGGCCTCGGTTCCGAGCAGGCGCAGGACCTGGTGGAGCACCTCCACGAAGGGCTGGTAGGGGGCGTGGCTGCGGTGGGTCGAGCGGCCCGCGACGTAGTGCCCGCCCTCGAGCTGCACGTGGAAGCGAAGCTCCTGGAGGAGGCGCGACTTCCCCACGCCGGCCTCGCCGCCCACCAGGACCAGCCCCCCGGGACCGCCGGAGCGCACGGCGGCGAAGCGCCGCTGGAGGGCCTCGAGCTCCGGTCGGCGGCCGACGAAGGCCCCGCGGGCCACGTAGCCCTCGCACGTCCGCTGGGTCTCCAGGGCGTGGCGGCCGCCCACCAGACGGTCGATCTCCCGGATGACCTCGTGGGCGCTGGAGGGGCGCCGGGCGGGGTCCTTCTCCAGGAGGGCCAGGATGAGCGACTGGAGGCCCTCCGGGACCTGGGCGTTGAGCTCCCGGGGCGGGCGCGGGGGCTCCTCCAGGTGCTTGCGGATCACCGAGAGCGAGGTGTCGCCCTGGAAGGGGACCTCCCGCGTGACGACCTCGTAGAGCACCACCCCCAGGGAGTAGAGGTCGGAGCGACGGTCCAGGACGGCGGCGCGGACCACCTCCGGGGCCATGTAGGCCAGGGTTCCCCGGGCCCTGGAGGGCCGTCGCGCGGTGGCGTCCAGGGCGAGGCCGAAGTCCATGAGCTTCACCCCCCAGGACTCCACGGGCCCCGGGCCCGGCGTGACGAGGACGTTCGAGGGCTTGACGTCCATGTGGACGAGGTCGCGGGAATGGATGTACTCCAGCCCGCGGCAGACCTGGACCACCAGGCCCAGGGCGACCTCCAGGGAGAGGCTTCCGGTCGCGGCGTAGAGGTCCCGGCCCGGGACGTGGTCCATGGTGAAGAAGAAGGCCCCGTCCTCGGTGACCCCGAAATCGTGGACCCGTACCAGGTTGGGGTGGCCCAGGCGCGTGAGGAGGCGGAATTCCTGGCGGAAGGCCTCCATCACCTCCGGGTGGTGCGTGACCGACTTCGACACCACCTTGAGGGCGAGGGTCTGCCTAGTCTCCTCGTCCAGGACCCGGTAGACCGTCCCCATCCCGCCGACGCCCAGTCCGTCGAGGACCCGGTAGCGGTTCTGGACGCGGTCCGCCGGCCCCATGCCCGCCCAGTGTAGCACCGGCCGGATGCGGCCCGGGCGGGTGGCGCTAGGCCGGCGCGGGGCGGCGCGACAGGCTGGCCAGGTCGTGGAGGGCGAGGGAGGCCAGGAAGGCCCGCTCCACCTCCAGGAGGGCCGGGCGCAGGGCGCAGGCGGGGGAACGCTTGCAGCTCAGGACGTCGTGGAGGCACGGGCGCAGGGCTGGCCTCCCCTCCATGGCCATGACGACGTCCCGGAGGGTGACGCTGGAGGCGTCCCGGCCCAGGGCGACGCCTCCCCGCACCCCCCGCCGGGTCCGGACGATCCCGGCGCGCACCAGGGGGCGCAGTACCTTTCGCAGGTAGGGGGCCGGCACGTCCGTCTCCGCGGCCAGCGCGTCGCGGGTCATGCGCACACCGAGGGGGCGCGCGGCCAGGGCGAGGGCCACGCGCAGGGCGTAGTCGGTGGTCCGGGTCAGTTGCATCCGCCTAGGCCTCCTCCCCGGGCCGCCGACGGCGCGCCCGCGCCTCCCAGAGGACGAAGGTGGTCACCAGCGCAGCCGGCGTCCCGAGGAGGATCCACCCCGCGAGCTGGATGCCGCCTGCCAGGCGGCGGGTGGCCGGGTCCGCCCCGACCCGAGGTCATCACTGCTGGCCCAGGGCCGCCGTCGAGGTGGCCAGGAGGACCGTCAGGAGCAGCGCCCGCAGCCGCCGGTCCACGGCTACACCGCGTCCACGGCGATGAGGCCGAAAAGGACGAGCCCCGTCAGCACCGTGGCCAGGGCGACGCCCAGGGCGAAGTCCAGCCGCTCGTGGCGCAGGTGCATGAAGAAGAGGGTGATGATCGCCGCCTTGGTCAGGATCCCCGCCAGGAGCAGGGCCGGCGTGGCCAGGGACACCATGACCAGGGTCATGGCGAGGAGGACCCCCCAGGCGACCCAGTAGGCCCGGTAGGGCGATGCCATGGATGTCCCGGTCACGCCTCGCCTCCTAGATCAGATAGAACAACCCGAAGATGAAGACCCAGACCAGGTCCACGAAGTGCCAGTAGAGCCCCGCCAGTTCCACGCCCTCGGGGGTCGCCACGCCGCGGTGGGATCGCAGGAGGACCGTCGCGAGGACCACGACCCCGATGAGGACGTGGGTCCCGTGGAAGCCGGTGATCATGAAGAAGAACGCGGAGAAGGCGGGGACGCCCCAGGGATTCGCGGCGAGTCGGGCCCCCTCGTGGATGAACGTCGTCCACTCCCAGGCCTGCATCCCGAGGAAGCCGAGACCGCCGGCGACGGTCAGCGCCAGGAAGGTCGCGCAGGCGCGGGCGTGGCCCAGGCGGGCCGCCGCCACGGCGGAGGCCATGGTGGCGCTGCTGGAGATCAGGACGAAGGTCATGGCCGTGATGAATCCGAGGTGGAAGACCCGCGAGGCCTCGGGCCAGGCCTCCGCCGAGAGCCGGATGAAACCGTAGGCGGCCAGGAAGCCGGCGAAGAGGAGGGCGTCCGAGACGAGGAAGAGCCACATCATGGCCTTCTGCCAGGAGAGACCCCAGGGGGAGATCCCCCCGCCCCAGCGTTCGGCGACGTTCGTTGCCATGTCCTGGCCCTCTACCCGCTTGCCAGCAGGGCGTAGACCCAGACCCAGACGCCGCCCAGGAAGTGCCAGTAGACCGCCACGGGCCCCAGGGACTCGGGCCGTCGCCGCGCCCAGGCCAGCGCCACCAGGCCGGCGGCCAGGTGCAGCCCGTGGATGGCCGACAGGGTGTAGAAGAAGGCGGCGTGGGGCATGGACAGGTCGTATGCCCCGGAGGCTGCCAGCTCGCGGCAGGCCTCGGCCTGCAGGGCGAGGAAGCCCAGGCCGAGGGCGAGGGACGCCTCGAGCGCCTCGCGCGACGCGCGGCGGCGCGCCCGCTCGAGGGCGAGGCTGCTGGCGGCGAGGATCGCGGTGCTGGCCCAGAGGACGCCGGGGAGCGGGACGCCTTGCCAGTCGGCCCCGGTCCGCCGGACCACGTAGGCAGCGGTGAAACCGGCGAAGAGCATGGCCACCGTGGCCAGGACCACGGCCAGTGCCGTCCGGTTCACGTCCGCGCGGAGCGCCTCGGCCTCGCTACCGCTCGGCCTGCGGCCCTCCCTCGCCTCCCGTCCTCGCTCCGCTTGGACGGGTCCCGGCTCGGGCTGCGGGCGACGCGGCGGCCCGTCAGGGCCGCCGCTCGTCGCTCGGCCGTCGCCTTGCGACGGCCTGCGCTCCGCGCCTGCGAGCGCCTCGTTCACGACGCCGACGCCTCGCTCTGGAGCACGTAGTCGCGGGCCCCCGTCACGCCGTCCGCGACCCCGTACTCGTAGGGTCCGCGGTGGGCGGCCGGGGGTTCCTCGGGCCAGTTCCCGTGGGGGGCGGGCGAGGGGGCGGACCACTCCAGGCCGGCGGCCTGCCAGGGATTCGAGTCGGCGACCCTCTCGCCGCGGATGGCGCTCCAGGCGAAGTGGACGATGAAGAGGAGCTGGGCCGCGGTCACGGCGAAGGCCAGCCAGGTGATGGCCGGGTTCAGCCCGCGCGCCGCCTCGTTGTAGGTGTATAGGGTGGGGTCGTAGGTCCGCCGGAGCAGCCCGCCCAGCCCCTGGTAGTGCATGAGGAGGAACACGCCGAAGAACGGCGGGAAGGTGAGGGCGAAGTGGAGCTTCCCGAGGGTCTCGTCCATCCGCCGGCCGAACATCTTCGGGAACCAGAAGTAGACCCCGGCGAAGCCGCCGAACAGGGTGGTCATGGCGATGGTGAAGTGGAAGTGGCCCACCACGAAGGCGGAGTCGTGGAAATGGATGTCCGCCGTGGCGGTCCCCAGGTAGAGCCCGCCCAGGCCCCCGGTGCCGATGGCCGAGATCACCCCGATGGCGAAGAGCATGGCCGCCGTGAGCCGGATCCGGGCGCGCCACAGGCTGGCGATGAGGTTCAGGCCCACGACGGCGAAGGGGACCGTGATCAGGACGGTGACCACGGAGAAATACTCGCCCAGGTAGGGGTTCATCCCGCTGGTGAACATGTGGTGGCCCCAGACGACCATGCTCAGGACCGCGATGACCAGGAGCGAGTAGACGGAGATGCGATAGCCGAAGGGGGGCCGGCGGGCGAAGGCCGCCAGGACCTCGAAGGCGATGCCCAGGGCCGGGAGGACGAGGACGTAGACCTCCGGGTGGCCCAGGAACCAGAAGAGGTGCTGGAAGAGGAGCGGCGTCCCCCCCGCGTGGGGGAGGAGCCTGTCGCCGAGCACCAGGCCCGAGGGCAGGAAGAAGCTCGTCCCGCCGTGGCGGTCCAGGAGCAGCATCACCGCCGCGGCGGTCAGGGGCGGGAAGGCCAGGATGCCCAGGATCGCGGAGATGAGGAAGGTCCAGACCACCAGGGGGAGGCGCATCATGGAGAGGCCGCGGGTCCGCAGGTTCAGGATGGTGGTCAGGAAATTCAGGCTGCCCATGGTGAAGGAGACGATGAAGAGGGCCATGCCCAGGAGCCAGAGGGTCTGTCCGGCCCCAGAGCCGGGGACCGCGTCCTGGAGGGCCGAGAGCGGCGGATACGAGGTCCAGCCCGCCGCCGCGGCCCCGCCCTCCACGAGGAACGAGGCCACCATGAGCAGGCAGGCCGGCACCACGACCCAGTACGAGAGGGCGTTGAGGAAGGGATAGGCCATGTCCCGGGCCCCGATCTGGAGCGGGATGAGGAAGTTCCCGAAGCCGCTCACCAGGCCCATGGAGATGACGAAGAAGACCATGATGGTCCCGTGCATGGTGACAAGGCTGAGGTAGGTCTCGGGGGAGACCACCTGCCGGGCGGGCCAGGCGAGCTGGGTGCGGATGAGCACCGCCAGGGCAGAGCCCACCACGGCCATGACGAGGGCGGTCACCAGGTACTGGATCCCGATCACCTTGTGATCGGTGCTGAAGACATACCTGCGAAGGAAACCGCGTGCGTGGGTCGCGCTCACGAGGCCGCCCCTACTCGAACCACCCGGGCTGGGCGGCGAGCCAGGCCTCGAACTCGCCCGCCGGGTGTACGACGGCCGTCCCGCGCATCCGGTAGTGGCCCAGGCCGCAGAGCTCCGCGCAGGCGATCTCGAAGCTCCCCTCCCGGGTGGGGCGGAATCGGGTCGGGATGGCGAGCCCCGGGACCACGTCCTGCTTCACCCTGAGGAGCGGCAGCGAGAAGCTGTGGAGGACGTCGTGGGAGCGCAGCCGGACGACCGTGTCGCGGCCCGCGTCCAGGTGCAGTTCGCCCCGGAGCACCACGTCGTCGCGGGCCGCCGGGTCGCCCCGGTCCAGGCCCAGCGGGTTGCGGGCGTCGTGGACCATTCGAGGATCGGTCCGTCCCGGGACCCCGTCCTTGCCGGGGTAGCGGACGAGCCACTCGAACTGCTTGCCCACCACTTCCACCTCCAGGGCGCCCGCGGGCGGCTCGCCGTAGACCTCGGCCCAGACCGGCATGCCGATCCAGAGGACGCCCACCTCCGAGACCACGGTCATGAGCGCCACCGGGCCCAGGGCCCAGAGCCACTCGGCGCGCGGACCGACCGGGCGGTAGCCGCCCGCTCCGCCCTCCCGGAATCGCCAGACGCAGAAGGCCAGGGTCAGGTGTCCCAGGATGAAGATGGCGCCCGTGGCGGCGAGGATGTAGCGGATGGTCCGGTCCACGCCGGCCCCGTGGGAGGAGGCCAGGGGCGGGAGCCAGTCGCGCAGGGCGAAGCCCGCGACGGCGGCCCCGGCCAGGGCCACCAGGAGCAGGGCCAGCAGCAGGGCGCCCCCGCGGCGTGCGGTGGGCCCTCCGTTCACTTCCCCTCCCGGAAGGTGAAGGCCAGCTCGCGCGACTCCTTGTCGGCGATGGTGAGCTCCTGGCTCTGGGCCCCGTAGACCTCGTGCCAGGCCTCGAGGACGTGGCGCCCGGGCGGGAGCCCCGCGAGGCTGAAGGTCCCGTCGTCGCCGGTGACGACGTGGAAGGGGTGGGGCACTACCCCCACGTAGGCCCCCATCCACCCGTGGACGTCGCACTTCACCCGGACCATGACCTCCGGGTCGGTGAAGGTCTTCGGCGTCTCCATCCCCTGCCGGCTCTGGCTCAGGTTGAAGGACTCGTTGACCTCCGCCACCGCGTGGACGTTGTGCATGGTGGGGTCGGCGTTGCGCACGTTGAGCGTCTGGCCCACCTGCAGGCCCAGGACGTGAGGGAGATAGACGCACCCCCTCTGCTCGAGCGTGGCGGGGGTGCCCGGCACCGGGAAGCTCCAGGTGCCCAGGCCCTCCTTGACCCAGACGAAGACGTTGTGTAGCCCGCCCCCGGCGCCGACGACGACGGACTCGTCCAGGAGTGGCTCCGCGTGCTGGGACTGACAGACCGGGTCCGCGGTCCACTGCAGGGGCCGGCGCCGCGGGGCCTCCCCCTCGAACCGGACCACCCCGCGCACCGTGGCCGTGCCCAGGGCCGGGTCCCAGGCCTTCGCGCCCACCGACGGCGCCGTGCCGGTGCGCGTCCCGGTCGCCACCGCGGTTGCGGGAGAGGCGGATCCGCCCGTGCAACCCGGAGAAAGCACCAGCACCACCCACGCGCCCCAGACGATCGTGCGTCGGTACACGAGTCCCCTCCCCCCACGACGGGTCCTTGGGCCCCGGCACCGCCGGGGAATGTCGACCGCCAGAGTCACCAAACGTGCCGGGCGCCGCGGGTCCCGCTCCGGCCCACCGCCCCGGGCGCTTGCGTGGGGCTCGAGGGGGCCTCGGGGCCCTTCGCGCGAAATGCTCCACGGCCGGGGGCGAACGATCCCGCGCGGGCCTCTCGCCGATCGCGGCGGCCTCGACCCGGGCGAAGGCACGGCGTTCGGAATGGGGTCCGTCATGGGCGTCTACGACGCGGTGCTGCTCGTGGGCTTCGGAGGGCCCGACCGACCCGGGGAGGCGGTACGGTTCATACGCGGCGTCCTGGGGGAGCGGCCGGGGGTCGAGGGCCGCGTGGCGGAGGTGGCCGCCCGCTACGAGGCCATCGGCGGGGCCTCGCCCTTCAACCGACTGACCGGCGAGCAGGCCCATGCGCTCGAGCTTGCACTGCGGAGACGCGGTCCTGGTGTCCCCGTGCGCGTCGCGCTGCGCCACTGGGAGCCGCGCGCGGAGACGGTCCTGCGGGGTCTGGCCGCCGAGGGGAGGCGGAGGGTCCTGGCCGTCGTCCTCGCCCCCTACCAGTCGGCCGTCACCTGGGACGCGTACCTGGACGCCGTCCGGCAGGTCCAGGACGGCCTCCTGGTGGACTTCTTGCCCCCGTGGTGGGATGGGCCGGGTTTCACCGGGGCCCTGGCCGATCGGGTGCGGGAGACGGGCGCCCCGCTCGGTGAGCGAGCCATCGGAGATTGCGCGGCGGGCAATGACCCCCGCACCGCCCTCGTCTTCACGGCCCATGCCCTGCCCATGGCCCAGGCCGTGGCCTCGCCCTACCGCCGTCAATTCGAGGCCACCGCTCGAGCCGTGGCCGGCAGGCTGGGTAGGGAGGCATTCCACCTGGCCTACCAGAGCCTCCCCGCCTCGGCGGTGGAGGTCACCGGGCCCGACATCCTGGACCTCCTGCCGCGGCTGGTGTCCCTGGGTCACCGCTCGGTGGTGGTCGTCCCGGCGGGATTCCTCTGCGATCACCTGGAGGTCCTCTACGACCTGGACGTGGCGGCCCGGACCCGGGCCGAGGAACTGGGGCTGGGCTGGCACCGGGCGGCGACCGTGGGCAGCCACCCGCTGTTCATCGGGATGCTGGCGGATCAGGTCGCGGACCGATTGCGCTAGGCCGCACCTCGGAAACAGTCCCCCGATTCCAGGTGGCCATGGGCGTGGGCGTGGGTGCGGGCGACCCTCCGCCGCATACCGTCCTCGGGAAAACCGCATAGAGGCATATGCGGCGCGTCCACCGAAGCGGGCGTTGCGACGGGTCCCTCGTTCGCCCTGGGGTCCGCCCGGGGGATGTTCGACCCCGAGGAGGGAATCCGCCGCCATGGAGATGTCCGACCTGGTCGCCGCCAGCCTTGTCGTGGTGTCCCTGGCCGGCTGCCCCGCCGATTCCGCCACCGGCCGGTCGCTGCGGCACGCCCCTTCCGACCCCGCCACCCTGGCCCGCGGCCAGGAGGTCTACTCGAGCCAGTGCGCCCTCTGCCACGGCGCCGAGGGCCGCGGCGACGGGGAGTTCGCCTTCCTGCTCGACCCGCGGCCGCGCGACCTCACCGCCGCCAGGTTCCGCATCGCCTCCACCGCCAATCGGGTCCCCACGGACGCGGACCTCTTCGATACCATCACCCGCGGGATGCCGGGCTCGGCCATGCCCCCCTGGGGACACCTCCCGGAGGCCGATCGCTGGGCCCTGGTGGCCCACGTGCGCCGCGCCGGACGGATGGCCCTGGAGGCGCAGGCGGCGGGTCGCGGGAAGGACGCGGCCGCGGCGGCGGCCTGGGCCCTGGGGCGCACCACCCCCGGCGAGGTCCTGGAGGCCCCGGCGCCCCCGGCCGAGCGGCCGGAGGACCTGGCCCGCGGACGGCTCGTCTATCTCGAGCGCTGCGCCGCCTGCCACGGTCCCGGGGGCCGCGGCGACGGCGCCCAGGTCCAGGTGACGGACGAGGGCGACCCCATACGCCCGCGGGACTTCACCGCCGGCGCCTTCAAGGGGGGCAACGACCCGGCCCAGGTCTGGCGCTCCATCCGGGGCGGGCTCCGTGGGACCCCCATGCCCGCCACGACGGACCTCTCCGGAGACGACACCTGGAGGCTGGTCCGCTATGTCCTCTCCCTGGTCCCGCCCGGGGCCGCGGCACTCGCCGCGCAGGGACCTTTCACGATCCACGCCCGGCGGGTGGAGGCCCTCCCCCCCGATGCGGAGGTGACCTTCGACGAGGCCTGGGCGGCCCAGCCCGCGACCTGGATCCCCCTCATGGCGTTGGCCCAGCGCGCCGGGCGCGCCCCAGGGGTCCTGGTCCAGGCCATCCACGACGCGAACCGGGTCGCCGTGCGGCTGACCTGGGAGGACGCCACCAGCGACGCCTCCGAGGCCCGCCAGGAGGCCTTCACCGACGGGGCCGCGGTGCAGCTCTCCGCCGAGGCGGCCCCTCCCCTCTTCGCCATGGGGGGCCCGCGAGGCTCCGTGGAGATCTGGCACTGGAAGGCGTCCAGGCAGGCGGACAAGGACGCGGGGCGCTTCCACGACGTGGACGCGGCCTGGCCGGCCCTGACGGTGGATCGCTACGACATGCAGCGCAACCTGCCTCCCGGGGCTCGCGTGGACTACGCCACCGCGGGGGCCGAGCGGCACGACCCGGTCTACCAGACCGGCTGGGGCGCGGGGAACCCGCTCTCCGGGCCCGAGGCGCCGCGCCCCTGCCTGGACTACCTGGCGAGCGGGCCCGGGACCCTGCGGGGCCAGCCCGCGGAGGCCCAGAACATCGCGGGGGCCGGGCACTGGGGCGGCGGCGCCTGGCACGTGGCCTACCTGCGCCCCCTGGTCGGGGACGCCCACGACGTGGCCCTGCGCCCGGGGCAGGCCGTCTCCGTTGCCTTCGCCGTCTGGGACGGGGCCGCCCGGGACCGGGACGGCCAGAAGGCCGTCACCACCTGGCACCGCCTGATGGTGGATTGAGGAGGACGCGATGCACATGGACCGCCGCGAGTTCCTGAAGGCCTCCGCGGGCGCCGCCGCCTCCGCGTGGCTGGTGGCCGGCCCCGCCCTCTGGGCCCTGGAGGCCGTCCCGGAGCTGGACAACCCCCTGGGCCATTACCCGGAGCGGGGCTGGGAGGCGCTCTACCGGGACCAGTACCGCTACGACCGGTCCTTCTCCTGGGTCTGCTCCCCCAACGACACCCATGCCTGCCGCGTCCTGGCCTTCGTCAAGAACGGCGTCATTACGCGCCTGGGGGCCGAGTACGACTACCAGAAGTACTCGGACCTCTACGGGAACCACGCGACCGCCAACTGGAACCCCAGGCAGTGCGCCAAGGGCTACACCTTCCACCGCCGCGTCTACGGCCCCTACCGGCTGAAGCACCCCCTCATCCGCCGCGGGTGGAAGCAGTGGGCCGACGACGGCTTCCCGGAGCTCACCGGGGAGAACCGAACCAAGTACAAGTTCGATGCCCGCGGCTCCGACGTCCTGGAGAAGTGCACCTGGCCCGACGCCTACCGCTACATCGCCCGGGCCCTGGCGGCCATCGCCCGCCGCTACAGCGGCCCCGAGGGGGCGGCCCGCCTGCGCGCGCAGGGCTACCCCGAGGAGATGATCGAGGCGGCCCACGGGGCGGGGACTCGCTGCCTGAAGTTCCGGGGCGGGATGGGCCTCCTGGGGGTCATAGGCAAGTACGGCATGTACCGCCTGGCGAACTCCATGGCGCTCCTGGACCAGGGCC
>JACQVX010000009.1 GCA_016209495.1 Planctomycetota bacterium
GGGCGGGCCCGGCCCGCAGGCGAGAGGCCAGCTCGCCCCGCAGGGCCTCCTCCTCCGAGCGCAGGTACTCGGGGTCGATGGCCGGCGCCCGCTGGACGTTCTCGCCCAGGATCAGCCCGTCCAGGGTGCGCTCCAGCGTGCGCGCGTCGTGGGCCGCCCCCAGGGAGGCGGTGTGGGCTCGGGCATCCTCGGTCACCTCGTAGGGGTCCTCCGACACGATCACCAGGGGCAGCCTGGGCGCCCCGGGCGCCCCCTCCGCCAGGGCCTGGTACTCCGCCAGGCGCTCCGGGCCACCCGTGGCCTCGACCAGGACCAGCCGCGCCGGGGTCTCCCCCCTGCGCTCCAGGGGCAGGAGCTGGTAGCCCAGGGAGTCCAGGACCAGCCGGAGGAGCGAGGCGTCCCGGCGGCGCTCGTCCACGTGGAGGATGAACCCCTCGCGCCGGGCCGGCGTGTCCCGGACCGGGGCGATCTCGGTGGTCCCGAGGTTCAGGAACTCCCGGAAGAGGTTGAGCTCCCGGAAGACGTCCTTCAGGCCCTCCGTGTCCAGGCCCGTGGGGAGCGAGGCGGCCCTCCAGGTGGAGGGGTCGGGCTCCATCAGGTATCGGTCGCCGGCCCCCCCCACGCCCACCGCCTTGGCGATCTGGTCGGAGAGCGCGATGATCCGCACCAGGGCCAGGGAGGTCCCGCCCACCCCCTCCTTCGCCCGCCCCAGGTCGTGGTGCAGGTTCAGGGCGTCCTGCAGCGACCGCGGGAGGTTCCAGCGCCCCATGAGGGCGGCCCCGATCTGCGGGTGGCCCACGCCGATGATGGCGCGCTCGGCCTCCAGGGTCTGGCCCTCGCCCTGGAGGGTCTTCTCCAGGACCTCCTCGAAGACGCGGGGGAAGCACTCGTCCAGGACCAGCTTCCCCACGTCGTGGAGCAGGCCCGTGATGAAGGCCTCCTCCGGGTGCGGGTACTGGGAGCGGCGCGCGAGCTGGTTCGCGATGCAGCCCACCGCCAGGCTGTGCAGCCAGAAGTCCACCCGGTCGAAGGCGCGGTTCCGGGCCTCCTTGGGGAACATCTCCAGGAGGGGCATGGCCAGGACCAGGCGCTTGGTCTCCCGGAAGCCCACCCGGACGATGGCCTCGCCCACGTCGGTGATGGAACGGCCGCGGCTCGCGAAGTGGACCGTGTTGGCGATCTTGAGGATGCTGCCCGCGAGGCCCGGGTCGCTCCGCACGCACTCCGCAAGGTCCTTGGCCCCCGAGCGGTCGTCCTCCGTGATGGCGAGGGCCCTCGCGATGACGAAGGGGAAGGCGGCGAGCTTGCTGGCGCGGTCCAGGACCCGCTGGAGCTTGTCGCTGGGGAGGGCCTTCGGGTCGCGCAGGACCGCCTCGTCCTCCGGCGGCTCGCCCGCCGGGGCGGCCCCGGCCTCCCCGGCGGCCTCCGCCTCCTTCTCCCCCGGCGGCTTCTTGCCCGCGGAACGCAGGGCGGCGTGCAGTTGCTTGCACAGGTCCCCGTAACGCAGCGGCCGCGAGAGGACGGCCGCGGCCCCCAGTTCCCGCAGGGCGTCCTGGACCTCCGGCCGCTCGGGGGCACCCTTGATGAGCACGGGGGACTTGCGTCCCACCGCATTCGTCCGGAGCGTCGCGGTGAGCCTTGCGGCCCCCTCGGGTGGCAGGGCGAGGTCGGCGATGACCGCGTCGGGTCGAAGCTGCAGGGTCTTCAGGTAGGCGACCCGGGAATCCCGGGCCACGTGGGTCTTGTAGCCCTCCTGGCGCAGGGCCGTCTCGAGGATGACCGTGACCTTCTCGCCGGGGTCCGCCAGGAGGACATGGACCTCCCGCGCCGTGGTCCGGGGCTTCGCGGCCTTGGCCACGCCCACCCTCCAGCTGCCCCTATACGGAGAACGATTCCCCGCAGCCGCAGGTGCTCTTCGCGGCCGGGTTGAGGAACCGGAAGCTGGCCTGCATCATCTCCTCGTGCCAGTCCATGGTGGTGCAGTTCAGGTAGAGGTAGCTCTTGAAGTCGCAGAGCACTCTCACCCCGTCGAAGTCGAAGACCCGGTCGCCCTCGGCCGGGGCGTCCTCGACGCCCATGGTGTAGACGAGGCCCGAGCAGCCCCCTCCCTGCACCCCCACGCGGAAGCAGGACCCGGCCCGGCCTTCCTTCTCCAGGAGGAAACGGACCCTCTGGACGGCCTTCTCCGTGAGAGTGAGCGGCATGGGACTGGGACCTCCCCGGCGGCGCGCGGCCGCACTGCCGTCCATGGAAGCACAGCCGGTCCGGGAAGGCAAGGGCGCCTGACGTTGCGGGGCCGGCGGCGGGCGCTAGAATGCGCGCGGCGCGTGGAGGAGACCTTGAAGTACGGGCTCATCGCGGACCCCCATGCCAACTACGAGGCCCTCTCGGTGGCCGTCAGCCACCTCATCGAGCAGGAGGTCCACGAGTTCCTCTGCATGGGGGACATCGTGGGTTACAACGCCAGCCCCGTGCAGGTCATCGAGCTGCTCCAGGAGGTAGGCGCCGTGTGCATCAACGGGAACCACGACCGCTACCTCCTGGGCCAGCCCCCGGAGGAGGTCGGCCCCGAGAAGGTCTACGTGGTGGAATGGACGCGGCGGCAGCTCGGCGACGTGGAGATGGACTTCCTGCGCGCGCTCCCCACGCAGAGGGAGCACGCCGAGGGCATCCTCATGGTCCACGGATCGCCCCAGGACATGGACGAGTACCTCCTGACCAAGGAGGCCATCCAGAAGGCGGTCCGCTACCTGGGGCAGAATCACCCCGCCACGCAGGTCTGCTTCTTCGGCCACAGCCATATCCCGATGATCATCGGCGAGGGTCGCATCGAGATGAACTTCCAGGAGACCCGCACAGTGCGACTCAACCGGATGCGTTCCTACCTCATCAACGTCGGGAGCGTCGGCCAGCCGCGCGACAAGTGCCGGAAGACCTCCTTCGGGATCTTCGACAGCGAGGCCTACACCATCTCGATCATCCGGCTGGACTACGACGTGGAGGCGGAGAGGGCGCGTATCATCGAGGCGGGCATCGACCGGAGACTGGCCAACCGGCTGCTGCACGGGGTGTGAGGCGAGGTCGCGGGGGGGACATCGGGGGGGGCCACCCAGCCCCCCCCGA
>JACQVX010000108.1 GCA_016209495.1 Planctomycetota bacterium
CCAACGCTAGCACAACACATCGTGAAGGATTGGGACACCGGCCCATTCCCCGCGAACCCATACCCATTCCCCAGGTTCATTGCAGAGGTCCAGACGCCCTGTGGATCCCTCTGCAGGAACCTCCCATCGCTCGGCGAATACTGCCTGTTCCTCGCATACAGGCTCCCTGTCTCGATGTCGAGGCGGAGGTTCTGGAAGGCGAAGGGGTAGTCGGTGAGGGGCTCGCCGGGGGCGCCGGTCAGGGGGACGAAGCCGGTGACGAGGTTGCGCCCGAAGGCGTCGAAGCCGCCGAGGACCTCCACGCCGCTCTCGTCGAACGAGCTATGGTGGCCCATCTCGCGCAGGGCGCCCGTCCCGTCGACGAACTCATGCACGCCGTGCTGGACGTTGGCGAGGGGGTAGAAGGTCTCGGCGCTCTCGCCTACGGTGAGGTCGCCGTCCGCGTCGCTCTGGAACTGGACGAGGTCGTCGGTGGGGCAGTCGCCCACCCAGGTGTAGCGTTTCGTGAGGACGACGGAACCCGGCCGGTACTGCTCCAGGAGCTCGAAGCCGGTGCTGTAGGTGTCGAGTTCCGTCAGGAGGACCCCGGAGAAACTGTCCGAGACGATCCGGCGCACCCTCCGGTTGTAGGGGTCGTGGGCATAGTCGGCCGCGAAGAAGAACTGGGGGGTCTGTATGAGGTAGCGGACGGGCCGGTTCTTGTAATCGAAGGCGTAGGCGCGGTCGCTGAGGCCGGCGGCGACCTCCTTGCGATTGCCGTTGGCGTCGTGGGGGATGGCGGCTCCATCGATGGCGTCCAGCTCGTTGGTGGGGCCGGGGGTGAAGGTGCGGGTATTCGTGGTGAAGCCGGAGGACAGGTCCTTGCGCTCGGTGGTCTCGGTACGCCGGTTCTGGGCCCCATCGTAGACGATGAAGCGGTTCTGCACGGTGGGGTGGGGCGGGGTGCTCGCGAGGCCGGGGTCGATGGCGGCGTTGGGGGCCTGGTTATTGGTGAAGCCGCCGAGGGGGGAGGGGCGGCGGGCCTCGGCGAGCAGTCTCCCCGCGGAGTCGTAGGTGTAGCGCTTGAAGTGGGTGGCGTCGGCACGCTCGGGTGTCGCGTAGATGACGCTCTCGCTGGAGCGGCGGCTCTCGCGGTCGTAGTCGTACTCGAAGCGGGCGATCTCGCTCGTCCCCTGGCGATAGACAAGCGAACGCTCGCGGCCCAGGGCGCAGTCGCAGCCGGCCGCGGTGCTGAGGTCGTAGGCGGTCTCTCGCACGAGGCCGGGCTGGGTCCGGCGCCTTTCCCTGGAGGGGCCCACGTAGTGGAAGGAGGCGATGGAGGCGCCCGGGTCCTCGCGAATCTCCTCCAGCCGGTCGATGGCGTCGTAGCGCCGGGCCACGGCGCGGCCGGAGGGATAATCGAGGCGCACGAGGTTGGACTGCTCATCGTAGGCGTAGCGCACCGTGAAGGTCGACCGCTCCACCGAGAAGAGGAGCTGGGTCTGGCGCTCCTCCACGATCCGCGAGAGCGAGTCGTAGGAGCGATCCACCACCGAGTCGCCGCCCGGGATCCCGTTGTCGTCCGTCGCGCGGGTCCTGCGCGAGAGCCCGTCGTACTCGTGGCGGGTCATGGTGGTGCCCTCGACGCCGGGGCCGCGCGCGACGTCCTCGGCCAGGAGCCGCCCCAGGTCGTCCAGGGTGTTCGTGACGACGGTGCCGTTGGCGTCGCGCCGGGTCGTGAGGTTCGAGTCGCGGTCGTAGGCGCGCGTGTGGACGGTCAGGTCGGCGTAGGTGAGCTGGCGCTCGCGGTCGAGGCTGTCGAACTCGTAGCGCGTGGTGTTGCCGTTGTCGTCGGTGCGCTCGACCACGCGGCTATTGGCGTCGTAGTCGGCGCGGGTGGTGATCCGGCCCGTGGCCGGGGCGTCCCCCACGTGATCGAGGTGCAGCTCGCGCTCGACGAGGACGGGGCGATTCAGCCCGTCGTAGACCGTGTAGACGGGGTTGCCCGGGACGTTGAGGGCGGCGTGGCCATCGAGGGTGGTCTCGCCCGAGGGGGAGGCATTGGCGTCCCGGGCGATCACCGGGTTATCCCGGGAGTCGTAGGCGTAGCGGCGGGTGTTCCCGAGCGAGTCCACGGTGCGAACGACACGGCCCAGGGCGTCGAAGCGGCGCTCGGTGTCTATCTCCTCGACGTGGCCGCTCCCATCGCTCGCGCGATCCAGGGCCTCGTGCAGCACCTCGTTCGCGGCCTTGTCGTAGGTGGAGACCCACTCGTTCCTGACGCCCGCCACGGGGTGATCCTGGCGGAGCACCAGACGGTCCTTGCCATCGTAGTAGCGCTCCTCGCGGAAGCCGCGGGGATTGGTGGTGACGAGGACGCGCGAAAGCTCATCGAAGGTGCTCCGCCGCACGTAGACCGCCTCGGTGGCCCCGCCCGGGGCGCCGAAGAGATCGGTCTCGCCACGCACCGCGCGGCCTAGCTCGTCGTAGAGTGTGCGGCCCTCGGCCAGCCGGTGCGTCGCACCCCGAGCGTTTCCGCCGGCGGCGCCGTGGCGGGAGGTCCCCACGACGTTCGAGTCGGGGTCGTAGGAACGACGCGACTCGTAGCCCATGGGGTCGGTCGTCTTCACCGCGCGGTCGAAGCCGTCGTAGAGGGTACGCGTCACGTCTCCCCCCTCGATCCCCGCGGCGCCATTGTCCTCGGCGTCCACCTGGGCCACAAGGTTGGCGTTGGCGTCGTAGAAACGCCGCTCGATGGAGGTCTCGGGACCGGGGGTGCTCTCCAGGCCCCCGCGGGCCACCCGATAGGGCAGGTCGCGCTCGTCATAGCGGGTGGAGCTCACGTTGTGGGTTTGCAGACCCGCGACCGCCACGGGGCTCTCCGCGAGGACGAGGTTCTCGTTGGCGTCGTAACGCATCCGGGTGGTGACGCTCTCCGGGGCGCCCACGGGAATAAGGTGCGTGGCATCGAGGGCGACCGACTCGCCTTGGGCGACCTCTCGGGTCTCCTCGACGGGGTTGTCGAGGATGTCGAAGAGGCGCGTGGTCGTGAGGAAGTCGTTCCCCGCGACGACGAGGTTGGCCTCGCCGGTCCGGTTCTCGATGTCGGTTTCGACCAGGTTGTCGTTGGCGTCGAAGAAGCTCCGCGTGGTGTAAGCCAGCGCCGCGAGGTGCACCTCCGGGGCGACGCCGTCCACCGCCTCCAGGGCCGCGGCGCGAACGGAGACCTGTACCTGGTTTCGCTCGTTCACGGTGTAGCGGTGAACGACGCCGCGGGGGTCCACCTCCTCGACGACGTTCCCCACTCGGTCGTAGCGATAGGTGGTGAGCGAACGCACCCGCTCGGTGGCGATCCGCGCAAGGGCCTCGTGGCCGGCCAGGAGCGCCAGGGCCTTCGTGATGACGGCCGGCGTGCGTAGCGCGAGCGCGGCGTCCTCGCGCACATCCTTGAGGTAGCCCCCGGTGTCGGCCGCGAGACCCGCTGCAGGGTTGACGACGCCGTCGCCGTCGGGGTCGCGCTCGGGATAGTACTCGTATTCGTCCACGTAGCCCGCGGCGTCGATGACGGCCGTGAGCTGGGCGAAGCGGTTGTAGCGGTAGTTCTCCACCACCGCCTGGGGCGTGAGGCCGTCATCGAGCAGGGTGTTCGGATAGCGCCGCTCGATGAGACGGCCCACGGTCTGGCCGGTGAGGCCATCGCCGTTGAGATCGGCGCCCTTCGAGAGGGCCAGGGCTGCGGTGGGGGCGACCAGGACGCGCTCCCGCGCGGCGAGGGCCTGGAGCTGGTCGGCGCTCCCCTCCTGGTAGTCGTAGACGAACTCGGTGGTGTAGCGCGCTCGCCGGTCGCTCACCGCCGTGCCCCTGAGATCGAAGTCCACGGGCCGCACCGGGGGTAGGTTCGTCTGGGGCGGAAAGACCATGGCGTTTCCCCGGGGGCTCGTGACGGTGCGCAGCTCCTGGTACACGGGCTCGTAGGCGAAGCTCGTCACGAGGGGCTCGCCGCCCCCGCGGGCGGCATCCGCCACGCGGCGCACCTCGAGCAGGTTCCCCCGGCCTCGGCGGTCGAGGCAGCCCGTGAAGTAGAGGTAGCGCTCCTCGTTGCCGAGGGGATGGACGCGCCGCAACACCTGCTCGTCGGCGTTGTACTCGTAGAGGTCGCGGAACGAGGCGGGGTCGTCGCCGGCGGGGTCGGCGGCGCGCAGGTCGCGGTTCGTGAATACGGTGCACTCCGCGCAGAGGCCGTGGGGGTCGAAGCGGTGCAGCGACTCGTTGCCGTTGCGATCGGTGAGACGCACCGCACCGTCGGACTCGTAGAGGTAGGTGCAGGTGCCGCCGGCCGAGTTGCCGCTCGCGTTCGTGCCGCCCTCGGTCTGCCGCTCGATGCGCCCCTGGGCGTCGTAGAGGTTGGTGATCCGCGCGGGGCCCTGGGGGGTGGCCAGCATCTCGTTGGGGTAACGCACCTCGTGGATGCGCCTCGAGCCACCGTCGTAGGCGAAGCCGTAGGGCTTGCCGAGCGGGAAGGCGTTTGCCAGCCCGCCGGTTTCGATCACGGGGGTGGTGTCGACTCGGGTGAGCCTGGAGGCGGCATCATAGATGAACCCCACCCTGCGGCCCCGCAGGGTCAGGGCATCCTCCTCGATTCGTTCCAGCCTCCCCGCAGCGTCGTAGAAGAAGCTCGTGCGCCGGCCCAGGCTGTCCACCAGCGCGGTGAGGAAACCCCGTGCGTCATACTCGTAGCGGAGCACGTCGCCGAAGCGGTTCTCGCAGCCCTTGAGCTGGCCCTGGAGGAAGCGCCGGGGCGCCCCGGGGAGCGCTACGGGGTGGAAGCGACACCTCAGCCCGTCCGGGTGGCGAAGGACTACCTCTTCCCCCGTGTCCTCCAGGAGGTCGTAGCGGGCGCGGGTGGTCCGGAGGCCGCTTGTGGCGTCGAGCGCCGAATAGACGTACTGCCTCCCCTCCTCGTCCTGGAGGCGATAGGCGGTCTCGGAGAGCCGCGCGATGGACATGAAGCTCGCCATCTGGAAGGCGGCTACACCGAAGACGCCGCCCCGGGAGGTCGCCCGACTGTTGTAGGTGAGCGTCCAGTCCGGCGCGTGGCCGTTGCGGCCCTGCGCCGCGGGCAGGGTCTCCACCTGGAAGCGGAAGATGCCCGTCCCCAGCACCACGCCCGCACCCGCGTTGGGAAACATGGAACGGTCAGGAATGTTCCGCGTGGGCCACTGGGCGGCGACCTCGTGCTGGAGGGCGCGCACCACGACCGCTCGGGAGGTCCCTCCGGCGATGCCGAGCGTGGCGAGGCCCTGGAGCTTGCCCACGAGGGTCACGCCCTGGCCGTTTGCGACCTGTAGCGTATCCACCTCGGCGGCGCCCTGGAGGAAACGGAAGACGGCGGGGTCGTCGGTGGTGAGCGTCACCGGCTGGTCCGGGTGGACCGAGGCGACGAGCGCCAGCGTGTCGCCCCCGGGCTCCAGCAGGGCGTCGCCTCCGAGGAGCGCCGCCGTGAGCGCCA
>JACQVX010000109.1 GCA_016209495.1 Planctomycetota bacterium
CTCCCCGCTCCGCCGGGGACCCCGGCCCCGCGGGGCGGGCCGCCACGTCCCCGGAGGCTGAGCCCCCCGAGCGGGACTTCTGGTACCGGCGCTTCCACCCCTACATGGACGCGGCGTTCCAGCGGGACTACCTGGCGACGCCGCGCCCGGAGCGATACGCGCGCTACCACCGGGAGCTGGTCTCGTTCCAGGAGCGGGAACGGCTCCTGGAGGAGGCGCGGCCGCCGCTCGCCGAGGCGGAGCGCGCGGCCTTCTACCGGCTCGATTCGGCGGAGGCGTGCCGGGCCTGGCTCCAGGCCCGCGGCCGCCGCCTGGAGGAGGAGAGGTTGCCATGATCTCCGTGCGGGACCTGTCGAAGGTCTACGGGAATGCGACGGCCATCCAGGGGGTCTCCTTCCAGGTGGCCCGGGGGGAGATCCTGGGCTTCCTCGGCCCGAACGGGGCCGGGAAGACCACGACGATGCGCATCCTGACCTGCGCCATCCCCCCCAGCGGGGGGACGGCCGAGGTGGAGGGCCGCGACATCCGCGACGACTCCCTGGGGGTGCGCCGGTCCATCGGTTACCTCCCGGAGAACGTCCCCCTCTACCCCGAGATGCGCGTGCGGGAGTTCCTGGACTTCCGCGGCCGGCTGAAGGGCCTGGCCGGCGCAAGGCTGCGGGAGCGGGTGGACCACGTCCTGGGGCGCTGCTGGCTCGCGGACGTGGAACGGAAGGTCATCGGGACGCTCTCCAAGGGCTATCGCCAGCGGGTGGGCATCGCCGACGCCCTGGTGGGCGACCCCCCCATCCTCATCCTGGACGAGCCCACCGTGGGCCTGGACCCGAACCAGATCCGGGACGTGCGCAAGCTCGTCCGGGACCTGGCCGGGGAACACACCGTCATCCTCTCCACCCACATCCTCTCGGAGGTGGAGGCGGTCTGCGACCGGGTCATCATCATCGCCGCCGGTCGCCTCGTCCTGGACGACTCCCTGGCGGCCCTGCGCGCCTCCTTCGAGCGGGACGCCACGGTGCAGGCCGAGGTCCAGGGACCCGTGGAGACCGTACGCCACGCCCTGGCGGATATCCCCGGGGTGCGCTCCGTGGAGGTCGCGTCCGTGGGCGACTCGGTCCCGCGCTACGTCCTCGTGACCGAGGGCGGGCGTGACGTGCGCGAGGAGGTCTATCGCCGCGTGGTGAAGGGGGGCTGGACCCTGCGGGACCTGCACCGGGAGGTGCGGACCCTGGAGGACGTCTTCGTGGAGGCCACGGTCCGCGCAGCCACCGGCAAGGCGAACGGGGCCGCGGCGAGCGGGGCGGGGGCGAGGGGGGAGGTGGAGTGATGCGCAACACCTGGACGCTCTTCCGGCGGGAGTTCGCGGCCTTCTGGCTCTCCCCCATCGCCTACGTGGTCCTGGTGGTCCACGGGGTCCTCATGGGATTCGCCTTCTGGCAGGTGGTGGCGCAGCTCAGCTTCGGACGCTCCGAGCTCTCGGTCATGTGGCTCTTCTTCGGCCTCAACTGGCCCTACTGGCTCGTCATGATGATCGTCCCCCCGGTCCTCACCATGCGCCTCTTCTCCGAGGAATACCGCAGCGGGACCATCGAGGGCCTCTTGACGGCGCCGGTGCGGGACGCCGAGGTGGTGGCGGCCAAGTACCTGGCGGCCCTGGCCTACTTCATCGTCCTCTGGCTCCCCTCGCTCGCCTACTGCGGGATCCTGGAGTATCACGCCGACTTCGAGTGGGTCCCGGTCCTGGGCGGCTACGGGGCGGTGCTCCTCTTCGGCATGGCCTTCATCTCCGTCGGGACCTTCACCTCCACCCTGAGCCGGAACCAGATCGTGGCGGCCATCCTCTCCCTGGTCGCCACCATGGCCTGCTTCATGGGGCCGCTGCTCCTCCGGGACATGGCCCGCACCGAACCCGGCCAGTCCATTCGCGGCTACGTGGACATGATCGACCACGTCTACACCATGAACAAGGGGATCCTGGACACCCGGACGGTCATCTACTACCTGGGGATCATGGCGGTCTTCCTCTACCTGACCTCCGTCTCGGTCTCCACGCGGAGGTGGGGGGTCCCCCTGGGCGCGGGGGGCGGGGCCAGAGAGGCGGGGGCCGGCCGCGTGGCCCTCGTCCTCGCCCTGGCCGGGGCCGCCGCCGCGGTGGCGGTCCTGGGGGCGACCCTGGCGCGGGAGGACCACGCGGACTGGCTCCTGGGGCTCCTGGCGGCCGGGGCCGCCCTGGTGGTCGCGGGGGGGGCGGTGGCGGCGGTGCGCCAGGCGAGCCTCGCCTCCAACGCGGGCCTCTTCGCCGCGGCCCTGGTCCTCGGGACCTCCGTCGCCGGCTACGTCCGATTCGGACGGACGGACCTGTGGATGGCGGCCATCGCCGGGGCCGTGGCGGTGGCCTTAGCGGCCTGGTCCTTCGCGGCCCACGCGGCGGGCCAGCGGCGGCTCTACCTCGTCACCCAGGTGGCCATGCTGGGGATGGTCTGCGTGGTGAACCTGGGGATGGCCAACTGGGTCTCGAACCGGCACTACGCGCGGCTGCACCTCTCGGAGGCGGCAAGGGCGGTGGAGGTGGGCGAGCGGACGAAGGGCCTGGTCCAGGAGTACGTGAAGGACCAGCTGGAGCTGGTGGCCATCCTGCCCAGCGAGGAGCAGCTCTACACCCTGGTCCAGAACCTCCTGGAGAGCTACCGGGCCCTGGCGGCGGACCGGATCCAGCTCAAGTTCTTTGACCCGAGGCGGGACGCCAACGAGATGATCGCCGTCATCCAGAGGTACGGCATCACCAGCGAGCGCGGGGTCATCGTCCACTACGGCGACAACACCGAGTTCGTGGTCTACGACGACCTGGCCGAGTGGCAGGAGCCCGACTGGCAGTCCCGGGGCCAGGAGCCGCGGCGGATCAAGGAGTTCAAGGCGGAGGCCCGGATCAATGCCGCCATCCTCAAGGTGACGAGCCTGCGCCAGGACGTGGTGTCGTTCCTCTCGGGCCATGGCGAGCGGGACCCGGACGGCTACGGGGACGACTCCCTCTCGACCCTCAAGAAGGTCTTCACCCAGGGGCTGAACGCCCAGGTGAAGAAACTGGACCTGACCACCGAGCCCGAGGTCCCGGAGGACTGCGACCTACTGGTGGTGGCGGGCCCCGCCGCCCCCATCCCGGACGAGGACGCGAACCGCATCGCGCGCTACCTGGATCGTGGCGGGCGGGTCCTGGCCTTCCTGGACCCGGTCCTGGAACGCTCCACCGGGAGGCTGCGCCCCACCGGGCTGGAGCAGGTCCTGGAGAGGCGTGGCGTGGACGTGCAGGGCGGCCTGGCGGCGGACCCCCAGAGGCACTACCCCCAGGGGCAGGTCCACCTGCTCGTGGCGCAGGACTGGGGCTATCACGCCTCCATCGAGACCCTCCGCGAATCGGGCCAGGTCCCCTGCTACCTGCCCTATGCGCGGCCCATCGAGAGCCGGAGCGGCGAGGGCTACACCTCCACGGTTCTCCTGCGCACCGGGGCCGATGCCTGGGTCGAGGACCTGCGCCACGGGATCGACGCCGCCCGGGAGGCCGACGAGCGGGGCGGGGCCCTGGGCCTGGCCGTGGCCTCGGAAGAGGACGTGAAGGACGAGCCGGAGGTCGCGCCCCCCGCCGGCGACGGGACGGTCCCCGTGGTCCAGAAGCAGTGGCGCGTGGTCGTGGTAGGGGACGTGGACTTCGCCACCGACAAGATCGTCAAGGCCACCCGGGGCACCACCGCCGAGGTGGTCTTCCTCCTGGCCTCATGGATCCTGGAGAAGAAGGCCCTCCTGGGCGAGGGGACCAGGACCCCGGACCCGGTGAAGCTGGAGCTGAGCAAGGCCCAGCTCGATTCCATCTTCTGGATCGTGATGCTGGGCATGCCCCTGGGCTGGGCGGCCCTCGGCCTCGGCGTCTGGTACCGGCGCACCTACGCCTAGCCACCCGGAACGGAGAGAGCGCGATGCGACCGATCCACACCGTCGTCCACCTGGCCCTGGCCTTCCTGCTGGGCACCTTCCTCTGGCTGGACTACCACGAGTTCACCACCACCGACGAGCGGCTCCGCAAGGAGCAGAAGGTCTTCGACGTGGTGGCCGACCAGGTCACCGAGCTGGAGCTCGTGCGCGGGGAGGAGACCATCGCCCTCTCCCGGGACGCCTCCCGCGACTGGAGGCTGGTGAAGCCGGTGGAGGCCCGGGCGGACCGCGGGGTCCTGGACGCCATCACCAACGGCCTGGAGGGCCTGGAGCGGAAGCACGTCCTGGAAGGGGTCCTCGCCGACGCCAGGCGCCTGGAGGAGTACGGCCTGGCGACGCCTCGCGCCGTGGTGCGCTTCGGCGTGGGGGTCCGGCGGCAGGAGTTCGCCGTGGGCAAGGACACCCCGGTGACGAGCGCCGGGGAGGTCTACCTGCGGGTGGGCGAGTCCCCGGACGTGGTCCTGGTGCCCAATAGCCTCTGGACCGCGCTGGACAAGAAGCTGGACGAGTTCCGGGACAAGAAGGTGGTGGACGTGGACAAGTGGGGGCTCACCTCCTTCCGCGTGGAGCGCGCGGGCCGGCCCGCCGTGGCGGGGACCAAGGGAGACGCCTCGGCCTGGCGCCTCACCGAGCCCGTCCCCTGCCGGGCGGACCGCTGGAAGGTGGAGGACTACCTGGGCGTGCTCTGCGACCTGAAGGCCGAGGCCTTCCAAGACGACCCGGCCGCGGACCTGGCCGCCCTGGGTCTGGACGCCCCCGCGGCGCGCGCGCGGCTCCTGAAGGACGACAAGGCCATCCTGGTGGACGTGGGCCGAGACGTGCCGGAGCAGGAACACCTGTGGGTGAAGCGCGAGGGTAGCGCGACCCTCTTCGGGGTGAAGAAGGACCTCCTGGCGAAACTGGAGAAGGACCCCGCCGAGCTCCGGGACCGTCACGTGGAGCGCATCTCGAGCTGGAGCGCCCAGGGCCTCACCATCGCCGCCGGGGGCCGGACGGTGCGTATCGAGAAGGACGGGGCCGACTGGAAGATGAAGGAGCCCCTGGAGGCGGCGGCCGAGCCCAAGTCCGTCACGGACCTCCTCACCGCCCTGGACGGCCTGGAATGGAAGGCCGTGGCGGCGGAGCGGGCCGGCGACCTGGCCCCCTACGGCCTGGCCTCTCCGCTGGCCACCCTCACCGTGGTGGAGGGGGAAGGGGCCGAGCGGAAGGAGAAGGCGGTCCTCTTCGGCCAGCCGGACCCGGCGCGCTCCTACGCGAAGCTGCCCACCGAGGACCCGGTCTACGAGGTCCCCTCGACCTTCCTGTCGACGATCACCGAGGGGCCCCTGCGCTACCTGGCGCGCAAGGTCTTCGACTTCTCCGCGGACAAGGCCGTGGCCGTGAGCGCCACCGCCGGGACCCGCTCCACCTCGTTCACCCGACCGGAGGGAGGCCCCTGGACGGCCGCCGGCGAGGCCACGGTCCCGGCGGACCCGGAGGCCGTGGCCTCCATCGTGTCCCGCCTCTCCGGCCTCACCGCGGAGAGCTACGAGGCGGAGGACGCCCCGACCCCCGCGGACTATGGCCTGGATGCCCCCACCCTGTCCGTGGCCGTCACCCTCAAGGCCGAGGCGGGCCCGGACGGCGCCGCCGCCGGCGACCTGGTACGGACCCTGGTGGTGGGGCGGAAGTCCGGGGAGAGGGCCTACTTCGCCCGGACCGCCGACCGGCCCTACGTCTTCGCCCTTGCCGAGTCCGCGGTCAACGAGCTGCGCGACCTGGTGGAGAAGTCCGTCAAGAGCCCGCAGTGAGCCCCGGCGCGGGCTCGCGGGCGCCCCGGTCGGAGAGTGCGATTCCCACCCGCGAGGGGCCTCCCATGTCGCCCTCCAC
This sequence comes from Planctomycetota bacterium, assembly GCA_016209495.1. Lineage (GTDB taxonomy): Bacteria > Planctomycetota > JACQVX01 > JACQVX01 > JACQVX01 > JACQVX01. The sequence continues at coordinate 5,851 of JACQVX010000109.1, forward strand.
CGCGGCCGCGGCCGAGCTCGTTGCCCGCCCCTTTCTCAAGTGGGCCGGCGGCAAGGGCCAGTTGCTCGACCGCCTCTCGGCCTGGTTCCCGGCCGAGTGCGGGGTCTACCACGAGCCCTTCCTGGGTGGCGGGGCGGTCTACTTCCGCATGCACGCGACGCGGCCGGCCACCCGTGCCGTGCTCTCGGACACCAACCCCGAGCTCATCGGCGGCTATCTCGTGGTGCGCGACCACCGGGAGCCGCTCGTCGTCGCGCTCGGCCGCCACGAACGGGACCACTCGCCCGACCACTATTACGCCGTGCGCGCCGTGGACCCGGAGGGCCTGGACCCGGTCGCGCGCGCGGCGCGCCTGATCTACCTCAACCGGACGTGTTTCAATGGTCTCTTCCGCGTCAATCGCCAGGGCCGTTTCAACGTCCCCCTGGGCCGCTACACCCACCCACGCATCCTGGACGAGTCCGGCCTGCGGGCCGCCACGCAGGCCCTCGCGGGCGCTGACATCCTCCTGGCCCCCTTCGAGTCGGTCCTCGACCGAGCGGCCCCCGGCGACTTCGTCTACCTCGACCCCCCCTACCAGCCACTCTCCGCCAGCGCGCACTTCACCGCCTACACCTGCGAGGCCTTCGGGGTGGAGGACCAGGAGCGCCTTGCGGCGGTCTTCCGCACCCTGGACGCGCGCGGCTGCCGGGTGATGCTCTCCAACAGCGACCACCCGCTGGTCGCGGGGCTGTACCGGGGCTTCCACCTGGAGCGCATCGCCGCCCGCCGGGCGATCAACTCGCGGGCGGATCGCCGGGGCGAGATCTGGGAGGTGGTCGTCCTGAACTACGCCCCCTGAAGGCCCGCGCGGACTCGCGCGGCCCCGCCCCATCAGCGGACGGCCTCCTGGGCGGACTCGTATTCCTCTCGGAAGGCGAGCCAGGCGCCCTGGGCCTCGCTGGGCAAGGGCCCCAGGGCCCCCAGGGCCCGCCATGCGTTCTCGCGCACGAGCGGATCCTCGCCCGGGGCGGCCACGGTCCGCGCCAGGGCGGCGACGACGGCGCCCGTGCGGTCGCGGGCCAGCTCCAGGGCAAAGGCGCAGCCGGCGCGCACGCCGGGGTCCGGGTCCCGCTCCAGGGCCGCCACGACGGGGGCCAGGTCTCCTGCCCCTTCCCCCCAGGTGCCCAGGAGGACCGCGGCGCGGCGGCGCGCCTCGCCGTCGGCATCGCGGGCCAGGACGGCGGCCAGCTCGGCGGTCACCGGCCGGGCCTCTTCCCGGGAGACGCCCTCGGGCTCGCCCAGGGCGTACAGGGCCGAGCGCCGGACCTCGACCTCGGATTCGCGCCGCAGGGCCGATAGCGCCACATCGCGGGCGGCGGGGGTATCCAGGGCGTCCAGGATGTCGAAGGCGGCCGCCCGGAGACGCCAGGACGCGGCCCCGGCGGCCAGCTCCAGGGCCCACGCCTCGACCTCCGGGTCCCGGAGTCGGCCCAAGGTCGCCGCGAGGGACTCGATCTCCGCCGGGTCCGCGCTGCGGGCCATACGCCCAAGGGCCTCCTCGAGAGCGACGCGGTCCGTGGCGAGGCGTGCGAGGAGGTCGTCGTCCGGGGGC
>JACQVX010000124.1 GCA_016209495.1 Planctomycetota bacterium
AGGTTAGGAGCGAGGAGGAGCAATAGCAACGGAGCGCTATTACGACGACGAGCGACGACGCATCGCGCCGCCGCAGCCGGCCGAATGTAGTCAGTTATTGTTTTACGGCGACTAGGGTCGGCGGTGGAGGTGGCGCGGTCGGGCGAGCGGGTCTGCGTACTGCTCCACGGCGCGGTGCGCACGCGCTGGTCCCTGTGGCGCCTGGAGCGCGCCCTGGGGCGAGCGGGCTACCGGACCGTGAACGAGACCTATCCCTCCCTGCGTCGGGGGATCCCGGAGCTTGCCTCGTCCCTGGCGGCCCTCCTGGTGGATCGGCTCGCCGGGGCCGAACCCGCGGAACTGTCCTTCGTCACCCACAGCATGGGCGCCCTGGTGGCCCGCCACTACCTGAGTCGCCAACGGCCGCCGGCACCAGGGCGCGTGGTGATGCTCGCGCCGCCGTCCACCGGCTCCTCCCTGGCCCGGGCCCTGGCGGCCAACCCGGTGGCGCGCCTCCTCGTGCCGCGGACGCTGGAGGCCCTCTCCCCGGACGGGGACGCGAGGTCCTGCGGCGCCCCGGACCGCCCCTTCGGCATCATCGCCGGCTCCCGGGGGGACCCGCGCGGCTACAATCCCCTCATCGCGGGGGACGACGATGGGATCGTGGGGGTCGAGGAGGCCCGGCTGGACGGTGCCGCGGACTTCCTCCTCCTGCCCCACGTCCATACGTTCATCATGAACTTCGAGGACACCATCGGGCAGGTGCTGCACTTCCTGGAGCACGGGCGGTTCCGGCGGTGACCGTCGCGGCCGTCCTGGTGGCCCTGGCCGCCCAGATGGGGGCCCCGCCCCCGGCGCCGGCGAGGGTGCGGGCCCGGCTGGACGCGGCCACCGGCGTCATCGAGGGGGAAATGGAATGGGAGGTCCGGAATACCTCCCGCGTCCCCCTGGACTCGGCGGCGCTCCACCTCTACCCGCGCATCTTCTCCACGCCGAACGCCGCCCTCGACGACGTGAACCACGCCTGGGTCTACGCGCGGGGCTTTCAGGCCGGCGGGATGGCCCTCCGGGGCGCCCCGCCAGGGACAGCGGTCCACGGCGCCTCGGCCACGGTGCCCCTGGGGGGCGCCCTGGCCCCCGGCGAGTCCCGACGCGTGGCGCTCGGCTTTCGCACCGTGGTCCCGGCCAAGTTCGGCACCTTCGGACGCCGCGGGCGGCACTACTACCTGGACGGCGGCTGGCACCCCTACCCGGCGGTCCTCCGGGAGGACGGGTCCTGGGACCTGGACACGCAGGGCGCGCCCTGGACCTGGCGCCTCGAGCTGGACCTCTGCGAGCCGGCCGACGTGGTCGTGCGCGGCGTGGCCTGTAGTGCGGCGCGGCGGGTGGAGGCGGGTCCCGAGGTGGCACGGGCCCTGAGCCTGGTGTCGGCCCCGCTCCTCGTCACCGCGGTCCGGGACGGGACGTGGGGTCGCCTGGAGACGCACTGGGTCCGGGCCCCCGGGGCCAGGGGGGCGCGGCTCCTCGACCGTGTGGGGGCGGCCCTGGACTGGGAGCATGGCCGCCGGCCCTCCCACGCCCCCTGGCGGGTCGTCCTGGCGGAGGCGGCCCTCCGGCGCAGGCTGATAGAGCCGGCGGACGGGATGGGCCTCTTCAGCGATCGGCTCTACCAGGCCACGGGTCCGCTCCAGCGCCAGCACGACCCCTCGGTCATCGCCCTCGCCTTCCACCAGGTCCTCGCCCCCGCGGTGGAGGCCCGGGAGGACCCGCGGGACTCCCGATGGGTGGCCGAACTTGTCGCCTGGCACGAGACCCGGCGCTTCCTCGCGTGGGAGGAGGAGGACCTGAAGCAGGTCCACGGCTTCCTCTCCGTCTTCACCTTCATTCCCGCCGTGGACCAGCTCCTCCACGCCCCCAAGTTCCCCTTCTGGCAGGAATACTACGACAACCCCTACGTCTTCGACCCGTTTCGTGAGTCCCTGGCGGACCACGCGGGAACACGGACCTCCGGGCGCGTGGTCGTGGAGAAGCTGCGCGACCGGGTGGGGGACGACGCCCTGCGCGCCGTCGTCGAGTCCTACCTGGAGGGCGACCGGCCCATGGTGGATGCGGCCGGGGCGGTGACCGGCCGCGACCTGGGCCCCTTCTTCGCCCAGTGGACGGGTCCCTACCCCGCGGTGAACTACCGGCTCGCCTCGGTCCAGGCCGCGCCCGCCGAGGGGGCCTGGGACGTGGAGGTGCGGGTGGCGCGGGAGGGCGAGCTGGCGGTGGGCGAGCCCGTGGACGTGCGTATGCGCGTCCCCGGGGAGGGGACGCACTACTGGCGCTGGGAGGGGGAAGGGGCCGAGGGGGTCTGGCGCAGCCGCCAGACTAGACCGCCCACGCGGGTGGACGTGGACCCGGCGGACCGGCTGCTGGAGACCACCCGCGTGGACAACGGCTGGCCCGTGCGCCCCAAGGTCCTCCTCAATCGCTTCGCGGTGCACATGGATCTGAACGGCCGGGACCTGGAATACAACCTGGGGACCTCCGTCGTCCTGGACAACGACTACTCCACCGTCTACACCGTGGACGGCTTCGACGAGCAGGAGGCCGATGGCGTCCGTCTGGGCCTGAGCCGGGCCTTCGGGCTGGCCATCGACCGCACCCGCTACACCTACGGCGTGGGGGTCTTCGGGATCTTCGAGGCACTGGACCCGGGGTTCGCCACCAGCCGCAGCGGGAGGGCCAACGACCGGGGCTCCGTGGCCGGGCTCTCCCTGGTGGCGGGGACCGACGACCGGCTCTACGAGCGGGACCCCACCGAGGGGACCTCGGCAGGCGTCTTCCTGGAGCACTTCGCCCCGGCCTTCGGCTCCGACTTCCTCTACACCCGCTACGGCGCCGAGGCCCTGCACCTCGTCCCCCTCGTCCGGGGCCATACCCTGGCCGGGGTAGCCCGGGTCTCCTTCACCGACGGCCGCGCCCCGACCCAGCGCCTGGGGGACCTGGGCGGGGAGGGCGGCGTGCGGGGGCTCCGGCGGGGTTCGAGCCTGGGGGAGCGCGCCTGGTCCGCCGGGGCCGAGTGGAGGCACCTCTGGTGCAGCGACCTGGACGCCCACCTGGCCTGGCTCTTCTGGCTCAGGGCCATCCAGGGGGCGGCCTTCGTGGAGGCGGGGAACATCGATGACCGCGGGGCCCCCCTCTGGAACCTGGACGATCTCACGAGCGCGGCGGGCTATGGCCTGCGGGTCCATGGCGACTACTTCGGGGCCTCGCCCTCGGTCCTGCGCCTCGAGGCCGCGCGGCGCCTGGACGAGGACTCGGGCGCGGACTGGCTCTACTACCTGGGGGCGAACCAGAGCTTCTGATGGGCGCCGCGGAGAAGGGGGGAGAGGCGCGGGCCGGGATCCTGAAGGCGGTGCTGCTCCTGGACTCGCTGGCCCCGGAGGTGGTGCAGGGCCTCCGAACCATCCTCTCGGTGCGAGCGAAGGGAGACGCGGCTTACGTCAACCTCCCCGAGGTGGTGCGGGCCCTGGACCCTGCGGCCCTGCGCGAACTGGTGGCCGGGTCGTCCGCCGAGGAGGCGGCCGCCGTCCTGGCGGTGCTGGAGCCCGAGGCCGGGGCGGTCTTCCTCGACCTGCTGGGACCCGAGGCGGCGGCCCCGGTGGTGGCGGCCGCCGCGCGCCTGGACCGCCTCTCGGTCCTCAATGTCCTCCGGGCCATGGAGCGGCGGCTGGTCCGCCTGCACGTTCGTAGCGAGATGGTCGTGGGCGTCCCCCAGGTGGTGGCGGTCCTTTCCCGGGCGGACGACCGGGTGGCCCAGGCCGCCCTGTTGGCGCTAGGCGCCGTCGACGCGGCCCTGGCGGAGGCGGTGCGTCGTGAGGTCTATCTCCTGGAGGACCTGTCGCTCGTCCCGGAGAAGGAGCTGGCGGAGTTCCTGCGCATGGAGCCGGAGCGGCCCCTGGCCGCCGTCCTGGCCGGTCTGGCCGCGGCCCAGCGCCGCCGGGTCCTGGCCAGCCTCCCCCGCGGGAAGCGGGAGGTGGTGGAGAAGGAGGTGGAGTTCGCGGTCCGGCTCCCGGAGGCCGAGCGAGCGCGCGAGCGCCGTGGGTTCCTGGACCGGCTCGCCGACAGCCTTGGGTCCCGGCGGGAACTGCTGGCGCGACTCGGGAAGAAGCCCTGACAACCCTCGACAACCCTCGACAACCCTGACTGCCCGTCTTCGCGCGCCAGGGCCCATGGGACAGGTGTCCGTTCTCGCTACAGTCGGGGGACTTCCCCGCAGGCCGACGCCCTGGATGGGGCCATGGCCGCCCGCGTTTTCACCATGGTGAGGCCCGGCACCCTGGTTGCCGCCCTCCCGATATGGTGACTCGACGCCAGGCCGCGCTCGCCTTCGTCCTTCCCGCCTTCCTCCTCCAGACCGGGGGTGCCCTCGCCTCGAACGGGGCCCGGATGATCGCGAGCGGGACACGGTCGAATGGCCGGGGCGGCACCGACGTGGCCATCGCCGACGACGCCAGCGCCATCAATACGAACCCGGCCGGGCTGGGCTTCGGGCGAGGGGCCCGATTCGACCAGCACTTCGCCTTCCTCATGGCCGAGGACCGCTTCCAGACCGACCGGGACCGGGCCGTCTCGGCCGGTGTCCACCTGGTCCCCACCTTCGGCTACGCGTTCGGATCCGGGAGCAGTGCAGGCCGGCGCGCCCGTCCAGCGCCGCGCACGGTGACGTATTCCTGCCCCTCGTGCGGGGCGGGCGTGAAGGGGCATGAGCCGTCCTGCCCGAACTGCCACGTGGAGTTCGAGCCCGAGGCCGGTGAGGTCGCCGAGCTGGTGACCCCGGGGACGAGCCCTGGCGGGTCGGCCTGGCGCTTCGGTTTCGGGGTCTTCCCCCTGGGGGGCGGTAGCAGCGACTTCAACCTCCGATCGGACTTCTTCAAGGCACGCCCCAATTTCGACCGCCCCCTGCCCGAGGAGTCCCCCGAGTACCAGGGAGACATCGCGATGATAGCCCTGGGGCCGTCGGTGGCGAGGCGATTGAACGACCGCTGGAGTCTGGGCTTCACGTTGCGAGTGCTTTACGGCCGCTTCGAGAAGGACGTCCCCGTCCAGTCTCCCTCGGCGAAACTTCGGGGGAAGACCAGCGGTGGTCTGGCCGCCCTCGGCGACACCTACGCCGACGTGATGCAGCAGCAGGGCTTCCACACGATCCTGGGCAAGGTGGACATGGACGAGACCGCCGCGTTGGGGTGGGGGGCCAAGCTGGGGTTGCTCTACCGTCCCAACGAGCGGCTCTCCTGGGGTCTGGCCTACGAGCCGCCCAGCCTCCTGGACGATTTCCACGGCAACGTGGGCATCGACTACAATCGGCAGATCGACGAGGCTGTGAATGCCCTCCCGGGCGGTCTCAGCCGGGCGCTCCTGAACTCGTCCATGCCCGACCCGGCCCTGGGGTACGCGGGACGATACAACCTTACCATCAAGGACTTCCAGCTCCCCCAGTCCGTCACCACGGGCCTGGCCCACCGGCCGACGGATCGGCTCCTCTGGGCCGTGGACCTGACCTGGATCAACTGGTCCATGTCCATGGACAGCCTCGACGTGGTCCTGGAGGACGGGGACAACCCGAACCTCAACACCATCACGGGGGGCCCCAATCTCGAGTCCAACGTGCCTCTGGACTGGAGGGATCAGGTGGTCGTGGCCACGGGGATCGAGTACCGTCTCGGGGAACGATGGTTTGCGCGGCTCGGGGCGAACCACGGTGACAACCCCGTTCCCGGGAAGACCATCGAGCCCAACATGTCCGCCTACACCGAGGACCACGGCACCGTGGGCCTCTCCCGCGAGGGGGAGCGCCTGGACCTGCACATGGCCTGGGAGCACGCCTTCTACAAGAGCGTTCGCTCCGAGCGGAACGTGGCCAACGAGGATCTGGACGGCTCCAGGGCCTCCGTCAAGCAGAACACCGTGTCTCTAGGGCTCTCCTACCGCTTCTAGTCGGTTTTCCGGATAGTCCCAAACCGCCTTGTTACGGCGTTTGGGGCTTTCGTCCCAGCTTTTCTTGCTTCCTTGGACGCCCTCTGTCCAGGGCCCATGGTAGTCTCGACGCCGTGGTCGAGATTAGATTTTTTTTCGGGTGTTTAGTTTTGGCAGATGTTCGGTCGAAATGTATAGTGACTTCGAAGAGGGAGAGGGCCCGATGAGCTGTGGAGATCCTACAAACGTGAAGAGCGTGGGCGAGTGGTCCTGCGAGTTGCCGGTGGTGGCTGCGATCGCGGTGGTGGTCCTCGTCGGGCTGCTGGCGTGATGCGCGAGCAGCGAGCAATGAACAAGACCAACAAGGAGGGCGAGATGTCGGGAGGCAAGGGCGCTGGCGAGGACAAGGCGAAGGCGAAGGCCCTGGAGTTCGCCATCCAGCAGATCCAGAAGAAGTGCGGCCAGGGCGCCATCATGAGGTTGGGGGGAGACAGCTTTCCGCCCGTGGAGGCCATCTCCACCGGGTCCATCTCCCTGGATATGGCCCTGGGGGTCGGCGGCGTGCCGAGGGGGCGGGTGGTGGAGATCTTCGGGCCGGAGTCCAGCGGCAAGACCACCCTGGCGCTCCACATCATCGCCAACGCGCAGAAGAACAAGGGGACGGCGGCCTTCATCGACGCCGAGCATGCCATGGACCCGGCCTACGCACGGCGGCTGGGGGTGGACCTGGACAACCTGCTGCTTTCGCAGCCGGACCATGGGGAGCAGGCCCTGGACATCTGCGAGATGCTGGTCTCCAGCAGCGCGGTGGACGTGGTGGTGGTGGACTCGGTTGCGGCCCTGGTCCCCAAGGCCGAACTGGCGGGAGACATGGGGGACTCCCACGTGGGCTTGCAGGCACGGCTCATGTCCCAGGCCCTGCGCAAGCTCACCGCGGTGATCCATCGTTCCAACACCTGCGTGATCTTCATCAACCAGATCCGCGAGAAGATCGGCGTCATGTTCGGCAGCCCGGAGACCACCACCGGCGGCAGGGCCTTGAAGTTCTACTCCTCGGTGCGCATCGACGTGCGCAGGATCGGCAGCCTCAAGGACGGCGAGGTGGTGGTCGGCAACCGGGTGAAGGCCAAGGTGGTCAAGAACAAGTGTGCCCCCCCCTTCCGGGTCGCCGAGTTCGACGTCGTCTTCAACAAGGGCATCTCCTGGGTCGGGGACGTCTTGGACAACGCGGTGCAGCAGGGGGTGGTGAAGAAGAGCGGGGCCTGGTTCTCGTTCGGCGAGACGCGCATCGGCCAGGGGCGGGACAAGGCCATCGTCTTCTTGGAGGAGAACCCCGACGTCTTGGTGGACGTGGAGAGCGAGGTCCTGGCCAGGTTGCTGGCGGGCGTGAACCAGCGTCCTGGGGTGGTTCGGAGCGAGGAGGAGGGCGAGGCCGTTCCTCCCAAGGAGGACTCTCACCAGTAGCTCCCCGGGGGGGGGAGAGAGAGATCACGCAAGCGACAGGAGGTTGCAAGCGAACAATGACCCTGACGAAGAGGCAGCACGACGTCCTCCAGTACATCGTGGCCTACCAGGCCGGCCGGGGGGTGGCCCCCACCCTGGTGGAGATCGCCGAGCACTTCGGACTGGGGAACATCACGGTCTTCGAGCACATCAAGAAGCTCGATGACAAGGGATACCTCCGAAAGGGTCACTACCAATCCCGGGGGATCGAGGTCCTGCACCCGGCCTACAAACCCAGGGGGGTGGAATACCGCCGCGCGCTGGCGGCCCACGTCGACGGCGTTGCAGGGGCGGCTGGACCTCCCCGGGATGAAGAGGCCGGCGGGCGGCTGGCCCTCCAGGTCCTCGGGCGCATTGCCGCGGGGACGGCCATCGAGGCCATCGAGGACCCGGAATCCTTCGCGCTGGAGGACCTCGTGCCGCCGGATGCGCGGTGCTACGTCCTGCGAGTCCAGGGTGACTCCATGATCGACGAGGGGATCCGCGACGGAGACTACGTCATCGTGGAGAGGCGTCCCACGGCCCGGAACGGCGAAACGGTGGTCGCGGTCATCGGGGACAACGAAGCGACGTTGAAGAAATTCTACCGGGAAGGGGATCGCGTCCGGTTGCAGCCGGCCAACGACAGACTCACGCCCATCTACGTTCAGGAGGTAGAGATTCGCGGCGTGGTGGTGGGAGTGGTTCGGAAGTACTGATGGCTCGATGGTGCGGCCTCGGCGGCCCCCCGATCCTTGGCACAGGGCGGCGAGGACCGCCGAGGTGGGGTGTTCGTGACAGGCAATGGGTGGAGGGCCTGGACGGGGTGACTCGTCCCGCAGGGGGCAGTGTTGTCCCTTCCGGGGCGGGAGCCAATGGTGATGGAGGAGGGTGGATTGTGGCGAACTTCAATTCGGTGATGCTTCTAGGGAATCTGACCCGGGACCCGGAGCTCCGGTCCCTGCCCAGCGGATCTCCGGTGGCGGAATTCGGGCTCGCCGTGAACCGGGTCTGGAACGGCGCGGAGGGCGAGAAGCGAGAGGAGACCTGCTTCGTGGAGGTGAGCGTCTATGGGCGCTCGGCTGAGAACGTCCACCGGTACCTGCGGAAGGGGAGGCCCGTTTTCCTTCAGGGACGCCTCAAGTATGACGCCTGGACTGGCGAGGACGGGAAGAAGCGCAGCAAGCTCAAGGTTGTGGCGGAGCGCGTACAGTTCCTCAACTCCCGGCGAGACGGGGGAAAGGATTCGCCCCCCGGGGCCCCGGAGGAGGAGGCGCAGGAGGAGGAGGAGGAGGCCATGGCCATCCCCTTGTAGCGAGGGCTGGCGCGGGGGCGCGGTGGCTGGGTCGAGATGCCCGTTGCCAGGCCGCGGCGGCGGCTGCTCGGGCCGCCCGGCTACCGCGCCCCCCCGGCCGTTTGACCACGGCGGGGGGGTCTACGCAGGCTCACGAACTCGAAGTCGATCTCCCTGTGGGTCGGGTCGGCGCGTACCAGGCGGACCTGGAGTCGATCGCCGATGCGCAGGGTCTTGCCGGAGCGATCCCCATAGAGGAACCGGCTGCGGGGTTCGTAGCGGTAGTAGTCGTCCTGGAGGGTGCGCACATGGACGAGCCCCTCGGCCAGATTCTCCTCCACCTGGACGAAGACACCGAATTCATGGACCGAGATGACTATCGCCGAGAACTGGTCTCCGATGCGGTCCTGGAGGAACTCGATGATCTTCAGCCGCACCAGTTCCCGCTCGGCGCTCTCCGCGCGAACTTCGCACTTGGACGAGTGCAGGGCGTAGTCGCCGACCCGTTCGGCCCACCATCTGCGACGGGATTCGGAAGCTTCCCCCTCCAGAAAGCCCGTGAGGACCTGGTGGACCACGAGGTCGGGATACCGACGAATGGGCGATGTGAAATGGACGTAGTCGTCGGTCGCCAGGGCGTAGTGACCTTCCTGGTTCGGAGAATAGCGGGCTTTCTGCAGCGTACGCAGGAGGAGCAAGTTGAGGGCGAACTCGCCGGGGGTGCCACGTACCTGGAACAGAAATCGCTGGAGGTCGTGGCGGTCTAGGGGAAGGCGTGCCTTGAGGCCACGGTCCAGGAGCAGAGGTAGCAGCTCCTCCAGGTCCTGGGGGCGAGGCGGCATGTGGATTCGGGCGATGTGGGGAAGTTGCTGCTGGTGCAGGATCCGGGCGACGGCCTCGTTGGCCGCCAACATGAACTCCTCGATGAGGCCGTGGGAGGCATCGCGGAGATCGCGGGAGATCCGCTCCATGTAGCCCTTGTCGTCCAACACCAGTCGCGGCCTGGGAATCTCTAGCTCCAGGGCCCCCCGATCGAGCCTTCGCCCGCGCATGGCATCTGCCAGGGCGCGCATGGTCGTCAGGGTCTCACGGTGATCCGCTGCGTCAGGGGGTATCTCCTGACCATCGGGGGCGTGGCCTTCGAGGATGCTCGAAACCTCCTCGTAGGTGAATCGGCGGCGGCTGCGGATGACCGTTTGGGCCATCCGGGTGGCCAGGGGGTGGCCGTCGGCGGTGCAGGTGATCATGGCCGAGATGGTGAGGTGGTCCTCTTGGGGCCGCAGGCTGCAAATCTGGCTACTCAGGCGCTCCGGAAGCATGTGTATGGCCCGTGAGGGCAGATAGACGCTAGTACCCCTCCGCCGTGCCTCCCGGTCGATGGCGTCGTCGGGTTTCACATAGTAGGCGACGTCCGCGATGTGGACCCCGAGGCGCAGCTTGCCGTCGGGGAGCCTTTCCAGGGAGACCGCGTCGTCGAAGTCGCGAGCATCCGCCGGGTCGATGGTGATGACGTGCAATTCACGAAGATCCTCCCGGCGCGCCACCTCCGCTGCCAGGGGTGCGGCGGCGAGGCCGCCCGCCAGCGCGAGGGCCTCCTCGGGGTAGTCCACCGGGATACGGAACTCCTCCACCACGACGCGGAGGTCCACGGCCGGAGATCCCGGGTGGCCCAGGACCTCCAGGACTTCTGCCTCCGGTCGATCACCCCAGCGCGGGTGGCGCAGCAGACGAAAGAGGACTTTCTCGCCACTGGACGCACCGGCGTCGCGGCCCGCGGGGACTCTGGCATCCACAGGGAGCGAGTGACCGTCGGGAATGATTAAGGCCTGGGACCCAGCGCGACAGAAGCTCCCGATGTAGGTCTCGCGGGCCCGCTCCACCACACGGACCACCACGCCCGAGCGGCTGGACTCCCCCCGTCCCCTCCGCCCGCGGCCGCGGGGCGCAGAGGGCAGGTGAGGGTCGCGCCTTCCTGCCGGTGGGGCCCCCGGCGTCTCCTGTGAAGTCCTGACCTCCACCAGGTCTCCCTGGAGAGCGGTCTCGAGCCCCTCGCGCTCCACGTAGATGGACTCGCCCTCGCTGGAAACCGGGGCCACGAAGGCGAAGTGCTCCTTCCGTAGCTCCACTCGGCCCAGGACGAGGTCGGTCCTCTCCGCGGCGGTGTACCGCCCCATGTGGGTGGAGACCACATGACCCTCCGCCGCCAGGGACGAGAGCAACTCGCAAAGCGCCGGGAATTCCTTCCTGGGCAGCCTAAGGAGTCGGGCCATCCGCCGGGGTCGGACCGGGCGATAGCCGGGTTGGCGAAGCAGGTCCATGACGCGCTGGCGAGAGAGCAGGAGGGCGGCTCCTTGAGTCGGCCAGGATCCTAGTCCCTGGTCGTAGGGTGGGCCAGAGGCCAGCAAGGGCGGGGCGGGGGTGGCAGCCTGCCTCGCTTGACTCGCATCTTGGGCAGTGCTAGGATCGCGCCCGGTCTGGGCCCTACCGATGCGCCCCGGCGGTCCGGGCGCCGCATCCCTGAGGGTCCTGCAGGGGCCGGGGAGACGCCGATCCATGGCGAAGAAGAAGCGCGACAAGCGGGAGGTCGGCGTGATGTTTGTCGACATCGCCCGCTTCCTCGATGCCACCCGCACCTGGGGGGACGAGGACGTGGCCGAGTTCCTGCAGGACTTCTACATGGACATGGGCGACGTCCTAACCGAGCACGGCGGCCGCATCATCAAGTACATGGGCGATGCCCTCATGGCCGTGTTCGAGCCGGACCACGTGGACGATGCGGTGCGGTGTGCGGAGGCCCTCCATGAATCCTTCGGGACGTTCACCCGCGACCGAAACCTGAACCTGGGTCTGAGCATCGGCCTGCATCTCGACGAGGTGATCTTGGGCGGCTTCGGGCATTCGAGCTGCGAGATCCACGACGTGCTCGGCAAGGGGGTCATGCTCGCGGGCCTCATCTGCGGCGAAGGAACGAGGATATCTGACCGCGCCTACGATCGCCTCACCACGAAGATGGATACGACACGCAGCGAGATGGAGGCCTCCTGGTTGCCGGGGCCTGTCACGGTGCATACCATTCCCATGGCCGCACAGGCGGGGACCAAGCCCGTCCGCCGCTTCTGATGGCGGAAGCCTGGAACGAGGACTCCGGGTCTCCGGGGGCTGAGCCCAGCTACCGGAGGCGGCAGTTCATCGTCGACAAGGAGCTGCAGTACCACTACCTGTCGGCGTGGCTGGTGTCCGCCTTCCTGATGATCTGCGTGTTCGGGTTCTTCGTGATCCTGTTCAAGGTAGTGCCCGCGGAGCAGGTCATCCACAGGGAGGGGCTGCGGAACCTCTATCTGGCCCTCATCTGCAACGCCTTCATCCTCATCCTCTTCGCGCTCATGATGGGGTTACACGGGGTGATGCACACCCACCGAATCGCGGGTGCGGCCTATCACCTGAAGCGCGGTCTGACGAAGTTGCTGCGACGCGACTACACCTACACCATCACGCTGCGCAAGCGGGACTATCTCAAGGAACTGGCGGGCTCACTCAATGACCTGACGGTCGGGTTGCGCGCCGACCAGGAGAGGCTCCGCGCCCTGGCCGAGGACCTGGGGAAGCTCAAGGCGGCCGACGGTCTCCCCGAACCGGCGAAAGTGAAGCTGGACGAGATACGCCGAGGCCTCGAGGACGTCACCAAGATCCAGGTCGGCGCCGAGGAGGCCGGGGTGCGAGCCGACGCCGGGCCCTCCGGGTACTCCTCCGGATCCTAGGCCGCGCGGCCCTACGTCTCCCCGGCGGCGCCTCGCCTCGGCACGAGGGAGGCCGCCACCGAAACCCCAAGGATCAGGGCCACCAGCCCCAGCGAGAGTTCGATGGGGATGGGCAGGATGTCCTTCAGGAGCATCTTCAGACCCACGAAGCCCAGGACCAGGGCCAGCCCCTTGTCCAGGTGTCGGAACTTCTTCATCACCCCGGCCAGCACGAAGAAGAGGGCCCGGAGCCCCAGGATGGCGCAGATGTTCGACGTGAAGACGATGAAGGGGTCCCTGGTCACGGCGAAGATGGCAGGGATGGAGTCCACGGCGAAGACCACGTCCGTGGCCTCGATGGCCACCAGGGTGAGGAAGAGCATCGTGGCGTGCAGCCGGCCATCGTGTCGCACGAAGAAGTGGTGCTCACGGAAGTCCCCGACGACCGGGAACAGGCGCCGGCAGAGACGCACCAGGACGTTCCTCTCCGGGTCCACGTCCGGCTGGCCCACAACGAGGAGCTTGCCACCCACATAGCAGAGAAAGGCGCCCATGACGTAGTCCAGCCAGTGGAACCTCGCCAGGATGGCTGCCCCCGCGAGGATGAAGATCGCCCGCATGAGCAGGGCGCCGAGGATTCCCCAGAAGAGGACCCGGTGCTGGAGGTGGACCGGCAGCCCGAAATACGAGAAGACCACCAGGAAGACGAAGAGGTTGTCCACGCTCAGGGCCTTCTCGATGAGGTACCCCGTGAGGAACTCGAGGCCAGCCTGGGGGCCGAAGTGCCATCCGACCCACCCGTTGAAGGCCAGGGCCAGGCCTATCCAGGCGGCGCTCCACAGGATCGCCTCGCGGATGGATACCGCGCGGGCCTTTCGCTGGAACACGCACAGGTCCAGGAGTAGCAGGCCCACGACGGCCCCCACGAAGCCGGCCCAGAGGGCCGGGGTACCGAGGCCGGCCGGCACGAACTACACGCGCCGTTCCTTCAGGGCGGCCTGCGCGGCGGCGAGGCGGGCCACCGGCACACGGTAGGGTGAACAGGAGACATAGTCCAGGCCCGCGGAGTGGCAGAAGCCCACGGAGGCGGGGTCGCCGCCGTGCTCCCCGCAGATGCCCATCTTCAGGCCCGGGCGAGTGGCCCGTCCCTTCTCCACCGCCATGGACACGAGCTTCCCCACGCCCCCGACGTCCAGGGTGGCGAAGGGGTCCGACTCCAGGATGCCGCCATCGATGTAGGCCGGGAGGAAGACCCCCGCGTCGTCGCGGGAATAGCCGAAGGTCATCTGGGTGAGGTCGTTGGTCCCGAAGGAGAAGAACTCCGCGTGGGCCGCCACCTCGTCGGCGGTGAGCGCTGCCCGGGGGACCTCGATCATGGTCCCCACCAGATAGGGGACCTTCCGCCCCCGCGCCGCGAGTACGCGCTCGGCCTCGCGCACCGTGAGCTCCCTCAGGACCTCCAGCTCCTTCGCCGTCCCCACCAGGGGGATCATGATC
>JACQVX010000104.1 GCA_016209495.1 Planctomycetota bacterium
CCACCTCACCAACGCCTGGGGCGAGACCCTCACCCGCAGCGGGGCCCTGGCCGACCGCGACCTCTTCGCCTTCCAGGGCCGCCCTATCGACCCCGAGAGCGGGTTGGTCTATTTCAGGGCCAGGATGTACGACCCGGCGCTGGGGGCGTTTCTCAGCCGCGACCCGGTGGGGTTGGCGGGGTTGCCTGGAGGCTACGCCTTCCCGGGGAACAACCCGGCCAATCTCACCGACCCTCGGGGAGAGCAGGCCCTGAGTCTGACCCAGGAGGAGAGGGAGTTTCTCGAGGCCGCCGACCCCTATCTTGCCCCCTTCATCGGCGGCTTCGTGCAGATGGGATTCGAGAGCACCCTCCTCGGGGCGCCCGGAGGAGGGCCCCTGACCCGGCGAAGCGGCGCCGCGACCGCGCTGGCCATCGCGGAGACGCAAGAGCAGGTCGCGCGGACGGTCATCGAACTGAGCCGGAGGACGGTGGGCTTTCCGGCGTTCGCATTCCGGGAACTGGCGCAGGCGGAGACCGAGCTTCGCGAACAGGTGGGCCCCGATCTCGAGGCCTTGGAGTCTACGCTGATGGCCCACCCCGGTCTCATGCCGGGAAGGCTGCCCATCCAGGCACTCCGTGTAGGAGTCGTGAGCAAGACCTACAGCGCCCTCCAACGAGTCGAACCCGCATTCCAGGGTGCTGCCGGACGTGCCCTCGAAGGTCTCGTCGCCTTGTTCGAGACGCCCATCGCCCAGCGAACCACGGCGCTCGGCGAGATGGGCGTGCAGGGACGGGATCGGTTCGCACGAATCCGCGGATCGATGCTCATCGAGCCGTTCGGGGGGGCGGAGGCTGTTAGGATCGGCGAGTGGGCGCTGGACCCGAAGGTCTCGCGCCACATTGCCGACGTGTCGAAGACTGGTGAGCTGGTTCGTCCGTACCTGACGTCGTCCCACACGCTCCAAGAGATCATGGCTGCTGGCAAGCCGCTCGCGGATCCGCGTGGGTTCCCCGGGGCCGTGCTCTACAAGGTCCCAGGAGCGTTCCGCGGATCCGAGGGCATGTGGGAACTCGTCGTCCATCCCGAGTCGAAGATAGTGCTTCACTGGCTGTTCAAGTCGACGCCATGATCATGTTCGAAATAGCTGAGCGGCGGGAACCTGCTGCGGGGCGTCTCGTCTATGACGGAACAGGCTTCGAGACCGAGCCGCGCCCTGCCGGATGCGTGGTGTCCGTCGTGGTCAACTACCTTGAAATGATGCTTGACGAAGAGGAGAAGTGGGTTGTCTTCGTCACCGGCTATTGCCCTCATCAAGGGTGGGATCGCGTACCGCTAAGACCACCCCCAGCCCGACGTGCCTCGCTACGCGCGGTTCTCGATCGCCCATTGGTACCGGGCGTCTCGATGGGGCTGGATTCATCCGAGGAGAGGTGGCCGGTGCTGGTTGACCCAGCGGCGGGTTGGGTTCGCCTCGGGAAGGGCGATCCGGATCAGGATCGTGAAGGAGTCCAGTTCGCCCCCGGCGCCATCGTCGTGCTCGAAGGCGGCCATCTTCGAGCCCTGTGGCTACGCCCCGAGCGGCTCCCAGCACTGCCATAGTGTGTCGGGGTCGTACCTTCAATAGTCCCCGATCTCGTCCCATGGCAGGAGGAATGGACCTGATCCGCAACTTGTCGCTCTTCGTTATCGCTACGCTTTCGGCCGCTGGAGCGGATGGCAGTGGGCGACGCTCCGCCGGCCCCGGCGCCGCCCACCTCGTGGACACGGTCACGCCGCCGGTGGTAGCGGTGCCGGGCAAGCCGATCCGCCACGACTACACCCCGGAGGGTTTCCTGTCGGCGGTGCACCACCCGGAGGACGTGGTGGGCGGCCAGGAGCAGGTGCGCTGGGACTACGAGGTGGACACTGGCGCGGGCCGCATCGGCCTGGTGCGAGCCGTCACCCGCGCGGCGAACGTCCCCGCGCTGGCCGAGCGCACGGAGTTCACCTACGACCGCATGGGGAGGCTGGAGGAGCTGCGTCCTCCGGCCATGGCCTCGGACGCCGTGGCGCCGCTCTACTTCCCCCCCTAGCTTGCCCGGGTGGGCGGGAGGCCCAGGGGCCCCTCCAGGACGCAGCCCGGATCCAGGCGGCGCAGGCCCCCCAGGACCACGTCCTGGAGGAGGGGAGAGGCGGCCGTCTGGTGGAAGCCGAGGCAGAACCGATCCCCCTGGCCCGACATCCCCAGGGAGCAGTTCCGGGTGTGCTTGACCGCCGGGAGCCCGTAGACCTTCTCGATGTGGCGTCCCACGGGCCCGCGGAAGGGGCGCAGGCCCATGAGGGAGACGACCTCCGTCTGCGTGCGCTCGGTGATCGCCTCCCCCACCAGGGAGGCCAGGGTGCGCTTCAGCGCCATGGGGAGGTAGCGGAAGGCCAGGCCCCGGGTGGCGCGGGCCAGCCCGCGGAGGGTCGAGCGCTGGACCTCCGCGTCCACCTGGCGCCGCTTCTCGGCCTCGATGCGCGCCAGGAGGTCTTCCAGCCTCGAGGCGGGCCCCAGGTCCAGCTCGAGGAAGGCGGCGCCGCAGCCGTTGAAGTCCGTGTCGAAGCCCAGGAGCCTCCGCGCGTCCACCGGCAGCATGAGGTTCACCGGCAGCCGCCCGTCGGCCCGACGGGCCAGGAGGGGGAGGGCCTGGCAGTAGAGCGCGAGGCAGAGTTCCTGCGGGCCGGTCCCGAGGCCCCGCGCCACGCGGCCGAGGCGCGGGAGGTCCAGGACGTAGAGGGCCGCCGTGCGCCGGCGCGCCCCCGGGAGGGGACGCGGGAGGTAGGGGAGCGAGCGTCGCCGGGGCGGTCGGCCAGGGGCTGGACCGGCCAGGAGCGCGAGGAGCGGGTCCCTGGCGTCGAAGCCCTCGTCCGGCTCGCCCCAGTGCGGGGCCAGCCCCAGGTAGTCGGCGAGCATGCGATCGGCGAGGCGGACCATCCCCTGGGCGTCGGTGAGGCTGTGGTGGACCTCCAGGAGGAGGTCCCGCCCAAGGCAGTAGGCGCGGACGCCCGGCTCGAGGCCCAGGCGGAACGGGCGGCCCAGGGTGCCCGGGTCCGTCCGCACCCGGGGGCGCCGGCCGGAGGGCCGCCAGACCGCGCCCTGGGGCACCTCGCGCACCACCCAGGTGTAGTGAGGGTAGCGGCGGCAGGCCGCCTCCAGCGAGGCGTCCATGCGGCGCGCCTCGATGGGCCGATCCAGGGTGACTCCCCCCACGTACTGGAAGGGCGTCCGTCGCGACTCCGAGAGGTAGAAGGCCCAGGACAGGGCGTGCAGGGGGACGTCCGCGGAAAGGGGATTCACAAGGGCGCCATTCTCCCCCTAGACTCAGGCCCTGTCATGGACTGTCTTCCCCGGGCCACGTTCAACGAGGACGCCGTGGAGGTGGACCCGGCCCACTTCCCCGGGTGGGCCCTGGCCGACCCGGTGGCCTCGCGCAGGATGCCCGAGCTGGCGGACGCATTCCACCCGGATCGCCACGCCTTCCTGCGGGCCGTCCTCCAGTGGGCCTCGGACCAGGGCCAGGCCCTCCTGGTGGGCCCGGTGCAGGGGGACTACGACATCCATCTCCCCCAGGTGCACCTCAACCTGGAGTTGCCCATGATCGGCGAGGGCTACGCCCCCTACGGCTACCTGCACCTGGTCCTGCACGACTTCATGCATCACTTCCTGGGACACCTCCGGGTCCGGGGGGACGACCTCGCGCGCTCGCGGCTCCGGGAGACGCGCAAGCGCATCCACCAGGCGGCCATGCTCGGGGAGGTGGTGGCCACCTTCTCCACCGTGAGTCGGGTCATCTCCGACTATTCCAACTGGAGGGCCCGCGCCCTGGGGGAGGGCCGCGAGGGTCAGTTCGGCGGCTTCTGGTCCTTCGTCCCCTCGGAACGCGAGGTCTGCCGCGGGTGGAAGGCCTTCTACATCGGCGGCCGACCCTACACCGGATTCCTGAGGCGCGAGCTCCGACGGGAGGTGATCCTGGAGAAGCGCCGCGCCGGGGACTACCTGGTGTGGCCCCCCCTGGCGTGGCTCCTGGGGGCGGGCCGCGGGGGACCGGGGGCGAACCTCTGCGACCGGGTGGAGGCAGCCCTGATGGAGCGGCTGGGCCCCCGGCTCCTCTCCTGGGCCTACTGGGACCGCTCGGTCTACAGCGTCGCCGACTTCCAGCAGGGCTGCCGACACCTGGCGGACCGCCATACGAGCGCGTGGCACGTGGCCTGGCAGGCCGACTTCGACGACGGGGAGCCCTTCGAGACGGTGCTCGGGCGCTGCCGCTCGACGTTCCGCGGCCTGGTCCGCCGGGACCACGGCTATTTCCGGGAGGTCCCCCAAGACCTGGGCCCCGGGGGCTACCCGGTGAACGTTCGCCGCGAGCAGGCGCGGATGTTCGCGCGAAAGCTCTACGAGCTGGGCCACCACATCGGCGCCGGCCGGCGGGTCTACACCGGGGACGCGGGCGGCCGCGAGGGCTGGCGGCGGGCCCTGGACGAGGCCGCCGACTCGGCCCGGTGCGTCTGGAGGTCGGACCCCGCGCGGACGGTGGCCGCCTTCGAGTCGTTCCGCGCGGTGCGCTCGGGGCTCCTCCAGCGGTGGCGGCGCGAGCGGGACCTCTTCCGCCTGGGGGACGACCGCCACGACTTCCTGGAGAACCCCAACCGCTTCCTCTTCGACCCGGGGGTGCGCGACGCCAACGTCAAGCCCCCCCGCCGGAGGACGTGGGCCGAGCTGCGCGCCGGCCTGCGCCGCTGGCTCCTGGGCCGGCCCGTCT
Source organism: Planctomycetota bacterium (assembly GCA_016209495.1). Lineage (GTDB taxonomy): Bacteria > Planctomycetota > JACQVX01 > JACQVX01 > JACQVX01 > JACQVX01. Next base: position 4,764 of record JACQVX010000104.1, read on the forward strand.
CCCTGGAGGAGCGCGCGTGGACCCGGGAGGTCCTCGAGACCCTGGACACGGACGCGGCCTTCGACGAGGCCGAGGCGGCGGGCATCCCCACGGCCGGTCGAATCGCCTTCCAAGGCGAGGCGGGCGCTCCTATAATGGCCGCCCCATGGCCCAGGGCGTCGACGAGTCCGGCCGCTTCCGGGACCAGCTCCTCTCGCTGAACCGCATCGGCATCGCCCTCACGAGCACCACCAACCTGGAGGAGCTGCTGGAGCTGGTGGTCCTCGAGGCCCGGAAGTTCACCCGAGCGGACGCCGGGACCATCTACCTGGTGGAGCGGGAGCCGGACGGCACCGAGGTCCTGCACTTCCGCGTGACCCAGTGCGACACCCTGGCCCGGCGGAACAACCCCCCCTGGGACCGGGGCGGGCTCACGGGCTTCAAGATGCCCATCACCCAGAAGAGCGTGGCGGGCTACTGCGCCATCACCGGCGAGATCCTCAGCATCCCGGACGTCTACCACCTCCCCCCCGAGTCCACCTTCACCATCAACCGCAGCTTCGACGAGAAGAACCACTACAAGACCCGCTCGATGATGCTCGTCCCGCTGAAGAACCCGGCCGGGAAGGTCATCGGCGTCCTCCAGCTCATCAACGCGATGGACGGGGGGGGGGCGGTCACGGCCTTCCCCCGGGACCTCAACGAGCTGATCTTCGGCATGGCCTCCCAGTCGGCCGTGGCCATCCAGAACACCCTCCTGACGACGCAGCTCAAGGCCGCCTACCTGGACACCATCCACCGCCTGGCGGTGGCGGCGGAGTTCCGGGACAACGACACCGCGGCCCACATCATGCGCATGAGCAACTACTCGGCGCTCATCGCCAAGCGCCTGCGGATGACCGAGGAGGAGATCGAGGTCGTCCGCTACGCCAGCCCCATGCACGACGTGGGCAAGATCGGGATCTCGGACCTCATCCTCCTCAAGCCCGGGAAGCTCACCGACGAGGAATTCGAGGAGATGAAGAAGCACCCCATCATCGGGGCCAAGATCCTCGAGGGGGCGCACTCGGAGCCCCTCATCACCTCGGAGGTCATCGCCCTCACCCACCACGAGAAGTTCGACGGGACCGGCTATCCGCGCGGCCTGAAGGGGGAGCAGATCCCCATGGTGGGCCGCATCGTGGCCCTGGCGGACGTATACGACGCCCTCACCTCCCAGCGGTGCTACAAGCCGGCATTCCCCAACGAGAAGGCCCTGGCCATCATCCGCGAGGGCTCGGGGAAGCACTTCGACCCCCAGTGCGTCGACGCCTTCCTGGACATCGTGGACCAGGTCCTGGAGGTCAAGGCCACCTACTCCGGCTGAGGGCGGGGGTCCCCATGACCCGGCTGACCCGGCAGGAAGTCGCGGCGGTCCTCGAGGAGATGGCCGTCCTCCTGGAGCTGAAGGGGGAGAACCCCTTCCGCTGCCGCGCCTACGCGAACGGGGCCCGGGCCCTGGAGGGCCTGGAGGACGACCTGGCCGGGCGCGTCGCCGACGGGACCCTGGACCAGGTCCCGGGCATAGGCAAGGGCCTCGCGGCGCTCGTCTCGGACCTGGTCCGCACGGGGAGCTCGGCGGACCACGAGGCCCTGGCGGCCTCGGTCCCCGAGGGGGTCCGCGCCATGACCCGCCTGCGCGGCCTGGGTCCCAGGCGGGTGCGCGCCATCTGGAAGGACCTGGGCGTCTCCACCGTGGGCGAGCTGGAGTACGCCTGCAACGAGAACCGGCTGCTCGCCCTCAAGGGCTTCGGCGCCAGGACCCAGGCCCAGGTCCTCAAGGCCATCGCCGTCGAGCGCTCGCGCGAGGGCCTGTTCCTCTACCCCCACGCCGAGGCCGTGGCGCGCTCGGCCCTGGAGGCCCTGCGGGCGATCCCCGGGGTGGAGCGCGCGGAGGTGGCCGGGGCGCTCCGCCGCGGCGCGCCGGTGATCGGGCGGGTCCTGCTCCTGGCGGCGGCGCCGGAGGGGCTCCACGAGGCCGTGGGCGCCCAGGCCCTGCGCCTGGCGGAGTCCGGCGCCCCGCCGGTGGAGCTCCGCCTCGTGGCGCCCGGGGACTGGGCCGCCGCCCTGGTCTGGGCCACGGGGGACGAGGGGCACCTGGCCGGCCTCCAGGAGCGGGCCGCGCGGCGGGGCCTGGTCCTGGGGGGAGAGGCGGGCCTCACGCGGCGCGGCAGGCCCGTGGCCTGCGCCGGGGAGGAGGAGGTCTACGGCGCGCTGGGTCTCGCGCCCCTCCCGCCGGAGCTGCGCGAGGGGACCTGGGCCCTGGAGGCCGCCGGGCGCGGGGAGGCGCCGCGGCTCGTGGAGGAGGGAGACCTCGAGGGCCTGCTCCACGTCCACACGGACTGGTCCGACGGGGCGGATACCCTGGAGGCCATGGCGGCTCGCGCCGCGGCCATGGGGGCCCGCTACCTGGGTCTCTCCGACCACAGCGCCAGCGCCGTCTACGCCGGGGGCCTCGGCCCCGAGCGCGTCCGCGCCCAGGCGGAGGAGGTGAGGCGCGTCCGGCAGCTCCACCCGGGCCTGCGCATCTTCCACGGCATCGAGGCCGATATCCTGGGCGACGGCGGGATCGACTACGACGAGGGCCTCTGGCGGGGCCTCGATTTCATCATCGCCAGTGTCCACTCGCGCTTCTCCCTGTCGCGCGAGGAGCAGACCCGCCGGGTGATCGCGGCCATGGAGAACCCCCACGTCACCATGGTCGGGCACCTCACCGGGAGGCTGCTCCTGGCGCGGGAGCCCTACGCACTGGACGTGGACGCGGTACTCCAGGCCGCCGCGCGGCTGGGGGTCGCCGTGGAGCTGAACGCCCACCCGCGCCGGCTCGACCTGGACGAGGCCTGGGGCCCACGGGCCCGGGAGTTGGGGGTGAAGGTCTCCATCAACCCGGACGCCCACTCCACGGAAGGCCTGGAGGACGTCCGCCACGGGGTGCGCGCCGCCCGCCGGGCCGGGTTCCGGACCGAGGACGTGGTGAACACCCTGGGTCCCGAGGCCTTCGAGGCGTGGCTCCGGAGGCGGAGGTGAGCACGTCTCGCGCGCGGGCGCGGCGTCTCGCCCGGCGGCTCTCGGCGCTCTACCCGGAGGCGGCGTGCGAGCTGGTCCATTCCAGCGACCTGGAGCTCCTGGTGGCCACCATGCTCTCGGCCCAGTGCACCGACGCCATGGTGAACCGGGTCACGCCGGCTCTCTTCCGGAGGTTCCGCCGGCCCTCGGACTACTACGGCGCGCCCCTGGAGGAGCTGGAGCTGGCCATCCGGCCCACGGGCTTCTACCACACCAAGGCGCGGCACATCCGCGCCGCGTGCCAGGCCCTGGACGAGCGCTACGGCGGCCGGGTCCCCTCGGCCATGGAGGAGCTGCTCACCCTCCCGGGCGTCGCCCGCAAGACGGCCCACTGCGTCCGGGGGAACTGGTTCGGGCTGCCCGCCATCACCGTGGATACCCACGTGGGCCGCCTCTCGCGGAGGCTGGGACTCTCCGCCCACCAGGACCCGACCCGGGTGGAGGCCGACCTCCGGGCCCTGCTCCCGGAGGCCGAGTGGACGGCATTCAGCCACCGCCTGATCCAGCACGGCCGGCGGGTCTGCCACGCCCGCAAGCCCGATTGCCCCCGCTGCCCGCTCGCGCGGACCTGCCCGTCGGCCGGGGGCTTCCGGAAGTAGTGGACGCCCCCACCCCCCGCCGCCTCGGCGCCTACGAGCTCCTGGGGGAGCTGGGG
>JACQVX010000112.1 GCA_016209495.1 Planctomycetota bacterium
CCCACCACGGTCTCCAGGGGCCAGACAGGCATCGCCGTCTCCGTGCGTGCGCGAAACGCCGGCCAGGCGGCGGCGAACATCACCGGCGTCCTGGTCCTCTTCCGGAGAGACCACATCCCGCGGGATCCAGACTACACCCAGCGTCCCTTCGGGACGAACCCCGCCCAGATCCCAGGCGGCGCCACGGCGAGCTTGGGCGTGGTGGTGGACGTGTCGCCCCTGGCCTCCATCGGTCCCGTGACCCTCGATGCCCGCCTGGCGGCCACGGACGCCCACTCCGGTGTGGACGCCACGGTCGAGGGGGCCCAGCAGACGGACACCTGGACTGTCCAGACCCCCGCCCAGCTTCGCCTCGACGAGGTGACCGCCCAGGCCGTGGTGGTAGCCCCGGGCCAGTCCGGCGTGCCGGTGACGCTCACCGTGACGAATGCGGGCGAGGCGGCGGCGCGCATCACGGCGGCGGCGCTCGTCTTCAGGGCGAGCCCCAGCTCCTACACCGCCACGCGCACCGACACGGTGACGAGCCTGGCCGGAGGGGCGACGGCCACCCTCTCCTTCGCCGTGGACGTGGCCGCCACGACACCGGCCGGCACCGAGACCCTGGACGCCGCCGTCACGGCCGCCGACGTCCACTCGGGCCAGGACGCCTCCGATCCCCATGCGGATGCGACGGCCAGCTGGCTTGTCGCCAGCCCCGGCAGCGCGACGGCCTTCCGGATCGAGTTCATCCCTGGCGACCCCGGGGCGGGGATCCCTGTGGGCTCGTTCCATGACATCCTCCTGACCGCAATCACCCCATCCGGCGAGGTCGCCACCGACTACGTCGGGAATGTCCTCCTCGCCTCCAGCGACACGCAGGCCTTCTTCCATGGAACCGAGGTAGCCTTCAGCAGGGCCGACGCTGGGGTTCGGCGCCTACCGGACCTGGGCGTCTTCCGCAGCCCAGGGTCGCACACGGTCACCGCGACCGACCTCGTCTTCCCGGCCCTCACCGCCACGGTCTTGGCCCAGGTGGTCACGGCCCCCGTGCGGATGAGCCTCCTGAGCGGCGGACGCAATGAACTCGTCAGTGTGGGGCGAAAGCCCACGCCTGTTACGGTGCAGGTCTTCGACGGATTCGACCAGCCGGTCCAGGGCGCGGTCGTTCGGGTCGTCCTCGATGGGGTTGGCGCCTTGTCTGTAACCACGACGGCGACTGGCACCGCAAGGCTCGACCTTCCCCAGCCCTTCATGGTGGGAACGGTTCAGGCCACCGTGTCGCTGCCCGATCACCCACAGATCCCGGCTGTCACCTACACCATCGAGGTCCGGCGCGTGGAGATCCTGGCTGAACTGACCCCGGACGGGACGTTGCGGTTGACCGTCGATGGTCAGTTGCATCCCGATGTGGATGCTGTGACGGTCGCTGGGCAAGCGACCGTGAGGGTACCTGGCACGAACACCTTCGTCCTGACTTCCCCCCCGCTCGCCGAAGGCAAAGGCATCCTGGACGTCAAGATCACCCGTTCGGACGGCAGCGTCCTTGAGCGAGTCGTGGACGTCGTGAAGGATACTGCCCCACCGATAGCGCGCCTCCTTTCCCCGTTCGACGGCGCTGTGGAGCTCCCCCTTCCGGCAGCCTTCGTCGTGGAGTTTGGCGAGCGCATCTCGCCATTCAGCGTCACCCCAGACACCTTCTCCCTGGCGGCGGAGGGAGGCGTGCCGGTCCTGGGCGACCTGGAGTTCTCCGCCACAGGGACGACCGTAGTCTTCATGCCGACGCAGCCACTCCCCCCAGCCGCCTCACTACAATTGTTGCTCACGTCCGGGATCGAGGACCTCGCCGGAAACGCGCTCGCCCCCGCGAACTTCCGCTTCACCAGCGCGACTACGGATCCTCCGCAGGCGCCACCCCCAGGAACGGGACAGGCGATCCACCTGACTCCCGTGGACGGAGGGGGACAGTTCGATGAGACGGTGAACCGTCCTGCTCACCGCCCCATCGTCATGTTCGCCAGCGATCAGGATGGTCGGCCGCTCAACGGCATTCCCCTTCGTTTCGAGGTCTACCGTGGAAACGCTACGTTCTTCGAGTCCGATGGCCTGACCGCCATCACTGGGGCCGCGGGTCCGGGCCTCGGTGGCCTGAACCTCCTCTTCGGGTCTGAGGTCGGCGAGGTACGCGTGCGTGTGGAGGCCGCGCACGGCAGTGCTCAGGCATCCGACGAGGTCTTCCTGGCTGCGCGGAATCCCCACTTCGACATGGGCCTTGGCAACGATCCTACGGCGCGGGCAGGCGAGATTGTGGGACACTTGAACCTGTTGCTTTGCGAGCCACGCTGCGGATCGGGGATCGCGAATGCAAGCGTCGAGTTTCTTTCTACTGGGGACCCCAACGACCCCGACATAGAAATATTCCCCAATCCTGCCACTACCGATAGGGCAGGTCGAATAGAGGCCATCCTCATCGGGCGGCGACCTGGCACACACGCGGTGACGATCCGGTTTCCCGACTTCCCTGCTGCGGAGCTCCGACAGTTCGCCCTCCTCGATAGGCTCCTGGGCCCCAGGACCATCCGGGTAGACGTGTCCGGGGAGCCGCCCTTCCTCGGGGCCCCTGTACCTCTCATCTCGAACCGAAACGAGGACTGGGACAGGAATCTCGTGACGGTCCTGCGTCTCGTCCGTAGAGCATCGTTGACCACCCTCTCTCCCCCGGTGCAAGTGGCCACCGGGGTCACGCCCGTCACGTTTTCGGTACAGGTGCTCAACGATTTCGGCCATCCCGTGATCGGGCGGGAGGAGTTTCAGGTACTCCTGGATTCGGTCGAAGCACAGCTTCTGCGTGTTGCAGCCCCGCTTCGCACGGAGGAAGTGGACCAGGATGTGCCGGGGACCTTCCGCACCTTCGGCCTATCGGATCCCCTAATGCTAAACCTCGAGCTGTTCACCTTCGCTGGAGAGCCGGGCCGCGCCAATGTCCAACCCGCCCCCGAGTCTCTCCCGACAGAGGCCGAACGGCTGTTCGCCCCACCCGAGACCGCCTTCCGACGCATGGTCCGCACCGATGGGGCGGGAAGGCTAGTCGCGAGTGCGACGCCGGTAGAGCCACTCCGGCGCCCCATGGAGGTGGCATTCCACTCGCACCCTGAGAATCTGACGGCCGAAGGCGTAGTGTTGCTCGAAACCGGGGGCTTCCAAACGAACCTCAACGCATTCGGTAGTTTCCTCAGGGACCTCGTTATCCCAAGATTCCAGGCGGCAGTGGACGAGGCCCATCGCGGCCTCCCGGGCGGCTCAGGCTTGATATTCCGTATGGTCCCGCGGTATTTGCAACTGACAGGGACTGGCCCAAGTCCAGACGAAACGGCCATCCATGAGGTGATGGCCCAGGATGTCTCTCGCTTCGCACCGGAGGGGCCAATTCCCGATGAGGCCTTCTGGCTGAACTACTTTGATGCCCCGGGCACCGCGGCCGAGGCGTTCACGGTGGAGATCTCCGGGATCGATAGAGAGGGGGCCATCTTTGAGGCCGATGGTCGCTTCCCCGAACCTGCGGTGCGAGTGGATCTGGAGCGAGTGGACGAGACGACACGGCACACCCACTTCCGTTCGGTCCGCCCTGTCCTCGCCCTCCAGAACTCCACGTCCGAGGCCATCCCGACGGATCAGCTCCGTGTCTATCCGCTCCGCTCTCTCGCCGGGGGCACCATCGATGCGGCCCTCCCCTCCGCCGGGCCGCCCACAACGCCCGGCCGCTGGCCGGTGCGCGTCGCCGCGCCCTCCGCAGACGTCCTGCTGAGCGCCCGTTCCCTGGACGAGGACGACCTGGTCGTCGTGGAGGCCATAGCCCCCGCAGGCCTGGGCGGCGTCAACTACCAGTACTTCGGCCCCGACGGGGTCCGGCGGACACGCTGGGCGGCCGAGACCGTGGAGGAGTTCTTCACCCCCATGGCCGAGCGGGTAGCGGTCTGCCAGGACCTGCTCTCGGTGCGCGGCCGGACGCGGCCAGGAGAGATCCTGTCCGTCGAGCTCGACGATCCCTTGGTATCTGCCGCGGGTGCCAGCGGCGACGCCATGCGCATCGACGCCATCGACGTGGACTTCGTGGATGCGGTGGACGGGCTCCCCATCGCCACCCTTCCCCTGACCAGCCTGCTGAACGGCCCCGCGGAACCCCGAGACGAGGCCGGCCGGCCCATCCCGGTCTACTCGTTCGCGTTGACCGTGGAGGGTTCGCAGATCTCACGGCTGCTCCTCGTGAGCTACGCCATCGACAAGGAGACGGTCATCGACTCCGAGGTCGTGGATGCGTTCGCACCCGTGAGGCTCGTCATCGAGGAGACGTTGCCCGGGGACGGCCTGCTCCGTGGCGTTTTCGGAGGGCTGGTGGAGGCATCCCATCCGGACGGGACACCGTTCGAGGAGGCGGCGCCGCCCGTTCCCGGCGAGGGGGGCCTGGTCGAGTTCCCGGATGGGGGTGCGCCGCAACTCTTCGGCTCCTACCTGGGGATCATGGTCAAGCGGACGGACATCGGCGAACAGAAGCGGATCGGCAACTTCCGCATCCCCGACCCCCACGACCCGGCGCGGGGCATCGATGTCTACATGGAGGTCCTTTCCCTCAGGACGCGTCGGGGGCAGATGGGTGATCGGATGATCGAGGTCATAGACCTCAATCCCTACAAGATCATCGACCCCAATGTCCGGGTGCTCGCGAAGGTGACCGAGAAGGGAAAGTTGGAGCGCTTCCGCTCCCCCTTCATATCGGAGGATGACGAGCGCTGGATCAATGCCTACGTGGAGCAGAACAGCGAGCCCTTCTTCGACTTGAGCGACGAGACGAAGTTCCAGCTTGCGCTCATCTTCCACACCTTCGGGGGGGATCTGGACACTGCGAGGGAGATTGCCGAACGAATTCGCAACGGTGAACGAGAGGTCGACGTCCTAGGAGGCACGGTCTCACGAGAAGCTTTCTTCGGCGCCATCGGCGGGGCCCTTGGGCAGATCGGAAAGAGGGCGGGGCGCTTGGCCCTCCAGAAGTTCAACGCCACGGTGGATAGGTTCTACGGATCGTTTCGTGGGAAATGGAGCCCGGGGGCGAGCCCTGTCGGCCACACGGCCGAAAGGCTAGCGACAAGTGCCACGGAAACCCTGGACGATCACGTGGCGCGGCACGCCCAGGAGTTCGATGAACTCGCGCCCAGTCTCCGGGGGCTGAAAAAGTCCGCGGAGAAGCCGAGGACAATCCCGGGCAGAAGGCCGACATTCGTGGAGCTCGAGAGCGACGGTACCCTTCCACCAGGAGTCGTCAACGAGCAGCGGCAGCTCGTCACACAGGAGTACCTGGAGATCGCCCTCTCGTACCTGAACCACCGCCGCTCGGACCCGTCAAAGCACATCCAAGTCTTCGAGTTCGAGAAAGCGGGGGTGCGCATGCGCCACGTCTTTGACCTGGACAAGGCGGTCTTCGCCTCTGGCAACGTGACGACCGGCGAGGTGGCCACGTGTTTCCGGCCCGCACCGAGAGCTTTGACAGATGCTGGGGTTCCCGTTACAGAGATCCCCGTGCAATTTCTACGGTTGGAAACCAAGGTGTATATGAAGAAACAGGAATTGGAACTCGCCAAATACGGCTACCTGGAGATCCGATAGGAGGATTCATGCGCCGGACGCCTATCGAGTTCCACAAATGCCTTTTGGGATCCGATGATTACATTTGGAAGGACTTCAAGGAACACGGCATTGTTCACGTGGGCAGGCGCGACCTGGACAGCTACGGCGAGTTGCTCCTCTGGGAGGATGCCGCGCGGGACGGCCGTGCGGTCATCCGGCCGGAACATGCGCCATGCGTCCAGGAGATCCTGGATGCCGTTCGCTTGCATCGGGATGTGCTCGCCAGCGACGGTCCTTCCATAATAAAAGACGAGGTGCGGGGCTTCCGGTCATTTGTCCTGTCCAGCGGGTCCGCGGAGTCCAAAGATCCAAAGGAGGACTTCCGGCGTGTCTTCGACGAGGAGGATCAGAGCGACTGGTTCCAATTTGTGTCTTGTCGTGAGATCATCTTCCACGGCTCCTACGCGCTCCGTAGACTCTGCGGGTTCGACCTCGTGCGGGAGTTGGAGGGACTAGAGGAGGCCGACCGGCGGGTATTCGAGCTTGTGCGCGAGTTCAGCCGAGAGGACGAGTACTCGGTGGACCCTCGGCTACGCTACGACACGCATAGCCTCCACAGGAAGGCCGATTACGCTGCTGTCTATCCCCCCGACTACTGGCTCGTCCACAGGCGGTGGTGGCCGGGCGAAGGCTTTTACAGCGAGAGCCGCCCACTTCCTCCTCGGATCCACTCTCGTGTGGAAGCTCGGCTGCTGAAATCCAGGGTGTCGGGCGAGGCCCTGCGACGCGCGCGAGAGGTGCTGTGCGAGAGTGCCGGGGAGGTGGGCGGGGCCCTCGGTGATGACGAACGAATCTTCACCCCGCGAGGCCCCTTGGATCGGGACCTCTTCGACCCCATCACCGTCACCCTGGAGGAGCGATTCCGGACGACCATCCCGGCGGAGTTCCTTTTCGGACGGGTGAGGCTAGAACAGCATGAAAAACGTTGTTCGTACCATCGTACGGACGAGGGTGTCTATCGGACCATGGACCAATGGACGCTACGCGACCTTGCGACACTGGCGGAGGTCTGCCGCGAGTTCTGGAAGGGGACAGATCGCGAGTTGGGGCGCTCTCCCGATAGCTGGTGGCGTTCCAAGGATCCACCCGTGGAGGACGAGGAGGAGGAGGAGGAGGAGGAGCCAGAGGAGGCGGACCGAACTTGACCCTCAGCCCGCGTGATTAGGGCCCGCGCAATAATAAAGTGCACAAATTGTCTCTCGGAGTCGGCTATGGCGAGCCGACGACAGAGGTATGCGCGATGCGCCTGAGGTCGTGCGGACCCGACGCAAGTACCGCGCGCTCCGCCTGGAGATGGACGAGCGCATGCGGCGCCAGTGGGCGGCGGCCGAGGCGCGAGACCTGGGTTGGGGCGGCGTGACGGCGGTGGCCCGCGCGACGGGTCTGTCGCGGACGACGATCACGGCCGGGCTCCGGGATCTAGCTCTATCCTCCAGGCAACGGGCGGCGGAGGCGGATCGTGTGCGGCGGCCGGGCGGCGGGCGTCCCCCTCTCGTCGTCTCGGACCCCGAGCTCTTGGCCACGCTCGAGGGATTGATTGAGCCGGCGACGCGGGGCGACCCCGAGTCTGCGTTGCGCTGGACCTGCAAGAGCACGCGGCGTCTGGCGGATGAGCTGACGCACCGCCGGCACCCCGTCGGCCCCCGGACGGTGGCATCGCTGCTTCGCCAGGCCGGCTACAGCCTACAGGCCAACCGCAAGACGCGGGAGGGCGCCGGGCACCCCGACCGCAACACACAGTTCGAGCACATCAACGCGCAGGTGAGGCGGTTCCTGGACCGGGGGCAGCCGGCGATCTCGGTGGACACGAAGAAGAAAGAGCTGGTAGGCGACTTCAAGAACGGTGGCAGGGGGTGGCGCCCCCAGGGGCAGCCCGAGAAGGTCCGCGTCCACGACTTCCAGGATGAGGCGCTGGGGAAGGTGGTCCCCTATGGCGTGTACGATATCCTCAACAACCAGGCGTGGGTGAGCGTGGGGATCGCCCGGGTTTGACAGTTCGTCGTTGGAAGTACTGGCCCGGTATAGGTTGACCACCTTGGGTTCTGCACTACAACGCCGCGCTACCGGACCGGGTCACACCGGCGGCGTCCTCCATGGTCGGCCTGGACACGCCCAGGGCCTTGAAGAGGTCCAGTTGCTGGGGGGCGATCGCACCCACGTGGCGCTCACCACGCCCGCCCCCCAGCAACCGGATATGGGATGGGCTCGGCGCCAGGCAACAGATGACCGCGCCGTTCACCGCGCTTGCGGAGGCCTGCATCGCGACCACGCGCCTCCCCCGCGCGTTCGAGGCGCTCGCCCGCCCGCCCGGTCTGCCTTGACGTTGGCTCGCTTCCTGCAGCGGGAGGGCATCCTGGGCCGGGTCTGGGCCGGCCACGTGGGATACGCCCCCCCTGGGGCCGGACGGGTTCGCCGAGGCCATAGCCGGAGCCCTGGCCCCCATGGCCGAACGGAACATCGGCGTGGTCGTGGACGAGACAGGACGCGACCTGGGCTGCGGCCTCGCTTAGTCGCCGTAAAACAATAACTGACTACATTCGGCCGGCTGCGGCGGCGCGATGCGTCGTCGCTCGTCGTCGGAATAGCTCTCCATTGCTATTGCTCCTCCTCGCTCCTAGCC
>JACQVX010000115.1 GCA_016209495.1 Planctomycetota bacterium
CGGAAGCCGTTGATGCTGGCCTCGGTGAGGACCTTGGTCGTCTCCTGGAACGAGGCGGCACTGATGAAGGAATCCGAGTAGAGGGAGGCCTTGGTGATGCCCAGGAGCATCTGCTTGGCCGTGGCCGGCTTCTTCCCCTCCCCACGAAGCCTCTCGTTCTCCTGACGGAAGCGGAACTTGTCGGCCACTGCCCCCGGCAGGAAGTCCGAGTCTCCCGGGTCCTCCACCTGCACCTTGCGCAGCATCTGGGCCACAATGACCTCGATGTGCTTGTCGTCGATGCCCACGTTCTGGGCGCGATAGACCCCTTGGACCTCCTGGATGAGGTACTGCTGCAGGTCCTCTTCTCCCTTGACTCTCAGGATGTCCTGAGGGATCCGGGGCCCGTCCACCAAGGGTTCGCCCGCCTTGACGTTGTCGCCACGGTGCACGCGCAGGTGCTTCCCCTGCGGGATCTGGTGGGACCGTTCGTTTCCACTGGCCCCCCTGATAACGATGGTCCGTTTGCCGCGCACCTTTTCGCCCAGCTCGACCGTGCCGTCGATCTCGCTGATGACCGACGGATTGTTGGGCTTGCGAACCTCGAAGAGCTCGGTGACCCGAGGCAACCCCCCGGTGATGTCCTGCGTCCCGGTGATCTCGCGGGGTGTCTTGGCGATGATGGTCCCTGCCTGGATCCGGACCCCGCGTTCCACCTCCAGGTGGGCCTTCTCCGGGATCGCGTAGACCCCGAGGATCTTCTCGCCCTCGTCCTTGATGATGACCTGTGGGTGCAGGTCGCCCTTGTGCTCGGCGATGACCTTGCGCTTGTGCTTGCTCTTCGGATCCACCTCGAATCGGAGCGTGACCCCCTCCACCACGTCTTCGAAGTCCACGATCCCAGCCTTCTCCGAAAGGATGGGGATCATGTGGGGGTCCCACTCCACGATGGGCTGCTTGGCCTTGACCCTCACCCCCTCCTTGATCAGAACCCTGGCACCCGCCGGGATCGGATAGTGCTCAACCTCCCGAAGCTTGTCGTCGAGGATGGCCATCTCCCCGTTGCGGTTCAGCACCACGTCGCGTCCAGCCTCGTCGGTCACGACCCTGAGGTTCCGGTACTTCACCACCCCCTCCTGGCGGGCCCGGATCTCCTTCTCCTCGATGGCCTTGGAGGCCACGCCCCCGATGTGGAAGGTCCGCATGGTGAGCTGGGTGCCAGGCTCCCCGATGGACTGGGCGGCGATGATCCCCACCGCGAGTCCCTGCTCGACGAGCTGCTTGCGCGAGAGGTCCATGCCATAACAGAGGGCGCAGATCCCTAGCCCCGCGTCGCAGGTCATCGGGGAGCGCACGCGGATCTTGTTCTGCTGACCCAGGTACTTCTCGATACGCTGGGCCAGCTCGTCCGTGATGAGGTCGTTCTCTCGGACGATGACCTCGTCGGAGATCACGTCCGTGATGGTGTCCCTTGCGACGCGTCCCCGGATGTTCTGCCAGAGGGGGACCTCTACCTTGTCCCCCTTGAACACGGAGGTCTTGGTGATGCCATTCAGGGTCCCGCAATCGTGCACGTTGACCACGACGTTCTGCGCGACGTCCGCCAGTTTCCTGGTGAGATAGCCCGAATCGGCGGTCTTGAGCGCCGTGTCCGCCAACCCCTTCCGGGCCCCGTGGGTGCTCGAGAAATACTCCAGCACCTTGAGGCCCTCGCGGAAGTTGGCCTTGATGGGGGTTTCGATGATCTTGCCGGACGGCTTCGCCATGAGTCCGCGCATCCCGGCGAGCTGCCGGATCTGCTGCGCGCTCCCGCGGGCGCCGCTGTCCGCCATGAGGAAGATCGGGTTCAGGTAGCGACGGCCCTCCCGTTCGTCGTCCCGCAGGGCTCGCATCAGCTCGTCGCCGATGAGCTGGTTGGCCGAGGTCCAGCGATCGATGATCTGGTTGTAGCGTTCGCCCTCGGTGAAGACCCCATCGGCGTAGGCCTTCTCGATCTTCTCCACCTCCCGTTGCGTCTCCTGGATGATCACGTTCTTGCGCGGCGGGATCTTGAGGTCACTGGTGGAGAAGGATAGCCCCGCCAGGGTGGCCTGGCGGAATCCGACGTCCTTCAGGTCGTCCAGGAGTTGCAGGGTCTTCTCGCGTCCCAGCAGCTTGTAGCAGTCCGAGATGACCCCGTTGAGGCGCTTCTTGTTCAGGACGTAGTTGTAGTAGGGCATCCCGGACGGAAGGACGTCGTTGAAGATCACCCGCCCCGGGGTCGTGGTGTAGAGGTTGTTGGCCGAGGTCTCCTCGCCGTTCTCGCCCAGGACCCGGCGCTCGGCGGCGACCCGCACCTTCACGAGGGCATGGAGGGCCACCTTCCCCTCCGCGTGGGACTGGAAGACCTCGATGGGGGAGTGGAACTTCCGGTCCTCGCCGTAGGCCCCCTTCAGGTCCGCCGTCAGGTAGTAGCAGCCCAGGACGATGTCCTGGGAAGGAGTGATGATGGGGTTCCCGTGGGCCGGGCTGAAGATGTTGTTGGTGGCGAGCATCAAGGTGTTCGCCTCGACCTGCGCCTCCAGGGACAGGGGAAGGTGGACCGCCATCTGGTCGCCGTCGAAGTCCGCGTTGAACCCGGCGCAGACCAGCGGGTGGATCCGGATCGCGTTCCCCTCGATGAGGATGGGCTGGAAGGCCTGGATGCCCATGCGGTGCAGCGTGGGCGCGCGGTTGAGCATGACCGGGTGCTCCCGGATGACCTCCTCGAGGATATCCCAGACCTCCTCGTCCTTGCGCTCCAGCATCTTCTTTGCGCTCTTGATGGTGTCGGCGTAACCCAGCTCCTTCAGCCGCCGGATGATGAATGGCTGATAGAGCTCCAGGGCGATCTTCTTGGGAAGGCCGCACTGGTGCAGCTTGAGGTCGGGGCCCACGACGATGACGCTGCGGGCGCTGTAGTCC
>JACQVX010000110.1 GCA_016209495.1 Planctomycetota bacterium
TCCTGGAGGAGAGGAGGGGGGCCCGGTGATGGGGCGAGGGGCGGCCCTCCTCCTGGCCGCGGCCCCCGGAGACTACCGCGGGGCCCTCTTCGGCGCGCTCACGGTCTTCGTGGCCTTGCTCCTGGGGTGGATGGTCCACACGCACCGCCGGGGCCTGCGCGCGGCCGCGGAGCTCGACGAGCTGGAGCGGCGGCTCGGCGGTCCCTGAGGAGACCCTGACGGCGGCCCCTACCGCGGCCGCCGGCGCGCCTTCGTGGTCCTGGAGGCGCGGCGGCCCCTGGCCGGGGCCTCGGCGGGGGCCGGGGCCGCGCCGTCCGCGGGCCGCTCCAGCCGGCGGAGGGCGGTCTCCAGGTCCTCCAGGAGGTCGTCGGGGCCCTGGTAGCGGCGCTCGCGCTCCCGCTCGGTCGCCCGGGCGATGACGTTGGCCGCCGTGACCGAGAGGGTGACGTTGAGGTCGCGGGCGTAGGGGACGCGCTTCACCAGGTGGGCGGCCATGACCTGGGCCGGGTTGGGCCCAGGGAACGGGACGCGGCCCGTCACCATGTGGAAGAGGGTGACCCCCAGGGAGTAGATGTCCGCCCGGCCGTCCACGTCGGCGTCGCCGCGGGCCGCCTCCGGGGCCATGTAGTAGGGCGTCCCGGCCACGCCCCCGTGGGCCTTGGGGGCGTCGCCCGACAGACGGGCCACCCCCAGGTCGCAGAGCTTGGGGGTCCCGTCGGCGGTCACGAGGACGTTCTCCGGCTTGACGTCCCGGTGAACGATGCCGGCGGCCGCGGCGGCCTTGAGGGCGCGCGCCACGCCGATGGCGTGGCCCAGGGCCTCGCGCTCCTCCAGGACGATGACCCGCTCCAGGCGGCGGGCCAGGCTCTCGCCGGCCACGAACTCCATCACGAGGTAGGGAACGCCCATGGCCTGGCCCACGTCGTGGATGGTGACGATGTTGGGGTGGGAGAGGCGTGCCGCCAGCACGGCCTCCCTGCGGAACCGCTCCACGAAGGCCGTGTTGGAGGCGAGGGAGGGCCGCAGCAGCTTGATGGCCACGGGCCGCTGCAGGCTCTCCTGCCAGCCGCGGTAGACCACGCCCATGGACCCCTGGCCCAGGCGCTCCTCGATGCGGAAGCCCGGGATCTCGACCCCGGCCTTCATGCGGCCGAGTATGCGCACCACCCGGTCCACCTGGTCGGCGGCCAGGATGCGCTTCTCCACCAGGACCTCGCCCAGGCGCTTCTGGATGCCCATCTCCCGCATGCGGCGCTGGACCTCCAGGGCGTCCTCGAGCTGGGCCGGGCTCACCAGTCGCTCGCGCAGGGCCACCTCTCCGAAGAGGGTGCGGCGGAGCTGCCGCGTGGTGGGGGGGGCGCCCTGGGCGAGCTTCCGGGTCGGTGGCTGGGCGCCCGCCCTCTCGATGACCCGCGCCTGGGCGGCCTTGACCGCCTCGTGGGCCTCGCGGTCCAGGTAGCCCCGGTCCTGGAGCAGGGTCCCCAGGCCCACCGCGTAGCGCCGGCCGCGCTGCTCCTCGAGGCACTCGGCGAGCTGGTCCTTCGTGACGAAGCCGTTCTTCAGGGCGATCTTCCCGTAGAGGAGGTCCTCCTGGATCTTCTCCGTGATGGCCTGGGCCTTGAGGATCCGGGCGACCTGGCCGACGTCCAGGTGGCCCCGGCGGATGAGGAGCTCCCCCAGGGGCTCCTGGTAGCCGATGGCCAGGGCCTGCCGCTGTTCCTCCATGCACTCCAGGACCTGGGCCTCGGTGACCCAGCCGCGCCGCACCGCGGCGACGCCGAAGAGGAGGCCGAAGGGGCTATCCGAGGTCATGGGTCATGGCGTGGCGGGGCGTGGAGGGGAGGGGTGGCGCCACGCCCCGGAGGCGCCCCCCGACTTGCTCTCCAGCCAGCAGGGGCCGATGACCATGGCCCGGTCCAGGGACTTGGCCATGTCGTAGACCGTGAGGGCCGCCACCAGGGCCCCGTGGAGGGCCTCCATCTCGACCCCGGTGCGCTCGGTGGCGCGGGCCTCGCAGACGACCTCCAGCCCGTCCGGCGAGCGGTGGAAATCCACCCGCACCTGGTCAAGCCGCAGGGGGTGGCAGAGGGGGACGGCCTCGGAGGTGCGCTTGGCCGCCTGGATCGCCGCCACCCGGGCCGTGGCGAGGACCTCGCCCTTGGGCCCCGTCCCGGCCCCGATGGCCTCGAGGGCCTCGGGGGAGCAGCCCACGAAGGCGCGCGCCACCGCCCGCCGGACCGTGGGAGACTTGGGGCCCACGTCCACCATGCGGGCGGCCCCGGTCTCGTCCAGGTGGCTCGATCCGTTCAAGCCTGCGGGGCCTCTCCCCCTTGCGTCCGGGCGGCCTCCACCGTGTTCCGGAGCAGCATGGCCACGGTAAGGGGACCCACCCCGCCGGGGACGGGGGTGAGGGCGGAGGCCACCTCTCGCACGCCCTCGAAGTCCACGTCCCCGACGGTCTTCATCCGGGGCTCCCCGTGCTCGTCCAGGAGCCTCTGGCCCCGCTCGTCGTGGGCGTGTACCCGGACGATGCCCGCGTCGATGACGATGGCCCCGGGCTTCACCATGGAGGCCGTGATGAGGCCCGCGTGGCCCACCGCCACCACCAGGACGTCGGCCCGACGCGTCTGGGAGGCCAGGTCCTGGGTCCCGATGTGGCAGATGGTCACGGTGGCAAGGTCGTTGGCCAGGAGCAGGGCAATGGGCTTGCCCACGATGGCCGAGTGACCGACCACCACCGCCTCCACCCCGCGCAGTTCCCTCCCGGTGGAGCGGATCAGCTCGAAGGCCCCCATGGCGGCGCAGGGGACGAGGGTGGGGGTGCGGTAGTAGAGCCGCCCCAGGTTGGCCAGGTTCACCCCCTCGACGTCCTTGTGGGGGGCAATGGCGTCCAGGAGCCGGTGCGCCCGCAGGCGCTGGGGGAGGGGCATCTGGATGATGATCCCCGTCACGCCCGGGTTGCCGTTCAGGCCCCCGATGTGGTGCAGGAGGGTGTCCTCCGGGGTCTGGGGGTCGAACTCGTAGAGGGTGTACTGGATCCCCACTTCGGCGCAGGCGCGCCGCTGGTTCTTCACGAAGAGCATGGCGGCCGGGTGCCGTCCCACCTGCAGCGAGATGAGGTGGGGGACCCGACCCTGCAGCCTCAGGCGGTCCACCCCTTCCTTCAGGGAGGCCTTGATCCCCCTCGCCAGCTCGTGCCCCTCCAGGACCTGCGCGACCATCGCGGCTACGAGCGCAGGCGGCCGAAGGCCGCCGAGCGAGTAGGCGGACGTCCGGTGGACGTCCGCCGTAGCCGCAGTAGACCGCGGGACTCCCTACCGGGCATGAGCGAGCACCATAGGCTGCGAGTCCCGTCGCCGACCATCGCGGGGGGATGCTAAGCCGCCTCACGGAAAGAGTCCACCGATTCCGGGTGGGCGTGTTCGTGTTTCGTGTTCGTGGCCGTGGCCGTGGCCGTGGCCGTGGCCGTGGCCGTGGCCGTGGGCGTGGGCGTGGGCGTGTACGACTGCTTCGGGTTCCAGGTGGTGTGGTTGGCCGTTTGGTCCCGGTGAGCGCCTGGAGGTCCTGTATCCTGGGTCGCGCGAGGCGGGTTGCGCATACACCGTTTCGGTGGTAGAAGGTGTATCGGTCGACTCGCGGAGGGCGCATGGGCCGGACGAACATCGTGATCGATGATCGCCTCATGAGGGAGGCGATGAAGGCGACCGGGGCGAAGACGAAGCGCGAGGCGGTCGACATCGCCCTTCGTCGGATCGTGGACAAGCGAAGCGCCTACCAGGCCCTCCGGCGACTCCGAGGCAAGGGCGTCTGGGCGGGGGACGTCGACGCGTTGCGGCGCGCCCGGTCGTGATCCTGGTCGATACGGCGGTCTGGGTCGACTACTTCAACATGAAACCCACGCCGTACGCGGCCCGTCTAGGACGGGCGATGGACGAGGAGGAGGACCTCGGTATCGCCCCCGTCATCGTCGCCGAGGTCCTGCAAGGGTTCCGGGACGAGACACGGTTCGAGGCGGCGCGCGTCGCGCTCCTCGCGCTTCCGGTCGTCGACATGGGCCTCGCCGGCTACGTCTCGGCCGCCCGGATCTATCGGACGCTGCGCCGGAAGGGGATCACGGTCCGAAGTACGGTCGACTGTGTCATAGCAGCGAGCGCCCTTCGAGCGGGGGCGACACTCCTCTCCCCCGATGTCGACTTCCACCTGATCGCGGAGCATTTCCCGCTCCGACTCGTCGGCGTCCGGTAGGAGTGCAAAGGGTATCGCCTGCGTGGGGACGAAGTGCGGCTGTCACGCACGGGCGTGTGCGCGGGCGTGGGCGTGGGCGTGGGCGTCACGTTCACCTACACCTACACGTTCACTTGCGCGCCTCTCCGGTCGTTCCCTTGAGTCCTGCGGTTGGACCCACTAGGATCCCCCTCTCGATGATCCGCGTCCTGCCCCCCTCCCTGGCCAACCGCATCGCCGCCGGCGAGGTGGTGGAGCGCCCGGCCTCGGTGGTGAAGGAGCTGGTGGAGAACGCCCTGGACGCGGGCGCGACCCGGGTGCGGGTGGACCTGGAGGACGCGGGCCGCGCCCTGGTGCGCGTGGTGGACGACGGCGGCGGCATCCCCGCGGGGGAGCTGGGGCTGGCCCTGGCCCCCCACGCCACGAGCAAACTCCTCACGGACGAGGACCTGTTCCGGGTGCGCACCCTGGGGTTCCGCGGAGAGGCCCTCGCCTCCATCGCCGCCGTCTCTCGGTTGCGCCTGACGAGCCGCACCGAGGGGGTCGAGGCCGCCCGCATCGAGGCGGTCTTCGGCGAGCCGGGTCCGGTCCGCCCCGCCGGGGCGCCCCGGGGGACGGAGGTGGAGGTGCGCGACCTCTTCCAGAACACGCCCGCGAGGCGCAAGTTCCTCCGCTCCGAGGCCACGGAGCTCAAGGCCGCGACGGAGGCGGTGCTGCGCCTCGCCCTGGGCTTCCCCGAGGTGGGGTTCGAGCTTCGCCACGGCGCCCGGCAGGTCTTCGAGGCCCCGGCGGCGGCGGACGAGGGGGGGCGCCTGGCCGCCCTCTTCCGCCTCGGCGAGCGCGGGTCCTTCGCGTTCGTCGAGCACGAGGAGCCGGACCTGCGGGTACGGCTCTACGCCGCGCCCTCTTCCTACACCCGAGCCTCCACGGACCAGCAATACGTCTTCCTAAACCGCCGGCACGTGCGCGACCGCAACGTGCAGCACGCGGTGAACGAGGCCTACCGCCGCTTCCTGGAGCCCCGGCGCTTCCCGGCGGCCTTCTGCTACATCGAACTGGACCCGGCCCAGGTGGACGTGAACGTGCACCCGGCCAAGCTGGAGGTGCGCTTCCAGGAACCCCGGCGGGTGCACGGGGTGGTCATGGCCCTGGCGCGCCGCGCCCTGGGAGGCGTGCCGCTGACCGACCTGGCCAGGGACCATGAGTCTGGAAGCACCGAGGACTGGCCCCCGCAACGGGAGGGGACGGAGGCGGCGCGGGAACACGCCCTGGACCTCTACCGCCCGGCGGGCCCCTCCCCGGGGGCCCGCGCCTCCGGCCCCGCCGAGGGGGGCGTGATGCAGGTGCACCGGTCCTACATCGTCCACGAGACCCCGGAGGGCCTGGAGGTGGTGGACCAGCACGCCCTCCACGAGCGGGTCCTGCTGGAGGAGATCCGGGGCCGCCTGGCCGCAGGCAGCCTGCCGTCCCAGCGGCTCCTCGTGGGCGAGCGCCTGGAGGCCTCGGCCCTGGAACTCGAGGCCTACGGGAGGGCCGCCGAGGTCCTGCGGCGGCTCGGTTTCCAGGTCCGTCCGGCGGACGACGGGGGTCTGGAGGTCCAGGCCGTCCCGGCCATCCTGGGCCGCGTACCCCCGGCGGAGTTGCTACGGGAGGTCCTCTCGCGCGCCTCCTCCGACGAAGAACCCGGGGAGGGGGGGGGCGGTCCCGAGGCGGTCCTGGAGAGGCTCACGGCCGCCCTGGCCTGCCGCGCGGCGGTGAAGTTCCACGACCCCCTGGGTGAGTCCGAGATGCGCGAGCTGCTGGGCCGCCGCGGGGACACGGAGGGCCACTTCGCCTGCGCCCACGGCCGCCCCACGGTCCTCGCCTTCACCCTGGAGGAGCTGGAGCGGCGGTTCCACAGGCGGGGGGGGTGAGCGCGTGGCCATGGGCGCAGGCGTGGTCGTCCCGTTCGCCCACGCGCGCCTCCACCCCCTCGGCGGGGGGGAGAGGCTCTGATGGCTCGGGGGGGCGGCCTCGGCGGCCTCCCCCCCCATGTCCCCCCCTAGCTACCCCCGAGCTTGCGCCAGAGGCGCTCCAGGTCCGCGGCCAGCTCCCGGAGCCGCGCGTCGCCCTGGCCGGCCAGCATCTGGCGCATCCGGACCAGGAGGGCGCGCAGGCGTGCCTGGAGCGGCGCGTGGGCCGAGGCGAGGCCGATGGCGTCCTCGGGCACCGCGACCCATTCCCGGATCAGCGATCGGTCGCCGTGGGCCAGGAAGGCGGCCATGGCGCGGGTCATGGACTCGCGGGCGTCCTCCAGCCGATCCTCCAGGGCGGCAGCGACGGCCCCGTACACGCCGCGGAATCCGGCCTCGGTCTCGAACCGGCCGGCGGAGGTGAAGTCGGTGGCGGCGGCCGGGCCATCGCCCCGTTCCAGGTGCAACCCGGCGCGCTCGTAGTAGGAGCGCACCAGGGTGGGGTCCAGGTCCAGGGCGGCCCCGAAGTGGAGCATGGCGTCGTCCGTCGCCCCCGACTCCCGGAGGACGACGCCCAGGCAGTGATGGGTGTCCGCGTCGCCGGGCTCCAGTTCCAGGGCGCCCCGGTAGTCGGCCGCCGCACGGTCCAGCTCCGTGAGGTCGAAGAAGGCATCCCCGCGATAGCGGTAGGGCTCCGGGTCCTGGGGGGACAGCCGCACGGCCTCGTCCAGCACCTCGCGAGCGGCCTTGGGCTGGCCCAGGGCGAGTCGGCAATAGCCGATGTGGGTGCGGGCCAGGGCGTCCTGGGGCTCCAGGGCCAGACCCTTCTCGAAGGCGACGATGGCCCGGGCGTAGCGGCCCTCGGCCTCGTGGACGCACCCGATCTGGAAGTGCACCGCCGGGTCGTCCGGGTCGATGCCCGCCGCCTGCTCGAGCTGGGTGAGGGCGTCCGCCGAACGCCCGAGGCGCGAGTAGGCGTAGCCCAGGTCGTACCGCGCCGCGGCCGACTCCGGCGAGAGCTGCACCGCCCGGCCCAGGGGCTCCAGGGCCTCCTCGAATCGCTCCTCCAGGATGTGGACGTAGCCGAGGCCGTGGTAGGCCTCCGCCTCCTCGGGTTCCAGCTCGATGGCGCGCTGGTAGGACGCCCGGGCGGCCTCGTGGCGGTCGGAGCGGGCCAGGACGTGCCCCAGGTGGCAGTGACCCCAGGAGTCGTCCTCGTCGGCGCGGAGCCCCGCCTCGTAGTGCAGTCGGGCCGGTTCCCATTCGCCCTTGCACTCGTGGACGTAGCCCAGGTGGAAACGGGCCTCCGGGTTGTCCGGGGCGAGGCGCGCCGCCGTCCCGAAGGCCGCCAGGGCCTTCTCCGTCTCGCCCGCATCGAGGTAGGCATCCCCCAGCTCGATGTGGCGATCCGGGTCCTCCGGGTGCTCCTTCGCCTCCGCCTCCAGGCGGGCGATGTCTTCCGGACTGGCCCCTTCGGGATCGGTCATGATTGCGCCATGGCCTCGATCTCCTCGCGGGTGTGGAGCCGGCCCTCGGGGGAACCGGAGCCGGGGCAGTCCGCCTCGACCCGCCCCCAGGCCTCCCGGGAGGCCAGGTTCTCCGGCCAGAACGGGAAGCTCCGGCACTGCCCGGGGCGGGCCTCGTAGACGGTGCAGCCCCGCGCCGCGTCCCAGAAGATGCAGGTGTAGTCCTCGCGCTCCCGGAGACTGTCACGCCCGCCGACACGCCGCACGTGCTGGCGGGTGAAGGCGTCCAGGCCCATGCCCAGGTGGCGGGCCAGGCGGTCCATCTCCTCCGGCTCCACCCACACGTATCCCGGGGATCCGCCGCAGCAGCGCCCGCAGCGGGTGCAGGAGAAGCGCAGCCCCTCCGCGTACCAGGGGGCGTTCACTTCACGGATCGCATGACGTTCAGGAAATCCTCCACGTCGGTCTTGCCCCGCCGGGCACCGGGGAGCTCGCGTCCCTGCGAGTCGTGGAACACGTAGAGGGGGAGCTGGGCAGAGCCGTATCGCTCCAGCCGCAGCCGGGAGGCGACCTCGTCGGCGCCGATGTCGAGCTTCACCGCCACGAAACGCCTCGCCTCCGCGACGACCCTGGGGTCGCGGAGCACCGTGGCGTCCATCTCCCGGCAGGGGATGCACGCGCGGGAGTAGAAGTCCACCAGCATGGGCCTCCCCTCCGAGCGCGCGCGGGTCCCGGCGTCCTCGAGGTCCGAGACCCAGTGGATCCCCTCGGGGACGGAGGCGGCGCCCTGCGCCGGCGCGGGACCCCAGCCCGCCCCGGCGAGCCCCGCCACCACGAGCCAGGCCCCGCCCACGA